>JAAXJF010000041.1 GCA_012269985.1 Acidimicrobiaceae bacterium
CGGAAATCGCAGCATCTCTTGGCACTGAAATCGCTGCCCTCCTGGCCAAGACCATTGCATGGCTATGTGAAGGACAGATCGAAGAACTTCGAACCACCTACGACCCGACACGAACGAATGAGAGCTACTTTGCGTCGATCAGAGGCAAGACAGCCTCGCTGTACGGAACGTCAGCGCAAGTCGGTGGAATTGTCACTGGCCTTGACCGGCCAGTGATCGATGCTCTCACCCAGTATGGCGACTCGTTCGGAATGCTCTTTCAAATCGTCGATGACGTGCTCGACATCGTGTCAACCGACGAGAAACTGGGGAAACAAGCTGGACATGACATGCAGGTCGGGGTCTATACCCTGCCCGTGTTGTGCACCTTGTCTAACGGAGGCTCGGCGGCAGATCGACTGCGTGAACTCTTAGGTGAAACTCTTGACGAGAATCAGCGAGTTGAAGCACTCACGATTGTGCGAGGGTCCGGCGGTGTAGAAGCCGCCTGCACAATTGCGAAGACCTTCGTCGAGACGGCAATGTCCGCCACTGAACAGTTCCCAGACGGCCGTGCAACCGAAGCGTTACGGGCAGCGCCGGCAACGCTTCTCGAGACCGTCTTTTCACCCACCGCCTGAAGCGGAGTTCACTGCGATAACGGATTTGGCAGTGAGATGTCGAACGTCGATCGGAGCAATAGGTCAGCGGCAGAGCGGGATCGGGCCGCAAAGGGAAGCAGGTAGCGCCCTGCAGGGTGACCGAGCACGGGAAGCACGAATCTGCCAAGTTGTTGCCGCCGCCCCAGAGCGGCCTTAAGGTCAGCGGAGTAGCGCTGCAATGGGGCAGAGGCTCCTTCATCGACAGCGTTGGCGAGAACGTCACCGGCGAGCACACCTGACATGATGGCGCCAGTTACCCCGATGCCGCTGAGAGGGTCAGCGGTTGATGCGGCATCGCCGGCGACGACGAATGTCGGCCCGAGGACCGGGCCTACCGAACCGCCGACTGGAAGTCGACGTTCACGACCTAGTTCGAGTGGCGAGTCGGCAACAAGTCCCCACCGGTGCCCGACCGACGACACCATTTGCACCAACACCTGCTGCAAGTTGATCGATTCAACATCTCGCACGGTTGACGGCACGACCACACCTGCCGTAACCGCACCGTGCCCATCTGGGATCACCCATCCGTAGCCGGCCAATGGTCGGCCATCGGCGCGAACAAGACCAAGGTCGACACTGATGTTGGGATCATGTGCCGATGGGGCACTCCAGGCACCGTTCACTGCGACCAGATATGGAAGGTCGCGGCGACGGTACGTACCGAGGGCTCGGCCAAATGTGCTGTTCGCCCCATCTGCGATGACCGAATATTCAGCCAGCAGTTCACGAGCGTCGTCGCATGCGGCGCCTCGCAGAAACCCTCTCTCGATGATCGGACTCGTCGCCCGAGTCTCCTCGTGGACAACGACACCAAGCTCCCGGCACCGTTGACGCAACGAGGAAAATAACTCGTCCTGTCGAATGACGATGGCGCTCCCAGATCGAAGAGGGCGTTCGGTCAGGCGTGTTTGGTGGGTAAACCGAATCGAATCGACGGCGTGACCTTTAAGAACCACACCAGCGCTCAGGAGGCAGCGGTTTGCCTGGTGGTTCACCAGCCATGAACGCTGAGATATCGGGGAAGGGCCACGTTGTTCGACGAGGACAACTGAATGACCTCTCGAGGCAATCGAAATTGCGGCAGATGCACCAGCGGGTCCGCCGCCGATGACGAGGACGTCGTGGTGCGAAGAGGGCGACGTTGCCGTCTTAACCCTCCATCATCATCGGAGGTGATCCATCTGCGGGACCGTCACCGATTTCGATGATGCCTTCGTGAGTTTCGTGGATTGATGCAAGAGCAGCACCGGCCTGCAACTCAACGAAGATTTCTGAATCTTCAGCACACCACTTTTCGAACTCTTCGGCGTAGTCGCTGTCTGGGTCTGCACCGCCGAGCGAATAACGCTCATAACAAACCGCCCCAAGGAGTTCGTAGTCGGTGATCGCTCCGGCGAATCCGGGCATGACGCCCCGCTCACCAGTGAGGTGCGGACCACCCTCGCGATCTGGGTTGCCGTAGTTCACGACACCAGCGATGTTGTACGCACCGGTTCCATACAAGACGTAGCGGAGTTGGTCTTCGATATTCGGGAACGTCTTTAGAACTTCACCCTCGGAGAACTGATAGCCCACTCCACCCTGGCCATTTCCGCCATGGCAGCCGGCGCACGTTGCGTACTGCTCTGCACCAATTGCAAGAGGTCCAGAGGCCTCCTCAGCTTGAGCGGTCACCGAACGGACATACATAAACATCCAAATCGGAAGAAGGGCGAGCCCTGCCATCGCCCAACCCGGAACCTTCTTTCGTGAGCGATATTTTGAGACGACGAAGGAATCTGGCTTCGGAGGAGGAGGCGCAGCGGCTTCTGGTGCAGCTGCTCGGGGTGCTGGGCCAGATGGTGCAGCTGCCTCAGCAGGAACGGGAGCCGATGACGAACTGGTGGTCTCTGCGGGGGCGCTTGGGGATGCGTCGCTTCCACTGAGCGCAGCGCGGCGTTCGCGACTGCGCTGAAGGAGATGCTCTGGAATCTCAGTCACGCTCACACGATAGACGGCGAATGGTCGAACGCGTGAATCTTCGACCCATGAGTTCAGATTCTTCGCAATGAACTTATGCACAACCTGACGTGAGTCGGGGTGAGTGGTGCCAGAATGTATGAAGCGTCGCTGGTAATACTGCTTCGGGAATAGGAGTACGGACGCCAGCGCGACTACAGTCTCTGCGGGTAGTGCTCTCACAGAGCACGATCAACGGAAAGGCATAAGGAGCGAGATGATCGCCTTTAACTGGAACGTTCTTGAGTGGCCGGGAATGAACACGGCGTTCTTGGTGTCGTTCATCGCGTCCAACATTTTGACGTTCGCAGTTATTCCGTATGGCCGCCGTCGTCCAGTTGGCACACCAACCTCATGGGGCGAAGCCATGGTGGGTTCGGTGTACGCATTTGGAGTGATGTTCCTCGCATTCGGCATCGTCCCACACCAGTGGATTGACCATGCCGACAAAGACCTCGGTTGGGACCGCAGCAAAATCATTTTTGGGCCAGGAGGCATCTTGAAGCCGCAAGCCTTTGACGGATGGTTCCCGTTCACCCTGCAATACGAAGCGATCCGCGACGTCATTGTCGTTGTCTTGCACGCCTATTACTTCGGCGTGCTGATCTTTATGTGGATCTGGTGGCAAAAGCGTGGCGAGTCGGTCGCGAAGGAACTCCCAACAAGTTCGTACGGTCGTCCTCTGGTGAAGAAAGCTTGAGGTAACGGAGATGGCTCGTACTGACGCAAACCCGCCGATGATGCCGTACACCGACGAGTACACGCTCGTCGAAGTCGACGCGGATTATCTCACTCGCGCGGTAAAGCCAAAGCAATTCATTCACATTGACCAGTCCGAATGCATCATGTGTGAGGGCTGCGTCGATATTTGTCCGTGGAAGTGCATTCATATGGTGCAGCCGGACTCCATCGCCGAGGCGGAAGGAACTGAACGCCCCGGAGATGACCCGTCCGACAATGTCGTGTTCATCATCGACGACGATATTTGCACCCGATGCGCTCTCTGCGTCGACCGCTGCCCAACCGGGGTGATCATCCTCGGTAAGGCAGGGCCAGCGACGTCTGCTGGCGAAAGTCATACCCGTACTAACAACCACGGCTACGCCTACGGCATGAGGTTCTGATCACGACATGGCAAAGATCATTGACGAAACCCCCCGCCCCACTGCGAAAGAGCGTGTGCAACAGACCGTCGATTCCGTTCAGGGATCACAGGTGTGGAGCAGCATCTTCCGTCCCGGGTCAATCTTCAGGAAGGGCTACACCGACAGCCCTCGAAACCGTTCATACGTCATTATGAACTCGGTGCTATATCACCTTCACCCAGTGAAGGTGAAGCGCCACGCCGTCAAGGTCAGCTACACGCTGTGCCTCGGCGGCCTGAGTTTCTTCCTCTTTATTCTTCTCACCGTGACGGGCATCTTCTTGATGTTCTTCTACCGGCCAGAGGCAACTGCAGCGTGGGATGACATTTCCAATCTGCAGACCTCGGTGACATTTGGACTCTTGGTACGAAATATGCATAGATGGGGAGCGCACCTCATGGTGCTCGCCGTGTTCTTGCATATGTCTCGAGTCTTTTATCACGGTGCGTACAAGCCGCCACGAGAGTTCAACTGGGTGATTGGCGTCATCTTGTTGACACTCACGTTGCTGTTGTCGTTTACCGGCTACCTATTGCCATGGGACCAGCTCGCCATGTGGGCTGTAGCGGTGGGTACCAACATGATGGGGTACACACCGGTATTTGGACAAGAGGTGAGATTCGTGTTGCTTGGCGGCGCGGAAATCGGATCAGAAACCCTGCTTCGATGGTACGTGTTGCACGTGTTGTTCTTCCCGTTCATCATCGTCATTTTCATGGCGATCCACTTCTGGCGTGTCCGCAAGGACGGCGGCATCAGTGGACCGCTCTGATCGGAGGCTGACCCAATGACTGAGATTCCAGAGCACCTATTGAAGCGAGCGCAAGCCGCTCGTGAGAAGGCGGCTGAGCCCGCCGCAGAAGCCGCGGCATCTGCCGAAGACGCAGGCGCAACGGCTGGCGACTCGCGTATTCCAGCTCACCTCTTGGAGCGCTCGAAATCAGCGAAGTCACGCTCAGAAGGCGGAGCAGAGGCATCCGGCGGCGGCGTTGCAGTTGCCGACCGAGCTGCCGAGGCCGTCGCTGCCGCCCCCGTCGGTGGCGGGGTACCGGTTGGCGCTGGCCCGGGAGGCCACACCCAACGCTTGTTGACCGTCGTGAAGTCGGGCTCGATCCAAGAGGTGAAGGCAACGCCCGTCGACAAGGTGCACACATGGCCGCACTTGCTCGCTGCTGAGTTCGTAGCGGCCCTTGCCTGTCTGGCATTCACGTTCCTGTTCTCCATCTGGGTGAACGCTCCGTTGCTGCAGCACTCCAATCCGAACCAAACGCCGAACCCATCAAAAGCACCTTGGTACTTCTTGGGTCTTCAGGAGTTGCTCACCATGTTCCACCCAATGGTGGCTGGTGTGACCATCCCTGGAGTTGGCATCATCGTGCTGATTTTCGCCCCGTACATCGACCGGAACCCGTCAAACAAGCCGGAGGATCGTAAGTTTGCGACATCTCTCATGACCGTGCACCTCATGTTCTGGGCAGTGCTCGTCATGATCGGCTCGTTCTTCCGAGGTCCTGGCTTCAACTTCACGCTTCCTTGGCGTGACGGACTGTTCTTCGAGTTGTGAGGTCGAAATGAGCGCAACTTCAGTCATCCTCATCGCAGTCATTGTGCTCGTCGTTCTCGCCGGAGCGTCGTTTGCGACGCTTGCCCGCCGCAGCGATGTCCGAGGCGCAGGAGCCCTCAGCGACGAAACCGTTGCCCGCGACCGCGCCGCCCGTAAAGCAGCAGGAGCCGAAGCAGCAGCACCGTCGGGCGCTGAGGTCGAAGCCGAAGCCGCTGCAGTTCGGGCGGGTACCGACCTCATGCCGGCTAAAGACCTCGCCCCAGAGCCATTCGTTCCTGCTGACCCTGACGCGATTGGCGTGAGCAGACGACAGTTCTTTAACCGGGCGACCATCTCACTGATGAGTGCCGGTATCGGCGCATTCGCTGCAGCATCGTTCGTCGGCTTCTTATGGCCAACAAAGACCGGCGGTTTCGGTGGCAAGGTACCGATTGGTCGCTATGACGACATCATCTCCGGTATCCGACAGGGCCAAGGGTTCTTCTATGCGCCAGAAGCCCGCTCGTGGATCACCGAATATCCGGTCGATGCAGTCGCAAAGGCCGAGGGTGTCTACAAAGAATCAGTTCTCGTCGGTATGCGCCGGGGCTTGATTGCTTCGTACCAGAAGTGCCCTCACCTCGGGTGTCGTGTTCCGCAGTGCACCTCAAGCCAATGGTTTGAATGCGGCTGTCATGGCTCGCAGTACAACCGGGTTGGCGAGAAGAAGGGTGGCCCGGCCCCGCGAGGCATGGACCACTTCCCATTGGAGTTTTCGGCAGCGGGCGACGTCACTGTCGACACCGGAACGTTCGTTCAGGGCGTGCCAATCGGTGTGAACACCACCGGGCAAGAAGCTGAAGGACCTCACTGCGTGGGAGCAAGTGACCACTAATGATCGCTCTAACAACCACTTCAATCGCATGGGTGCTTCTCATCGTCGTGACGGCGGGCTTCATCGTGTACGCCGTGCTCAACGGACGGTCAGCGCGAGAAGAACTCGGGTCTGAAATTGAGCTCGCACCCAACCGGAAGCAGTATGTCGACGACGAAGTTCTCGAAGGCCGACGTCTTGAAATGGTGCAGTTCGTTGGCGTCCTTTTGCTCATTGTGATCGTCATCGCACTTCCTCTCTACTGGGTATTCGAACCCGCACGTCAAGCCGGTGCAGTAGAAGCTCAAGAAGAAATCTTTGTTGACTGGGGCGAACGCCTCTTCGCACCAACCGCTGAAGGTGGCTTCAACTGCGCTGGATGCCACGGCGGTTATGCCGGCGCCGGAGGCGAAGCCGCATGGAACGTGACCGACCCAGTAACCGGTGAAGTCGAAGCGGTCAACTGGAAGGCTCCAGCCCTCAACAACATCTTCTACCGATTCGACGAAGAAGAAGTGAAATTCATCCTCGTGTACGGTCGGCCCTTCTCACCGATGAGCCCATGGGGTGTTGCTGGCGGCGGACCAATGAACGACCAGCAGATCGATACGCTGATCTCGTACCTCCACTCAATTCAGATCCCTCGTGAAAACTGTGGAGTGGGCGAAGACGACCCACAGACTTGCCCATCAGGCAACCTCCCAGCCGACATTCAAGGTGATATCGACACCCGCGCATGGCAGTTGGTCGATGATGGAACCTACAGCTCGTACGGCGAGGCGCTGTTTAACCTCGATCTCGGAAGCGGTGCGTACAGCTGCGCACGCTGTCACACACCAGGTTGGAGCTGGGGCGACCCAGGGGTCACCGGTCAAGGTGCATTCGGTTGGAATCTCACCGGCGGCAAGGCCGCCTCCGCATTCCCAAATGAAGCTGACATGATCTCGTTCATCAAGAACGGCTCAAACTACGGAGCCAAGTACGGCATCCAGGGTCAGGGCAGCGGTCGCATGCCAGGATTCGGTGCGATGCTGACCGATGAACAGCTCGAAGCAGTGGTCGATTACGTAAGGGGACTGTGATGTCTGCAGCGTTACTTGCCATCAACTGGGAGCCCGAACTTCGCGGTGTACTCACCGTCATTCTCGGAACCGTTGCGTTCATGGGCTCGGTCTATCTGATTCTCGGCACCAACATCGGTGCGCGCCTCGGCTTCCTTGTCGCTCTCTGCGGTTTGGCCGGATGGATGGCGCTCATGGGTGGTATCTGGTGGATCTACGGCATCGGTTTGAAAGGCGCTGACCCTGCGTGGGTACAAGTGCCCGGCCGCACCGTGATCCAAGATGCAGGAGACCTGTATCAAGCGGGAGTACTCGAAAACCGTCTCCCGCTCGACGGCCTAGCGGTTCCAGCCGACATCAATGAAGTGGTATTTGACGGTTTCGTGAATGAAGAGTGGCGAGTGCTTGCAGACTCAGAACCTGCATTCGGACAGGCAGCAGCCTCGGCAACCGTCTTCTTAGAAGAAGAAGACGCGTTCGAAGCCGGCTCGTTCAAGGTAACGAACGTGTTCGAAGTTGGTGGCGAGGCCTACCCGAAGATCTTCGGACAAGACGCTCTCGACCAAATCGCGTTCTTCCACAAGCCGTACTACACGGTGGTAGAAGTCGCGCCATACATTCCTTTGCGAACCGAACCCGGCCGTGCGCCATCCGCACCGGAGGTCGATCCAACTCAGGAATCGCAATATGTCTACATGTTGCGTGACCTCGGTTCCCGCCGAGAGCCGGCAGCAATGATCACAATCGGGTCAACAATTGTGTTCCTCGCGCTAGCGTGGATGCTGCATCGACGTGACCGCATCGTTGCTGAAAACCTTGCCCGTAAAGCTGAACTTACCGCCGGATAGTCGTCAGGGACGACCAACACCCTTCCTATGGCTCAATATCTCCCCATCGTCGTTCTTATGGTGCTGGCGCTCCTATTTGGAGTGTTGAGCCTCGTTGCATCTCGACTGCTCGCACCAAATCGACCATCGATTGCAAAGGAAGCGCCGTACGAATGCGGAATTATCCCCAGCCGTGAACCGCCAGAGCGCTTTCCGGTCTCATTCTTTGTCGTTGCGATGCTGTTCATCATGTTCGACATCGAAATCATCTTTTTGTATCCGTATGCCGTCGAGCGTGGGGCGCTTGGCATGTACGGGCTGTGGGCCATCATCGGGTTCTCGGTGGTGTTCTTTTTGACATTTGTGTACGAAGTGGCCCGAGGAGGACTCGACTGGGGTCCGCTTCAGCGCTACCGAGATCTGTCATTCGACGCATCAATGGTCTCTCCCGATCGCTCAGCGTCGACAACGGTTCGCCGCGTAGGCCTTGAGGCTCGCGATGCAGCCGACGGCTCCACCGAAGCGGCATAAGGCGAGCAACCATGGCGATTGACGACGTAATCAATGACGGGTTAGGCGGAATCAGCCACAACGTCATCACCGGTCGACTCGAAGACCTAGTGAACTGGTCTCGCTCCCGCTCATCATGGCCAGCAACCTTCGGACTTGCGTGCTGCGCAATCGAAATGATGGCATCCGGCGCTGCGCACTACGACATTGCCCGGTTTGGCATGGAAGTCTTCCGCGCCTCACCCCGCCAGGCCGACATAATGATCGTCGCGGGACGTGTCAGCCAGAAAATGGCACCCGTTCTCCGTCAGGTCTACGACCAAATGATGGAGCCAAAGTGGGTCATCTCGATGGGTGTATGTGCATCGAGTGGAGGCATGTTTAACAACTACGCAATCGTCCAAGGCGTCGACCAGATCGTCCCCGTCGATGTGTATGCACCCGGGTGCCCTCCAACCCCAGAAACGCTCATTCACGCAATCGAGACGTTGCACACAAAGATCGAGCAAGGCGAAATTTTGCGCCGCCGTGAGCAGAACGGCGGAGGCGCACACATTCATGTCGAAGAGATTCCCGCTGGCTCCGTACCGGTGTTGCTCGGGAGACAGGCAGATGTCTGATACCCCCGATGAGACCATCGAGGAGTCAAGCGAAGTAGCTGAGGTTCCTGAACCCGAGATGTTCGGTTGCCCGATGACCGATAGCCGTGGGCAGTTGGTCTTGCACGTCGATCGTGACCGTTATCTCGATGTGGCGAAGCAGTTGGCTGACGAGGGATACGCAATGTGTGTCGATCTCACTGCAGTCGATTACTCGGAATACATGGAGCGAGCCCTTCCATCGAGCGTGACCGCAGAGCGTTTTGAAGTGGTGGCCAACCTGCTCGATATCACTCACCGTCGTCGAATTCGGTTGCGGGTGCAGGTGCCCGAAGGCGACGCGAAGATTGCAACTCTGTTCGACCTCCACCCAGGAACCGAAGCGATGGAGCGAGAAGTATTCGACATGTTCGGGATCGAGTTTGACGGTCACCCGGACCCATCACGAATCTTGATGCCTGAAGATTGGAACGGCTATCCGCTTCGCAAAGATTTCCAAGTTGGAACAATTCCCGTGCAGTTCAAAGGCGCAGCCTCATGACGTTGATATCTGATGAAGGCGCGCAGGAACTCCGGCCCCGTTCTGAGCTGACCGCCAGCGAACTCCTTCGTGAGGTTGCTTCAGTTCTCAGGTTGTCAGAGGCCGAAGCCGCAAAACTCGGCGACCTTCCAGAAGACCCTGATGAGGACCAGACGATGGTCATCAACATGGGACCATCGCACCCATCAACCCACGGCGTGCTCCGGCTCATGCTTGAACTGCAGGGCGAAACGGTTCTTCGCTGCAAGCCCATCATTGGCTACCTGCATACCGGCATGGAAAAGACCGGTGAGCAGCTCACCTTCATGCAGGGTGGCACCAACGTCACTCGCATGGATTACGCAAGCCCGCTCAACAACGAGCTCGTGTTTTCGATGGCGACCGAGAAGTTGCTCGGTATCGATGGCGACATTCCCGAGCGGGCGCAGTGGATGCGCATGTTGTTGTCTGAACTCAATCGGATGAGTAGCCACTTGCTGTTCATGGCGACCAACGGCATGGACCTCGGCGCAGTGTCAATGATGATCTACGGCTGGCGCGAACGAGAAGAAGTCCTTCGGTTCTTCCAGAAGGTCACCGGCCTTCGCATGAACCACAACTTTGTGCGCCCCGGTGGTCTTGCTGCCGACCTTCCTCCAGGGTGGCGTGACGATGTGTTGCGAATTCTCGACATGCTGCCAGAGCGGCTCGAGGAGTACGACACGTTGATGACGGGTCAGCCAATCTGGCGTGAACGTCTCCAGGGTGTTGGTGTGATTACCCCGAGCGAAGCCTTGGCGCTTGGAGCTACCGGGCCGATTTTGCGCTCGACCGGTGTTGAGTGGGATCTTCGCCGCCACGACCCGTACCTTCGATATGACGAAGTTGAGTTCGACCTCATCGTCGGCAGTTATGGCGACGCGTTTGACCGGTATGCAATTCGCCTCAACGAAATTCGTGAATCAATGCGGATCGTTCGACAGATCCTCGATCTGATGCCCGAAGGCGATTACCGAATTCAAGACAAGAAGGTCACCCCTCCACCGCGGGCCCGAATCGACGAGTCGATGGAAGCCCTCATTCACCACTTCAAGATCTTCACCGAAGGATTTAAAGTGCCCGAAGGCGAGGTATACGTCGCAATCGAGAGTCCGCGCGGCGAAATTGGTTGTTACATCGCAAGCGATGGTTCACCGACGCCGTACCGCATGCACGTCCGGGCTCCTTCGTTTGTCAACATTCAATGTCTCCCACACATGATGCGCGGTGGTCTCGTTGCTGACGCCGTCGCTGTCATCTCATCGGTTGATCCGGTGCTCGGAGAAGTGGACCGCTAGAGGACAATACGATGGCCCGACTTACTGACGAAAATGTCACCCTTGCCAAGGAAATCATTGATCGCTATCCGCGAGCAAAATCTGCACTCATCCCGCTGTTGCACATCGCACAAGAACAAGATGGATGGGTCACAGATGAAGCGATGCGTCATATCGCAGAACTCATCGGGGTCACGCCAGCTGAAGTGCTCGGTACCGGAACGTTCTACGAGATGTTCAAATTTGAACCGGTCGGCAAATATCTCATCAACGTATGCGGAACAATGTCGTGCGCGTTGTTGGGTGCAGACGATCTGATGCACGCCGCAGAAGAAGAACTCGGCATCCACGAAGGTGGCACCACCGACGATGGCCTGTTCACCCTGCATCGAGCCGAATGCCAGGCTGCATGCACCGAAGCTCCCTGCCTGCAGGTCAATTACCGATACAGGTTCCGGACAACGCCGGTAGAAGTTCGTCAACTCATCTCCGACCTACGGAGTGGTCGTCTTGACGACGAAATTCCACCTCATGGCACCCTCGCTCGCGTCCGTCAACACATTCCGGCCGACAAGGGCGTGGGGGCAGTCGACCCGTCTCAGGTCACGAGTCCACCCGAATGGATTACAGCATCAGCGGAAGGTGGTGCATCATGACGTCATTCCCCTGGGCACCAGGATTTATCGACGGTGACAGACCGAAGATCGTGACCTCACGGTTCCGGTACGAAGATTCTCACACCCTTGAGCGTTACCTCGCCACCGGTGGGTACGAGGGCCTTCGCTCGGCGTTGGCTCGAAGCCCGCACGACATGCATGAAGAAGTTCGCTCGTCAACTCTTCTCGGGCGCGGTGGAGCCGGGTTCCCAGCAGGCGTGAAATGGGGGCTCACCCCCGACGGAGTATTCCCTCGATACCTCGTGGTGAACGGTGACGAGTCAGAACCGGGAACTTACAAAGACCGCCTCCTGATGGAGCGTGATCCGCACCAACTCATCGAAGGCTGTCTCATTGCGTGTTACGCAGCTGGTCTTTCTCGCTGCTTCCTCTACATCAGAGGTGAAATGGCACTCGCTCAAGAGCGCGTTGCCCAAGCGTTGAACGACGCGTACGAAGCTGGCTTCATCGGGAAGAACATCCTCGGATCATCGTTCAGCATCGACATCGTGTTGCACTGGGGTGCCGGGGCGTACGTGGTTGGTGAAGAGACCGCCCTGATCGAGTCGCTCGAAGGCAATCGTGGAATGCCTCGGCTGAAGCCGCCGTACTTCCCGGCAGCGATCGGCCTCTACGGTCAGCCAACCATCGTGAACAATGTCGAGACATTGTCAAACCTTCCGTTCATTGCCACGAACGGTGCAGCCGAATACACCGCGATTGGAACCGAGTCGTCTCCGGGCACCCGCATGGTGGCGGTGTCAGGCCATGTTCGTCGCCCCGGCGTGTATGAGATCATCAACGGAACGACGACGTTCCGAGACCTTCTCTACGGTGAAGAGTTCTGTCAGGGCATCCGAGACGACAACGATCTCAAAGCGTTCGTGCCAGGTGGCGGGTCGGCACCATGGTTCCTCCCCGATCAACTCGACCTTCCCTTCGAAGGTCGACTCGTCGGAGCAGCCGGCTCAATGCTTGGTTCGGGCGCGATCATGGTGATGGATTCCACCACCGACATTCCTGCGGCGGCACTGACGTTGACGAAGTTCTACGCGCACGAGTCCTGCGGCAAATGCGTTCCCTGTCGTGAAGGTGGAACATGGCTGATGCGCATTCTCGAACGAGTCGTTGAAGGTATCGGAACAACCGACGACCTCGATCTTCTCCTCGAAGTAGGTGGGTCGATTTGCCCGGGTGATATGCCTCACGCAGCAAGTGCTGACCTCCAACTCGAAGCAACACCGTTCCCCTACAAGATGACGACGATCTGCTTCGTGGGGCCATCGGCGTATGTGCCTGTGCACTCGGCATTGACACTGTTCCGCTCAGAATTCGAAGCTCGGGTCGCACCGTCTCGAACACGGTCGCGCATTCCAGTCACCGCGGTTGGAGCAGGGTCATGAGCGAGCAGTCCGTTGAAATCACCGTAAACGGCAAGACCATCTCGGCCGAGCCAGGCGAGATGGTGATTGCGGCTGCCGAACGTGCCGGCGAATTCATTCCTCGGTTCTGCTACCACCCTCGGATGTCATCGGTCGGCATGTGTCGCCAGTGCCTCGTCGAAATCGACACCGGTCGCGGACCGATGTTGCAGCCCTCGTGCATGGTTCCGGTGTCGCCGGGCATGACGGTCGACACCGAATCGGACACAACAAAGCAGGCACAGGAGGGAATCCTCGAGCTGCTGCTTGCAAATCATCCGCTCGATTGCCCGGTGTGCGACAAAGGTGGCGAATGCCCACTACAAGACCAGGCGTTCAGCCACGGTCCTGGCGAGAGCCGATACATCGAAGAAAAGCGTCACTACGAGAAGCCGATCGATATCTCGTCGCTCATCATGCTCGACCGTGAGCGGTGCGTGCTCTGTGATCGCTGCACACGATTCGCAGATGAAGTCGCTGGAGACCCGCTGATTCATTTCGTTGAGCGCGGTAATGCGACCCAGGTGATGACGTATCCCGATGAGCCGTTCTCATCTCACTTTTCGGGTAACACAGCCCAGATCTGCCCGGTCGGTGCCCTCACCGCCAAGCCCTACCGCTTCAAGGCTCGACCATGGGACCTCGAACAGGCGAACAGCACCTGCACGTCGTGTTCGGTCGGCTGCGAAATTTCTGTGCACTCGAGTCGCGATCGTGTGCTTCGCTACCAGGGCATCGACAACGATGACGTGAACTGGGGCTGGCTCTGTGACCGTGGTCGTTTCAACTTCGAATCGATTCACGCTGAGGGTCGCGTGACCGAACCTCTCATCAAGACTGCTGATGGACATCAAGCAACGTCATGGAACGCGGCAATGTCGATTACGACCGAATTGTTGAACGAGTCTCTGGCATCGGCCGGGGCATCCTCAATCGGCGTGATCGGTGGCTCTCGAGGCACCAATGAAGACGCATGGGCGTGGGCGCAGTTGTGCACCGCCCTCGGCATTGAACGTCACGACCCGCAACTCGGTGATGGCCTGCCCGCTGCCCTTCTTGGCATGCCCAGAGCCACGATTCGTGACATGGCCTCTGCGGCAACGGTGGTGCTGTTGGCACCCGACCTTAAAGAGGAATTGCCGGTGCTGTACCTGCGACTTCGAGACGCCGTCGTCAACGGTTCGACTCGGATCATCGAATTCACCCCCACCGGTAGTGGGCTCACCCGCCATGCATGGCGCTCGATCCGCCACGGTGCCGGCGATGCGGGTTCGGTCATTTCGGCAACGCTTGCTGATGCCGACGTGCAGGCGCAACTTTCATCTGGCCCAGTTGTCGTGGTAGCGGGCCGAGGAAACCTTGCGACATCAGCCGACGTCGAATTCGCAGCGCTTCGACAGTTGATGACCGCAGTCGACGGTGCAACGGTGCTCCCGGCGTTGCGTCGAGGCAATGTCGTTGGCGCACTTCAGGCTGGTCTTGCTCCAACAACGGCAGCATCTGATACGACATCGACACTGACTGCGGCAGCGAACGGACAGATCGAAGTACTCGTCTTACTCGGCAGCGATCCGCTCGCCGATTTCCCCGATCGGGAGCTTGCGATTGCGGCCTTGAACGGTGCAGGTCGGGTTGTTTCAATCACCGGCCACATGAATGCGTCAACAGTCGATGCTGACGTCGTTCTTCCGGCGGCGGTCATGTCGGAAAAGACCGGATCGACCACGAACCTCGAAGGACGTGTCGCACCTGTGGCGAAAAAAGTCAACACTCCTGGCGTTGCTCGTGCCGATTGGATGATTGCCGTTGAACTTGCCGACCGCCTCGGACACGACCTTGGCGTGAGTTCGGTCGAAGGCATTTCTGAGCAGCTGACATCTGTTGGTGCAAGTGTGGGTTCAGTCTGGAACGTTCCGTTCGAAACCTCAGCACCCGACGTCAATGTGGCACCGAAGGGTGGCTACGACGTAGACCTCATCGTTTCTCGGGTGATGTACGACGGTGGTGTGGCCACAGCGTCGTCGCCTTCGCTTGCTGGCCTTGCGAACGGCCGAGCCGTAGCAGTGAACCCAGCGGTGCTCGAACAACTCGGTATCGACTCTGGTGACATGGTCCGACTCGTCTCAGAGCACGGTTCAGCAGAACTCCCGGCGTGTCCCGATGACCGCCTCGATCGTGACACGGCGTGGGTAGCATTCGGCCAGCCCGGCCGGGAGAGCGGTTTCGGAGATGTACGTTCCCTGATTTCGTCGTCTGCTCCAGTGAGTCGCATTCGAATTGAGCGAGTTTCATGAACATCTTGCATGGCATTCCTGCTGCTGACCCAGTTCTTGAAGCCGAATCGTTCTGGTGGCAGCCACTTGCAGTTGTCGGCTTGAAGGTGCTCGTCGTTTTTGTGATCGGCCTCGTCGGAACCATGTTCATGGTCTGGTTCGAGCGAAAGATTGTCGCCGGCATGCAAAACCGAGTCGGTCCAAACAAGGCAGGCCCATTCGGGTTACTACAAACCCTTGCCGATGGAACCAAGCTGTTCTTCAAGGAAGACCTCATTCCAGAGAAGGCTGACCCGTTCGTATTCCGCATTGCTCCCTTCCTCGCATTTGTCCCGGCGTTTTTGATTTGGGCCGTTATCCCTCTCGGAGGCGATTTCACCAACGGTCACGACGGAACGGTCACCTGGTTCGGCGAGGTCACTCGAGTGCAACTCGCAGATCCTCCAATCGGGGTGCTGCTCGTTCTAGCGATGTCATCGATTGCGGTTTACGGCGTCATGCTCGCCGGATGGTCGAGTGGATCGAAGTACCCGCTTCTCGGTTCGGTACGTGCATCAGCGCAGATGATTTCGTATGAAGCAGCGCTCGGCCTCAGCCTCGCCGCAGTGCTGATGACCGCCGGAACCCTGTCAACCTCAGGAATCGTCTCAGCACAGAGCTCGATCACGAATTGGCACCTGTTGTCGACAGGAATTGTCCCGTTCGTGGTCTTCCTCATTGCGATGACCGCAGAACTCAACCGCCCTCCGTTTGACCTGGTCGAGGCTGAGCAAGAACTCGTTGGAGGGTTCCACACCGAGTACTCATCGATTCGCTTCGCGTTGTTCTTCCTCGCAGAGTTCATGAACGTCATTTCGATGAGCGCGCTGCTGGTCACCCTGTTCCTCGGTGGCCCGCAGCCGCTGTACCTCGGTGGAACTGACATCTTTGCGGTGCTCGGACCCTTTGGTGGAACCGCATGGCTGCTCCTCAAAGTCTTTGCCTTCCTCTATATGTATGTCTGGTTCCGTGCGACGCTTCCACGTTTGCGGTACGACCAACTGATGAACCTCGGCTGGAAAGTACTCATTCCGATTTCGCTTGGGTGGTTCATCCTTCTCGCCGCGTTACAAGTTGCTCGCGACAGCGACGTCAGTGGCCTAAGGTATTCGCTCATTGTTGCTGGGTGTCTTGTCGGTATTGCGTTGGCGTACATGTTGTTCCAGGCGGCGCTGAACGTGGCGCGTCGAAACCGTGACGCAGAAGGAGCGGCGTACTAATGGGCTACTTCGAAGGATTTGGCGTCACGATCCGTCAGCATCGCCTCTTCGGCGGCAAGCGGGTGACAACGAACTACTCGGGCGGACGCACCGCCCGCCGAAAGGGTGACGACCACAACCCCGAGGCAGACGACGATCAGAAGGCACCAAAGCCGGAGCGACTCCACGGGCGTCACGTGCTCAATCGCTATGCCGACGGCATGGAAAAGTGCATCGGCTGCGAACTGTGTGCGGGAGTGTGCCCAGCGAAATGCATCTACGTGCGTGGCGCTGACAACGATGTCGAAAACCCGACCTCACCAGGCGAGCGCTTTGGTTTCATCTACGAAATCAATTACCTACGCTGCATCCACTGCGATCTGTGTGTGGAAGCCTGCCCGACCGAAGCCATTACCGAATCAAAACTGTTCGAATTTTCATTCACCAATCGCAGCGATGCCATCTACACGAAATCGGAGTTACTCGTCGATGACGAAGGCCGCCCGCAGCAACTCCCATGGGAAGATTGGCGCGATGGCGAAGAGTTGCTGACCTCAGGGTGGATGCGGGCAACGTCACCAGCCGGAGATGCCGATTTCGAGGGCGTTGTCGGGTGGAGTGACGAACTTGGCTTCGGAACACGCGCGCCCGAACCGCAACAGGCGGAGCGCGACAACTAATGGAACTTCTGGTGTTCGTCCTTGCCTCGGCGATGGTGCTGGCAGGGGCAATCGGCGTTGTCGCGTACAACAACCCGGTGCACGCAGCACTCGGTCTCGTATTGACTCTATTCGGAATCGCAGTTCACTTCGTTTCGATGGAAGCCCATTTTCTTGCGGCAGTGCAAGTCATTGTCTACGCAGGCGCAATCGTCGTGTTGTTTTTGTTCGTCATCATGTTGCTCGGAGTTGACCGTGCAGAAGACCTCAGCGTCGAACCATTCCAGATTCAGCGCCCGCTAGCGGTCATCGTTGGCGTTGCCATCAGTGGCCTCGTCATAGCGGCTGTGGTTCGCGGGCGATCGACTCTCGGTGAACAGCTCGAATCAGGGGTTCCAGGAGACGACAACATTCGCGAGTTGGCTCGCAGTCTGTTCAGCGACAATGTGTTCGCGTTCGAGTTGACATCGGTGTTACTGATTGTTGCGGTCGTCGGAACAGTGGTGCTCACCCGTCGCCAGCGTGGGGGAGCGAACAAGTGACCCCGACAACCACGTGGTACCTCGTGCTCGCTGCAGTGCTGTTTGGCGTTGGCGTTGTCGGGCTCATGATTCGCCGCAACCCGCTTGTCATGTTCATGTGCATCGAACTCATGCTGAACGCGGTGAACCTTTCATTCGTGGCCTTCGCCCAGGCGTTCACCGATATCTCAGGTCAGACCGCCGTGTTCTTCGTGATGGTGGTGGCAGCCGCTGAAGTCGTCGTTGGGCTTGGCATCATCATCGCCATTCTTCGCCGTCGCCCCGGAACCACAATCGACGATCTTGCGGAGTTGAAAGGCTGAACATGCTTGACGTCGTGTGGTTAATACCTGCATTTCCGCTGCTCGGATTCTTGTTGATCCTGTTGTTCGGCCGCCGCCTTGGTGAGCCCGCCGCCGGTTATGTCGCAGCAGCAGCAGTCTTCGCGTCATTCGTGGTGACCGTCGGGGTGTTCTTCGATCTGCTGTCAATTGACGAACATCACCGCTCTCACGTGGTCACCCTCTTCCAATGGGTGCCGGTGTCATCACTGCAGATCGATATGGCACTTCTCGCCGACCCTCTGTCGGTAACGATGGCGCTGTTTGTCACCGGCATTGGTTTCCTCATTCACCTGTTTGCGATCGGGTACATGCACGGTGACCCAAAGTTCTCCAAGTTCTTCTTGTATTTGAACCTGTTTGTGCTGTCGATGCTCATGTTGGTATTCGGCGAGAATCTGCTCGTCACCTTCCTCGGATGGGAAGGGGTCGGAGCGTGCTCCTACTTCCTGATTTCGTTCTGGCACACTCGCGACTCGGCCTCAACCGCTGGCAAGAAAGCATTCGTCACCAACCGCATTGGTGACTGGGGTGTCATGTTGGCGATGTTCCTTGGCTTCCAGGCCGTTGGTTCGGTGAGCTACGGGGCTCTGAACTCGGCTGCAGAATCAGGATCGCTCGCATCATCGACCGCGACGGGAATTGCACTTCTCCTCTTCGTCGGAGCGGTCGGCAAATCGGCCCAATTCCCTCTCTATCTGTGGCTGCCTGACGCAATGGAAGGCCCAACGCCGGTGTCGGCACTGATCCACGCAGCAACGATGGTCACCGCAGGTGTCTTCTTGATGACCCGCATGAACCCGATGCTCGCCGCCGCTGCCGATTGGGCTCCGACAATTGTCGCGTGGGTTGGTGCCTTGACCGCCCTGTTTGCGGCAACGATTGCGGTAGCGCAGTCAGACATCAAAAAGGTGCTTGCGTATTCAACGGTGTCGCAGTTGGGGTACATGTTCCTCGCAGTAGGTACCGGTGCATTCGTTGCGGCAATCTTCCACATGGTGACCCATGCCTTCTTCAAAGCGTTGATGTTCCTTGGCTCAGGTTCGGTGATTCACGGCATGCACCACGAGCAGGACATGCGTCGGATGGGAGCCTTGCGCAAAGTGATGCCGATTACGGCCGGCACATTCATCATCGGATGGCTTGCAATTGCTGGTGTCCCCCCATTCGCTGGTTTCTGGTCCAAAGATGAAATCTTGCTGTTTACCCTGGCGAGAAGCCCAGTGCTTTACGTCATCGGCTTGGTCACAGCAATCCTCACGGCGTACTACATGACCCGTCAGGTGATCATGGTCTTCTTCGGGGAAGCCAAGTGGGAAAGCCACGCCGAAGACAACGGTGCGCACGGTGATTTCAAACCGCATGAGTCTCCGCCGATCATGCTGTTCCCACTCGTTGTGCTGTCAGTGCTGTCGGTCGTGGGCGGAATTATTCAGTTGCCATCGTTCGGAATTATTCCTAAAGGTCTCCGCCACCGCTTAGAAGACTGGTTACACCCAGTGGTGGCACCTGGTGAGGCAGTGATATCTGGGACGTCGGCCTACGACGCCAAAGTGTGGCTTGCTTTGCTCGCAATTGGTTGCGCGGTCGCTGGCATTGCGCTCGGGGTTCTCGTGTATGGCCGTCGAAAGTTGCGTGCGATCGAGCCCGCAATCTTGGCCGATGGATGGCGTTACGACCGCAGTGTTTCTGCCTTCATGGGTGGACCCGGCCACAAGATGTTTGAGGCGATCGCATGGTTCGATGCGAAGATCGTCGACGGTGCGGTCAACGGTGTTGCGACCGCAGTTCGCTCGACCTCAGGCTCTGTTCGTCGAATCCAAACCGGCAACGTCCGTAGTTACGCCGGTGTCATCGGTATCGGCGTTGTGCTCATTCTCATGTGGTTCGTGGTGCTGAGGGGGGTGATGTGATGGCTGCCGCAACTTCGACTGAGGTGGCATTCCCACTGCTCTCGATGATGATCGTGGTGCCGGTCGTCGGCGCGCTGATCATCGCTGTGCTGTCGAATCGTCGGCCTGAGTATTCGAAGCTCGTGGCCTTACTCGCCTCGGTGGGCACGGGTGCGCTGTCGGTGTGGACCTTTGCGAACTTCGACAGTCACTCATCAGGGTTCCAGTTCACAAGCCAGCACCCGTGGATTGAATCTTGGGGAATTTCATGGCATCTCGGTGTCGACGGAATTTCTCTATTCCTCGTGTTACTGACTGGTGTTTTGTTCCCGCTTGCGATCGCCGGAATTGACCCGCACAACGATGACCCTCGCCGGGATAAGCCGTACTTCGCGTGGCTCCTGCTACTCGAGGCTGGCGTCATGGGTTCCTTCTTGAGTCTCGACCTCTTCCTGTTCTTCGTGTTCTTCGAGATCGTGCTGGTACCCATGTACTTCCTCATCGGTGGATGGGGTTACGAAGGCCGTGAATACGCGGCGACGAAATTCTTCTTATACACGATGGCCGGCTCGGCATTCATGCTCGTGTCGATTCTCGCAACAGTGTTTATTGCCCGAGATGACGGCGTCGGAAAGATCACATTCGACCTCATCGAACTCGCCGAGGGAGCGAACTTTGCGGCGTCGACCGGTCGATGGTTGTTCTTCGGTTTCGCAATCGCATTTGCAGTGAAGGTTCCAATCTTCCCGCTGCACACGTGGCTACCCGACGCGCACACCCAGGCCCCAACTGCTGGCTCTGTTGTGCTTGCGGGTGTGATGCTGAAACTGGGCACATATGGCCTCTTGCGTTTCGGTCTTTACCTTTTCCCCGAAGCGTCTTATTGGAGTCGCTCTCTTTGGTTGACGCTGGCAGTGATCGGCATCATCTATGGCGCAATTGCAGCAACCATGCAGAAAGATCTGAAGCGACTTGTTGCGTACTCGTCGGTTGCACACCTTGGTTTCATCGTGCTCGGCACCTTTGCATTCACCTCCCAAGCTGTCACCGGCTCGGTGATGCAAATGGTGAACCACGGTGTCTCGACCGGGGCCCTGTTCCTAATGGTTGGAATGATCTATGAGCGGCGACACACCCGCCAGATTTCCGAACTGAAAGGCCTGCAGCATGTTGCCCCGATCTTCGCGGCTGCATTCACCGTCGTCATGCTTTCATCGATCGGTGTCCCAGGGCTCAACGGCTTTGTCGGTGAGTACCTCATCTTGATCGGAGCATTTCTCACCGCACGCTGGTGGGTTGTCGTTGCCGCAACCGGCGTCATTCTCGCTGCGCTCTACCTGTTGTGGGCATATCAACGTGTGTTCCACGGTGAGCCCGATGAAGAGAACTCAACATTCGCCGAACTCCGCGTGAAGGAAGCGCTTGTCATCCTTCCGTTTATTGCAGTCATCTTCTTCACCGGTGTGTATCCGAAGCCGATGCTCGAACGCATTGAGCCAGCGGTGAATGCGCTCATTGGGCATGTCGAGGAGCGAACAGATTTCGTCGAACCGCAGCCGGCCGCCCCTATTGTCGATGATGAGGTTCACTCGCATGGGGAGGAGGACTGATGGTTGCTCAGGACACCTTTATTGGGCCTTCAGTTGACTGGTTTGCGCTCTCACCTCATCTCGTTCTCGTCGGTGGAGCGTTGTTCTTGATGGTGGTTGGCGCGTTAACACCCGCCTGGCCGCGCAATCTGATGTCGTTGACGACGGTTGGATTCACCGTGGCTGCCGCAGGGCTGTCGGTCTTCATCTGGAATGACATTGGCGCCGAGGGGCCGTCAGCAATTGTTGGTGGCGTACTCGCAGTCGACCGCTTGTCGCTGTTCCTTACATTCGCGGTGCTTGCGGCAACGGCGTTGGTTGCGTTGATGTCTGATGCTGAACTTCGTGGCACCGACAACGATGGGCCAGAGATCTACTCACTGTTGCTCGTTGCCGCAACAGGAGCGCTTGTCATGGTCGGAGCGAACGAACTCATCGTGATGTTCCTCGGTCTTGAAACCGTGTCACTCGCGCTGTACGTCCTTGCCGCATCTGATCGCCGTCGTAGTGCAAGCCAAGAATCAGGAATGAAGTACTTCATTCTCGGCGGCCTCGCCTCGGCATTCTTCCTATACGGCATCGCTCTGCTGTATGGCGGCACTCGCACGACCTCATTGACCGACATGGTGACCCGCCTACAAAGCCAGGTCAACATTGGCGGCAATGACGCTCTTGTGCTCGCCGGTCTTGCGCTCATGTTGATCGGATTCGCATTCAAGGTTTCCGCAGTGCCGTTCCATGTCTGGTCACCGGACGTGTATCAGGGTGCGCCATCAAACATCACTGCGTTCATGGCATCGGTCGGCAAGGTGGCCGCATTTGGAGCGATGTTGCGGGTACTCACATCTGCTTTGCCGTTTTATCGCGACGACTGGCGACCGATCATCTGGGTGCTCGCCGTTCTGTCGCTCATCGTTGGTTCGCTTCTTGCGGTCGTGCAGACCGATGTGAAACGAATGCTTGCGTTTTCTTCGGTAAGTCATGCCGGTTTCATTCTCGTTGGCCTTGAAGCTGCGGGTCTGTCAGCGGGTGAGAACGCAATGTTTTCCTCGGTGCAGTCGGTGGCGGTGTATCTCGGCCTCTACTCGGTGCTCGTCGTCGGCTCATTTGCAGTCATCGGTGTTGCAGGTCGCGGTGGTGACACAACGCTCGATGGCTTCAACGGATTGTCGAGTCGTCGCCCGACGCTTGCGCTTGCACTAACAGTGTTTTTGCTCGCACAGGCCGGGGTGCCGTTCACTTCTGGCTTCGTCGCAAAGTGGGGCGTGATTCAATCTGCAGTTGACGCCGGCAGTTACTGGCTGGCGGTGATCGCCATGCTCGCTGCGGTTATTGCGGCATTCCTGTATCTCCGCATCATGGTGAGCATGTGGTTGCGACCCGCTGATGACAACGCCGAAGCGGTCAATGTTCCCGGTTTGAGCGGAATCGCTATTGCCGGAGCAGCTGGCTTCACATTGGCGATCGGCATTTATCCGCAGTGGGTGCTCTCTGTTGCGGAAGGCATTCTCTCGTTCGCATAAGGCTGAGTGGATGTGCTCGATGCGGGGTAAATGAGATGAGAGCGTTCATAAGATTGCCAACGGCGTTGTCACTGTTTGGCGCGATGATTGCTGTGTCGATCATGGTGGTTGTTGCTCTGGCGCCGGTGGTGTCTGCTCATTCAGATTTTGAGGGCTCTGAACCGGCTGCTGACGCAGTGCTCATCGAACCTCTTGACTCGATCACGCTGAGGTTCGCCACCCCTGTGATAGGTGAGGGCTCATCGGTGGTCGCCTTCGCGCAGACGTCGGGAGTTACAACACAAGGTGAGCTTGCTGCGGAAAG
This sequence comes from Acidimicrobiaceae bacterium, assembly GCA_012269985.1. Lineage (GTDB taxonomy): Bacteria > Actinomycetota > Acidimicrobiia > Acidimicrobiales > Ilumatobacteraceae > Casp-actino5. Next base: position 23,455 of record JAAXJF010000041.1, read on the forward strand.
TGACACCGACTGGCTCGCAGTTTTCACCCCGCCGCTACAGGGTGACCTGTTCCGGATCGTGTATGCCTTTCGTGCTGAAGACGGTCACCTTATTGAAGGTGAATTTGCTCTCAATGCAGTGGCTGCTACCACGACAACGGTCGCAACAACGACAACAACAGTTGCAGATGATGGGGAGGGAACTCTGGCGGTTTCTGAACCTGTCGAGACCACGTCGACGACCGAGGTATCAAGCACCTCGCAGCCTGGTGATGTCGACGCTGGTGCACCGCCTCCCACATCGGGGCCATCGTCTTCATCGGGTATCGACACCGCAAACCACATTTCACGTCTGGCTCAGAACCTGCTGGGAATGACAGTGGTGGGCTACCTCGTTTTCGCAATCGCGTGTTGGCGGCGGGAGGACATTCTTCCTGCACCCCGAGTCTCAATCGCTCTAGCGGTGGTGATTGCGCTTGCGGGCCTTCTCGAAATCGCAACGATCGGTCGTCAACTCGACATCACATTTGGCGATGCCCTCTCTCACCAGCTTTCTCGATCGCCCCTCATCACGACATGTGCTGCTGCTGTCTTAGCAATTGCAGCGCTATCAGTGTTGACGGGTCAGGTGACATCTCGGTCGTCATTTCGAGCCCTTCTGGTCATCCCATGTCTGGGGCTCCTCGTTGCTCCTACCTTTGATGGCCACACGGTCTCGATGGGGCCCCGACTGCTGCACGCCCTCAGTGATGTGGTTCATATGGGATCGACGTCGATGTGGATCGGGTCGGTGATCGGGCTTGCCGTGGTTACGCGAACTGATCGTCAACAGTTGAGTGTTGTCGCCCAGCGGACAGCGAAGGCACTGATGGGCACGGTTGCTGCTGTTGTGCTTTCGGGTGTGGTGATGACGTTCATCATCATTGATGATCTGTCGTCTCTCACCGATTCAACCTGGGGGCGCATCCTCATCGTGAAGGTGGTGACAGTTCTCATCGCTGGGTTGATCGGTGCTGTCCATCATTGGAGCGTTGTTCCTCGTCTCGCATCTCGAGATGTCCAGACAACGTTCCAGCGTTCGGTAACGATTGAGCTCGGAGTATTGATCGCAGTGATTGCGGTGAGCTCATGGCTTGTCGTGGCAATGCCGTAGTTGACGAAGTTCTGTTGATTGCCCACCGATAGGTAGGGTCACGTTCATGTTCATAAATGGCGAATGGTGTGAAGCATCCACAGGTAACTCGTTCGAGGTCGTCGACCCTGCAACAGGAGCAGTGATTGGCTCGATGCCTGACGGCACAACCGCAGACGCGGAACGAGCAATCGGCGCCGCTGACGCCGCATTCGCTGAGTGGTCAGCGACAACGGCCCGTGAACGCTCCGACATGTTGCTGAAAGCGTGGCAGATCATGACCGAGCGAGCCGGCGAGCTTGCTGAGTTAATGACGTGCGAACAAGGAAAACCGTTAAAGGCGGCGCGCAACGAAGTGAACTACGCAGCTGACTTCCTGCGTTACTACTCAGAAGAAGCAACGCGGGTGGCCGGTGAATGGCTGCCATCGCAACGTGCCGATCAACGGTTCCTCATCTTGCGTCAACCGGTCGGTGTGGTGGCGATGGTGACCCCATGGAACTATCCGATTTCAATGTTGACGAGAAAGATGGGCCCGGCGCTCGCCGCCGGCTGCACGCTGGTGTTGAAGCCAGCTGAAGATACGCCGCTCTGCGCGAAGGCGGTGTTCGATGTGTTTATTGAGGCCGGAATTCCCGCCGGTGTGATCAATATGGTGACCGGAAAAGATCCAAAGCCAATTGGCGAGGTGTTCACTTCTGATCCGCGTGTCCGCAAGATCACATTCACTGGCTCGACTCCGGTCGGCAGAATGCTGGCAGGCCAGGCCGCTGCGAATCTGAAACGAGTGTCGGTCGAACTCGGCGGTCATGCGCCCTTCATCGTGTTCCCCGATGCTGATCCGGTTCGAGCAGCGAAGGGTGCTGCGGCGTTGAAGTTCCTCAACTCGGGTCAGGCGTGCATCAGTCCGAATCGTCTCTACGTTTCGGAGCAACATGCTGATGCGTTCACCGAAACGATGGTGGAGCGTGTGGCGAAGGTGAGCGCGGGGAATGGTTTCACCGACGGTGTCGGCGTTGGCCCGTTGGTGAACGAGGCCGCAGTCGCCAAGGTCGAGGCTCAAGTCGATGACGCGGTGGGCAAGGGTGCAGCGGCCCTAGTGGGCGGCCATCGTCTCACCGAAGGAGAATTCTCAGACGGCCACTTTTTCGCTCCGACATTGCTCAGTGGCGTTACCGACACAATGACGATTTACCGGGAAGAAACCTTTGGTCCGGTTGCTCCGATCATCACCTACGGGAGTGTCGAAGAAGTCGTGGCACTTGCAAACGACACTGAATACGGCCTTGCGGCGTACGTCTACACCAACAACATTTCGACGGCAATTCGCACCGCCGAAGGCTTGAGGTTTGGAATTATCGGTGTGAACGATGTGAACCCGACATCGGCGTCGGTGCCGTTTGGCGGAATGAAAGATTCTGGGTTGGGGCGCGAAGGTTCTCACGACGGAATTGAGGAGTACCTCGAAACAAAGTCAATCGGCTTTGCCGTCTGACCCACTGTTTTACGTGCCACAGTAGGTTCGGTATCCAGGTGCCGGGTCGCCGGGCTCGGCGAAACGATCGGCACCGTCAACTCGTTCGTACGGGTGGGTGACGCGTTCGAGCATCTGCATGAACGGGTCGAGATCACCGGCAACGGCCTGAGCCAAAGCCTCTTCAACGAGGTGATTTCGAGGAACATAGATCGGGTTGATGGCGTCGAGACGTTGAACGAGTTCTTCGCTTGTTGCGTTCTCGAGTTGCAGGCGAGATTCCCAACGGGTCGTCCAGTCATCGAGGCCGATGTCGTCGCCTCGTAGATGAGCTGAGAGTGAGCGCATCGTTGAGATGAGATCGAGGCGTCGCTCTTGAAGAAGCTGCATAAGGTCGTTAGCGAGAACATCATCGCCATCAACGTGAGTGGAGAGCCCGAGGCGGTGGGCTAGGCCGTCGTGCCAATAGCGCGAGAACGTTTCAGGAAATGTTTCAAGCAGTTCTGTGGCTGGTGCGATTGCGTCCTCTGGATTATCAGCGATCAATGGCAGCAACGTTTCAGCGAATCGGGTGAGGTTCCATTGAGCGATAGCGGGCTGTCGGCCAAAGGCGTATCTGCCCCCCTCATCGATGCTTGAAAAGACAGTGAGCGGGTCGACGCTGTCCATGAACGCGCATGGCCCGTAGTCGATGGTTTCCCCTGAAATCGTGACGTTGTCGGTGTTCATCACTCCGTGAATGAAACCGACCAGCATCCATTCGGCAATGAGCTTTGCCTGACGATCGATGACAGATTGCAGCAGACCGAGATAGCGATCATCAGCGGTGGCGATGTCGGGGTAATGGCGGTCGATCGAATAGTCGGCGAGAGCACGGAGGTCATCGAGGTCACCAAGTGCTGCGGCGTACTGGAACGTGCCGACCCTGAGGTGAGATGCCGCCACCCGAACAAGAATCGCTCCTGGCAGGGGTTGCTCTCGCACCGCGAATTCACCGGTGGTGATGACAGCGAGGGCTCGAGTGGTGGGAATCCCGAGGGCGGCCATCGCTTCGCCGATGAGGTACTCGCGCAGCATCGGCCCCAAGGTCGCCTTGCCATCACCCCCACGGGCGAAGGGGGTGCGTCCTGAACCTTTGAGGTGAAGATCCCAACGCGAACCGTGTTGATCGGTGAATTCGCCGACGAGGAGTGCTCGACCGTCACCAAGTCGGGGTGAGTACGAACCGAACTGATGGCCGGCATAGGCAAGGGCATATCGCTCTGCATCGGCCGTCTGCTCGTGGCCAGAGAACAGCGCAAGTGCCTCACTGCCGTAGAGCCATTCAGGCTCAATTCCAAGGTCGGAGGCGAGCTCGGAATTCGCAATGACAAGCCGAGGGTCAGTTGACACATCAGCCTTCCAACTCATTGCAAGTGACGGAAGCGTGCGTGCGTACGTGTGTTGGAACTCAGGTGGCGCAGCGAGCGGGGCCATGGTCACAGGGTAGAGCGATCTTCGCTGTTGGGGTTACCGGAGCGTTAGGTCGTAGTCGACGTCGATCGACCGATGGGGCCAACGATGAAGATGACCGCCGCGCATGCTGAGGCAATTGCTCCAGCGATGAATACTGCTGGAGCGCCAGATGCGCTGAGCAATACGCCCGCAAGAAGCGGTCCGATGGTTTGACCGAGTCGGGCGAACCCCACCCACGTTGCAACGACCGCTCCCCGGTGTTCTTGAGGGGCTTCGCTCATTGCCACCTCCTGCAGGTTGGGGATGAGCGCCCCCTCTCCAAGTCCGTAACACAACGTCCCGATGATGAGCACGATGAGCACGTGAGCCCAACCGATGAACATCATCCCCATCGCCCAGAAACAGGCACTGATCGCAAGCGCCCATCTCACACTGATGATCCGGCGGATACGTCCGAGATTGAACCCAACCAGTGCAGATGACAGCGCGGGAACGCTGATCATGAAGCCCCGCCAGCCCGATGACATTGCGAATCGGGTGTCAAGGTGGTCGGGCATTGCGGTGAGGAAGACGCCGAAAATGATTGCGAATGACAGGGTGCCGACGGTGATGGTGGTCGCAATCACTGGTGTTCTCATTGCGGTGCCTACGCCCGCGAGCTGTGATTTCAGTGGTTGAGCAGTTCGGATTGGCTCGTCGCGCAGCACATTCCATGCATAGGCCGCGCTCAGAAACCCAAATCCATATCCGAGCGTTGCGATCCGCCAACTGAAGAACTCGGTGATCACACCCGATGCGAGCGGAATGATCGCAAGACCGATGGTGAGGATCGCTGCATTTCGCCCAATCCACCTGGTGCGTTCCTCACCCTCAAAGTGGTCGCCGATGAGGACGACGCCAAGGTTGATGAGTCCGGCTGAGCCGACACCGAGAAGAAATCGGGTTGCGACGAGCATGGCAAAGTTCGCAGCGACAGCAGTGAGCACTCCTGCGAGACCAAACACGATGAGACAGAGGGTGAGAATCGGCCGCCGGCCCCAACGATCGGCGGCAAAACCGATTATTGGAGCAAGAAAAATGCCGGGCAGTGATGCGGCTGCTACGAGAGGGCCCGCCGAACCAGCCGACTGGTCGAACGTTTCAAGAATGTCGGGAAGTAACGGTGAAACGAGGCTGTTCGCCATAATGCCCGTCAGGGTGACGGCAAAAACGAGGGGAAGAACTCGATGGCCCGAAGATCGTTGCACAGGAGCACACCATAGGGTTTGGGACGTGGCCTTACCCGACTGATATCGTTGTCAAACGATGTCGCTATTTCTGCGCGATTACCTCAACGTTGTTTGGTTCGGACTGGCGGCAATGCTGTTGGCAGGTCTTCTGCTCGGTATTGCTGCGCTTGTCCGGCCGTCTCGGCCCTCCCCGGAGAAACTCCTTCCCTACGAGTCAGGTGTTGATCCGGTAGGTCTCGGATGGTCACAAAGCCAAGTACGGTACTACGTGTTCGCCTTGCTCTTCGTCATCTTTGACGTTGAGGCTGTGTTCATCTTCCCATGGGCCGCCGCCATCGAGCGTTATGGCACCTTCGGGTTGGTCACCATGCTTGCGTTCATCGTGTTGTTGCTTGACGGACTCGTATATGCCTGGAAGCGAGGACTTCTTCGATGGGTCTAGTCGACCGTGGCCGTTTGCCGGCTCCACTCACCAAATTGTTCAACATTGGTCGTTCGTACTCAATGTGGGTGTACCAGTGGGGTCTTGCGTGCTGTGCCATCGAAATGGGTGCGGCTTTCGGATCGCCTCGCTACGACGTCATGCGTCTCGGTGTTATCCCATTGCCGGCAAGCCCTCGTCAGGCCGACCTTGTCGTCGTATCAGGAACTGTCACCGACAAGATGGCACCAGCTGTGAAGCGCTTGTACGAGCAGATGCCAGAGCCAAAGTACGTCATCTCGATGGGTTCGTGCGCGAACTGTGGCGGCCCCTACTGGGATTCGTATTCGGTGACGAAGGGTGTCGACCAGATCGTGCCGGTCGATGTGTACGTGCCCGGCTGCCCTCCTCGGCCAGAGGCTCTTTTGGAAGGCGTTGTGCTCCTGCAGCAGCGCATCAAGCACGAAGATATGGGTGCCCGTTGGCGTGGAGAGGGCTTCAAGCCGATTGTGCGAGAGAGTGAGCCCATCGTCGTCGGAGGTGGCCCAATTGAGTGACACCGACACCGACGAGTCAACACCAGTCGTTGATGAACTGCGCGATGAGATTGTTGCCCGGCTTCGTGCAGATCTCGCTGATGCGGTGGTCGCCGTTCAACAGGAGCCGGGAGGTGGCCGCTGGGGGCGGGTGCGTGCTTGGTCGTGGGGTTCAGCGGGCGTAGGGCTGCGGGCG
>JAAXJF010000046.1 GCA_012269985.1 Acidimicrobiaceae bacterium
GATGACGATGAGCAACATCCGACCGCCAGATCGGCATCGACGGCAACTCCGGAAGGTGCTTCCGAAGCGGACCACCAACTCCCCCACCAACCCCGCCGAGCTTAAGGAGCGCTTCTTCACCAATTGCAGAGTCAGGTCGAGTAGCGGCTAGCGCAACTTGGAGAGCCCGAACCTCATCATCGGTCAAGCCAAGGTCGGGAAGCTCAAAAGAACTTCTCTCGATGCGGTACCCCATCTCACCAGCGCGATCACCACCAAACGTTTCCGTCGATATCTCGACACCGATCTCGCGCAACGCCGCCTTATCGCGCTCGAATGCTGCACGTCGAGCCTGACCAGCGTCGGGGTATTGACCCTCGAGTTCCGACGCGATCTCATGAAGGGTCAGCGGACGACGGGTTTCAAGCAATAACGCAAGAAGATTGGTGAGGCGCTCGACGCGATCTGCCATCAGCGCCGATAGTCGTAGAAACCGCGGCCAGACTTTCGGCCAAGAAGACCGGCATCAACCATCCGAGACAACAACGGCGGCGGAGCGTAAAGCGGCTCTTTGAACTCTTCATAGAGGCTCTCTGACACCGCCAAAGTGGTGTCGAGCCCGATGAGGTCGGTGAGGCGAAGAGGCCCCATCGGATGGCTACAACCCTCGACCATGCCGATATCGATGTCGTCTGCCGAGGCAAAACCTGACTCCATCATTCGGATCGCCGACAACAGATACGGGATGAGCAACGCGTTTACGACGAATCCGGCACGATCTTGCGACCTAATGACGCGCTTTGACAGCACATTTCCGGCGAAGGCCTCCGCCCGAAACGATGTTTCTTCCGACGTCATCAGACTCTCGACGAGTTCAACCAACCGAAGCACAGGCACCGGATTGAAGAAGTGAATCCCAATGACCTGCTCTGGGCGAGATGTCGCTGTTCCGAGCTTCATGATCGGGATCGACGACGTATTCGAGGCGAGTATTGCATCTGAATTCGTCAACACTTGGTCGAGTTCACGGAACAGATCGACCTTCATATCTTCGTCTTCGATAATTGCTTCGACGACAAGATCCCGATCGGAGAGGTCGCCGATATCGGTGGTAAACGACAAGCGCTCCATTGCTGCATCGCGCTCGTCTTCAGTCATTTTGTTCGCGGTCACACCACGGTCAAACGATGTCACGAGACGAGCACGGCCCGCTTCAGCTGCCTCAGCTGAGGCCTCGCGAACAAGCACTTCAAGCCCAGCGCGTGCACATACCTCGGCGATGCCCGAACCCATTAATCCGCAACCAATGACACCCACTCGCTCAATCGTTTTTGCTTCAGCCATCTCTCAATCATGCCCGAAAATGGCGGGTTGAGAGCGCGCAGCGGGCAGAATTCTGGGGTGAGCCATGATTCCCATCCATCGCGCCATCGAAGGGTGTGGGCTGGCGACCCGCATCCACTCGGAGCAACCTTCGATGGAACGGGAACAAACTTTGCTCTCTTTTCTTCCAGCGCGGAACATGTCGAGTTGTGCCTCTTCGGCGGCCCTCGCGACCAATCATTAGACGAACAACGAATCGACCTGCACGAGGTCGATGGCCACGTCTGGCACGCATATCTCCCTGACGTCACACCAGGTCAGCATTACGGTTACAGAGTTCACGGAGAATGGAATCCCGATGCCGGGCTCTGGCACAACGACAACAAGGTGCTGCTCGACCCCTACGCGCAGCGCATTGATGGCGAACTCGACTGGAATGCCGCGTGCTTCGCCTACAACCTTGATGACCCCAACTCAGCAAACTCGGAGAATTCGGCGCCATTCGTTCCACTCGGTGTTATCCACGACCGTTCCTTTGACTGGGGCGGCGATGAATTACTCAAAACCCCAACCCACGAGAGCATCATCTACGAGGCCCATGTCCGAGGGTTCACGATGCAGCACCCCGACATCCCTCCAGAGAAACGGGGCACCTACACCGCCTTGCGTCATCCTGCGATCATTGAACATCTCGTACAGCTCGGAGTTACTGCGATCGAACTGATGCCTATCCATCAGTTCATTCATGACCATCACCTCATCCGACAGGGTCGCAAGAACTACTGGGGTTACAACACGATCGGATATTTCAGCGCCCACAACGAGTACGGGGCACAGATCGGGGCAGGTCCGGCAGATGAGTTCCGAGAAACGGTCAAGGCGCTCCACTCCGCAGGTATCGAAGTCATCTTGGACGTGGTCTACAACCACACCGCGGAAGGCAATCATCTCGGACCAACCCTCTCGATGCGCGGTATCGACAACCATTCGTACTACCGACTTGTCGATGACGAACCCCGCCACTACCTCGATTTCACCGGATGCGGAAACTCTCTCAATATGCGACACCCGCACGTCTTGCAGCTCATCATGGACAGCCTTCGACACTGGGTGCTCGATATGCACGTCGACGGATTTCGATTCGATCTCGCCTCAGCTCTGGCCCGCGAACTTTTCGAAGTAGATCGTCTCTCCGCGTTCTTCGACATCATCCACCAAGACCCGGTGCTCTCGCAGGTCAAACTCATCGCTGAACCCTGGGATGTCGGTGAAGGCGGCTATCAGGTTGGAAACTTCCCACCGAAATGGTCTGAATGGAATGCCGACTATCGAGACACCATGCGTGATTTCTGGCGCGGAGAACATGCTCGCCTCGCCACGTTCGCCCAACGCTTCACAGGATCGTCAGACCTCTACCGGTCAGACACGCGGCGGCCGACCGCATCGATCAACTTCATCACCTGTCATGACGGATTCACCCTCTCAGACCTCGTCAGTTATGACGAGAAACACAATGATGACAACGGCGAAGAGAGCCGCGACGGAGAGTCTCACAATCGGTCGTGGAATCACGGCGCTGAAGGGACAACCGACGACGCTTCAATCAACGAACTTCGTCATCGGCAGCGGCGGAATCTGATTGCAACATTGCTGCTTTCCCAAGGGGTGCCGATGCTGCTGAGTGGAGACGAAATCGGACGCACACAGCGGGGTAACAACAACGCATACTGCCACGACAGTGAATTGAGTTGGGTTGACTGGGAGAACCTTGACAGCGATATGCACCACTGGGTGCAACGGCTTATTGCCTTTCGATCAGCGCATCCGATCTTCAAACGCCGCAGATGGTTTCAAGGTCGTCCACTTCGTGACAATGACGACATGGCATGGTTCCGTCCTGACGGCGAAGAAATGACCTCGTCTGACTGGGAACAAGGATTCGCCCAGGCCGTTGGTGTCTTTCTCAACGGCGAAGCGATCACCATTCCTGATCGTTTTGGAAATCGAATCATCGATGACACCTTCATGTGCATCTTTTCTGCAAGCCCGCTTGAGTTGACGTGGACCTTGCCACCGGAGCGTTGGGGCTCGTCATGGGCGGTCAAATTCGATTCATCTCGACCAGAGATCGGGCAAGGGAGCGACGAAACACTCCTCGCAGGAGCACAGTTCATCATTCCGGGCAGAACCACGATCGTTCTTGAGCGCTCCACGACGTAAGAGACGATCTCTCACCGGGCCTTATGCGCCCGGTACCACTGCACTGTTGCGACGGTTGCTGGGTCTGCGTCTCCACTGATGTCACTACCAGCATCTGACAGCGCAGGGGTGAGAGCGCTTGCAAGTTCCTTACCTAACTCGACACCCCACTGATCAAAACTGTTAATACCCCACATCACTCCTTGGATAAACACAATGTGCTCGTAGAGCGCGATGAGTTGCCCCAAGGTTCGGGCATCGAGTTGCTCGGCAAGAATCAGCGTGCTTGGCCGATTTCCATCAAAGTTACGATGAGGCTCCTCGTGGGAAGCCCGCCCGAAAGCGAGAGCTTGGGCTTGGGCAATCAAATTCGCAAACAACGCATCATGCTGAGTGATCAGGTCGTGTCTCGGTCGAGCGACACCGATGAAATCAACCGGAATGACGTCGGTGCCTTGATGAAGAAGTTGGAAGAACGCGTGTTGGCTGTTTGTTCCTGGCTCACCCCAAATCACTGGCCCGGTGGGGCCGGTCACAGGCATGCCGGCAGACGTCACCGCCTTGCCATTTGATTCCATGTCGAGTTGCTGCAAGTACGCAGGAAATCGACGGAGTTCGTGAACGTAGGGAATCACCGCTTTCGATGGACGATTCAGCACATTGCGGTGCAACAGGCCGATCAGGGCAAGGGTCACCACCACGTTGTCGTCGAGCCGATCATCGTCAACAAGCGTTTCCATCATGTGAGCATCAACATCTCGCGCCCCGGTCTGCAACTCAGCAAAGCGTTCTGGTCCCACGAGCAGCATCACCGACAGTCCGACTGCTGACCACAGCGAGTATCGACCACCAACCCAGTCCCAAAACCCAAAGGTTGCATCGGCACTGATGCCAAACTCTTCAACTCTCTCCGCTGCGGTCGACACCGCCACGAAATGATCTCTCACCGCAGACTCACCTAGGGCGTCGATCACCCATTGCCGTGCAACCCGCGCATTTGTCAACGTCTCCAACGTGCCGAATGTCTTTGAGACAATGACGAACAAGGTTGACTTCGGTTGAACCTTGTCGAGCACTGACGTGATGTCTGAAGCATCAATGTTCGACACAAAGTGAGCTCGAAGACGTGGAAGGGCGTCGCCGACCAGCGCCTCAGCAGCCATGGCTGGACCAAGGTCTGATCCACCAATTCCGATATTGACAATGTCGGTGACCTCAGGATTCGCGCGAACCTTCTCGGCAAACGCACCCATACGTGTCAACTCGGCATGTACCTCCGACATCACATTGCGCCCGTCAACTTCGAACGTCGCATCACGCTCTGCTCGAAGCGCCATGTGCAGCGCGGCTCGACCCTCGGTGACATTGACAGGTTCGCCCCCTGCAAGTGCCTGAAAGCGCTCGCGCACGCCAGCTGTTCGCGCAGCAGACCTCAGCGAGTCGAGAACCTCGTCGGTAACCGGTTGACGAGACCAGTCGATGCGGAGGTCGGCGAGTTGCGCAACGTAACGCTGAGCCCGAGAAGGGTCGACGGCAAACAGTTCCCGGAGTGTCCGGTCATCAGCACGCACGTCATTGAGATAATTCACTGACATGACACTACTGAGATCGCTTCTCCCGAATATGTTGTGTCGGTGGATTCTCGTGCTCAAAGTGGTGTTCGCTCGGCGATCATTGCGTACGCACTCTGGGGAAGCCTCACTGCGTTCTGGAAACTGCTCAACGAATTTTCGGCAGTTGACCTCATCGGCTGGCGAGTCATAGCTGCGGTCGTCGTGCTATGGGTGTTCATCACAATGCGCGGCAACTTCTCGACCGTGCTCAACGCCCTACAAGACCGCAACGTTCGACGGTTTTTGCTGCCAGCTGCCGGGCTGCTCATCGTCAATTGGTCGACATATGTTGGCGCAATCGTTTCGGGGAGGGTTCTCGAGACTGCGCTTGGCTATTTCCTTGCTCCGCTCATCACGATGGCAATCGGTGTCACCATCCTCGGAGAGCGGCTCACCCCCATGCGAGTCGTCGCGATCATTCTCGTCATCGTCTCAATTTCAATCCTCACCACCTCATACGGACAGGTGCCGTGGCTGTCATTCGCCCTCGGAGGAAGTTGGGCGTTTTATGGCTTGGTGAAACGTCGAGTTCCGCTCGACCCGATCCATAGCTTGACTGGCGAGGTCACGACCTTGCTGCCGATCGCCATCGTCGTTGTCATCATCTCTCTCACACGAACGGGTGGTGTCGGCGAAATTGCATCAGGGTTTGACTGGGTGCTTCTCGCCGCAACAGGTCTCGTGACCGCTGCCCCACTTCTCTTGTTCGCCCATGCCGCCCCCCGAGTGCCGTTCACATTGCTCGGCCCTATCGGATGGATGGTGCCCATCATCAATTTTTTACTCGGCTGGCTGGCCTATAGCGAGACGATGACCACCGCAAGATTCATCGGGTTTGCCACGGTCTGGCTCGCTCTGGTGGTGGTCGCAGTCGAAACTGTCGCTCGAGCTCGGGCTGAGCGGTCAATCGCTCAGAATGAGACGGCAATCTCGCACTAGCGGGATGTTCCGATGCAGATCCTCACTCAACTACTCAATCTGAAAGTCTTTAAGAAGAACGCGTGCCCTACTCGGCAACAGAGGTCGTCGACGAGGTTAGTGAGGTAGTGGTTGTTGTCGGCGGAACGGTCGTCGTGGTGGGAGGAGTTGAGTTTGGCGTCGTTGCATGTGGG
>JAAXJF010000038.1:0-2702 GCA_012269985.1 Acidimicrobiaceae bacterium
CACACCGATGGTCTGTGGTTTGGGGCGAGGGAAGCGGTCAAAATCGGTTGAATGCGTCTGTGGGGGCTTCGACGTCGAGGACTGCTGCTGGTTACTTTGGGGTTATGCGTGGTTTAAAAGTTCGATCCCGTATTGGTTTGGCGTTCATGGCATTGCTGTTGTCAGCATGTGGAGACGGATGCTCAGAAGACATAATGACGAGCCAATGGCGTTTCTCCGAAGGGTCTTCCGAGAACATTTGTCAGCAATTTATTGACGTCAGATTAGAGAGGGATATATCAAATCAATTCGTCTCAATTGATTTGGAGTTAAAGATTTGGGTTGATAGCCCGACGAGATCTATCGCCGTCGATCACTCAAGTGAGTACGTCAAGACAGACTCGACTAGTGGATATTTCGAGTTGACCGTGGGGGATACCCTCCCGAGCGACGTAGTCCGCAGTGGTTCGAACGTGCTGAGGGCGATTGTCTTTGAATCATCATCGGAGGTTGCTGAGAACGCCCTTCACCGTGGCTCGATTTTTGTCAGTGACTGCGACGAGGAACCAGAGATGTCGTCCTCGGCCGCACCAGAGCCAGCACCAGAGCCAGACAGTGACGTCGAACAGCCCGTTTCGAACCTGAAGGCCGTATTCCATTTCGCGAATTCTGCTGACACCTTCGGCTGTCCATTTATGCAGGTCGTTGATGTCGCTGGTGTCGCTGACAATGCAGATGTCTCGCTGAAGTTCTCCATCGACGGCACACCAGTCGAACACACCGCTGAGTTCACCACCGAAGACGAGTACGTCCAAGAAGGCTTCGACGGATATTTTGATCTCGTCGCAGGCGACAATTTCGACGCAACACTTGAAGGGGAACACACCCTTAAGGTCGAGGTATCTGACGGCGTCGGTTCAGTCGAGATTGAAGGCAAATTCACCGCCGACTCCTGCTAGCCGACGTTTAAGCCGAACGAAGTCATGGTTTACCTAAGTTGGCGGGTCCGACTGAGTCGATCTCAGCTGAGCTGCGAGAGTGAGTAGACGCAGTGACAAACCGGCCTCTGCCAAAAAACAGGCGATTGGTACGCTAAAAGTATGCTCCTCCGAGGTCGGAAGTGGAACATTTTGGTTGTCATCAGTTTCTGTATGGCATCCGTAGCGGCTTGCTCTTCGGATCGCGAAGGAGAATCGCCCCCGTTGACTGTCGAAACCCAAATCGAGACAAACGAGCAGCTCACGGAAACCAAAGTTCCCGAGACAACTCTTGAGGTTGAGGCCACCACATCCGCAAAATCACCCGTTTTAGAATCGCGCTCAATCATTGTTGGGGATGCCGAACGAGAGTTCCTCGTGCGATTTCCTGAAGATATTTCAGGTTTAGCCCCTGTCATAATCGATTTTCATGGTGGAGGGGGCAGCGCTGTAGACCAACTTTTCACTTCAGATTTCGCCCGATTATCTGATCGTGAGGAAGTCGTACTCGTTTACCCGCAGGCGAACGAGAGCACAGGATCAGTCTGGAATACCTTGCGTTCGAGAGAAGGCAACAAAGTCGCTGAGGTTGATGATTTTGGCTTTATCGGCTCAGTCATCGAGACTTTGAAATCACATCCCGCAATTGATGGCTCGAAGATCTACCTGTCAGGGTATTCAAATGGTGCCGCTATGGCTTACCAAGTTGCCTGCCACCTCAACAGCGATATCGCAGGTTTTGTTGTGATGTCGGGACTTTTCCCGATCGAAGATGATCACCCTTGTCTCATAACCCATGAGACTCCCGGAATCATTGTTAATGGGAGTCGGGACAGAGAGCGACCGATGTCCGGTATCGAGGGATATACGCGATCCGTGCGTGAGGCAGCCTCCTGGTGGGCTCTCCAGAATGGAGTTACCGAAGGAGTCGTTAGAACTTTCGACGGGGTTGAACAAACCGTGTACGAGTCCACCTCAGGTACACAAATTCAACTGTTTGTTGTAGAGGGCGGTGGACACGTGTGGTTCGACTTTGAGGTGGATGGGCAATCGATGACCGATTTCATTTGGAATTTTCTTTCCAACTACCGAACTCCAACTGCATAGATCTCGGCTGGGGTACCAGATATCCCAAACACACAATGCTTGCAGCCCTGTCAGCGTCCCCTCTGGTTGGTTCCCTTCTTTCTTAGCTTCACTCCAAGCCTCTGTTGACCAGCGGCTAATCAACTCGGTTGCACACATTCCAGTTGGGGGAAATTGAAACGAACTCGTTCGCGTGGCGGTTGTTGGGTTTACAGAAGTTTCAAAACTTTTACTGAAAAGTGTGAGATCAGTTCTTTCCGATCCTCTGGACAGCCGTGAGGCACGAACGCTTCACCCTGATGAAGGAGAATTGTTATGAAAAAATTCCGTTTTGTTGCAGCAATCGCAGTAGCCGGGCTTGTTGCGCTTGGTCTTGGCGCTAGCTCGGCGTCTGCTTCAAGCCCCTCGATGGTTGAGATTGAGGGTGTGTGCCTCGATGTAGACGCCAATGGGCTACCCAACCCTGTTCCATGTCCACCAGATGCTGACAGCCTCGCTGGTGATGGGATGTTCGATCCATTCGTCGATATATGTTGGGAACAACAAGCCGGATGGGTCATGTCGCCCGGTTTGTGCGCAGAGGATGACTCGCAGCCAAGTGAAGTTCCTGAGTGGTGTCTTGAGGAGCAGGTTGATGGGAGTTACTTGATTGTTCCGTGC
>JAAXJF010000038.1:2802-6128 GCA_012269985.1 Acidimicrobiaceae bacterium
CCTGAGTGGTGTCTTGAGGAGCAGGTTGATGGGAGTTACTTGATTGTTCCGTGCCCTGAAGATCAGTGGATGATCCCGATGATTCCTGAAATCCATTTCTTCCCTTGGTTCAGTGACCCTGACCAAGAGGTTGACGAAGAAAGTGCTGAGGTCGAAGAAGCACCTTCGGAAGAAGACAGTGAAGAGGCGCCAATTGAAAACAGCGAAGAGGTACCCGCAGAAGGAGAAGGCCAAGAAGCAACCATTGAGGACAGCGAAGAGGCACCCACAGAGGAAGTCAGCGATGATTCGCAAGGAACAGTTGAGTCAGGCAGAGCGTTGAGCTATGAGGCAACAGACAGCGGTGCTGAGCTTCTCATGGCTGCTACTCCTAGTGCAGTTGATAACCAGACCAATCAGAACTCCGCCGGGTTTGCTTCGGTATCAGGTGGATCCGAGCGCAGTATCGACAACGTCGAAACCGCATCTGTTCAGCCCGGAGCCACTGCCTCTGAAGCTCCCTCAGAGCGGGGCTCGGTTGGTTTGATTGCTGGGATCGTACTTGTGCTGCTTGGCGGCGGTGGTTTTGCGGCAGTCGGTGTGGCCGCATCACGCAAGCGTGTCTGAAAGGGTTAACTCAGACTGCTTGAAGTGCTGGCAATAACTCTCCAAAAGATATGCCCGTCAGGATTCATCCTGACGGGCATTCAGGGATGAATCATGCCTTCAACATGAATTCTGTTTGGAAAGAGAACTAAATCTCTGGCTCGGTGCCAAGATGTCTTAATGAGTAGAACGATGGTATGAAACTCGCATCAATTGCTATCACCTCCGCCTTTCTTATTGCGTCAGTCACTGGATGTGGAGGTTCCTCTGAGACATCTCGAGATGATGCAATTGCTGAACTTTTGGCCTCAGCGGCAGCAGATGGCGTCAACAACGAAGATTTTGTCGCGTGCGTCGCAGATGCCATCTACGAAGTTCTTGGAACAGAATCATGGTCAGACGTCGTTGACGCGATTGAAAACGACACCGTTAGCGAAGAAGCCAGCATGAGTGCCATGTTGGGGTGCATGAGTACCTTGACCGAGGACGAGTTAGCAGAGTTCATGGGTGGGTAAGTCCACATCACCTGGCTGTTAAGCGGAGAGCGGGTTCCATCAAGCGCGCCTCATCCAACTGCAGCCCGGGGGAGAATTTGAATAGATGGTAGCCCGCTATGACTTCGTAATTGTTGGCGGCGGATCGGCTGGGTGTGCTCTTGCGAACCGTCTCAGTGCTGACCCCTCTAACCGGGTTCTCGTCGTCGAAGCAGGGAGAATGGACTGGAAATGGGATGTGTTTATACACATGCCGGCTGCCCTCTCCTATCCAATTGGTAATCGACTTTATGATTGGAAATACCAAACGGAACCCGAAAAATTTATGGGTGGCAGGAGGGTTTACCACGCCCGCGGAAAGGTGCTCGGCGGAAGTTCCAGCATCAATGGGATGATCTTCCAGAGAGGCAATCCCGCTGACTATGAAAAGTGGGCAGCCCAGCCAGGTCTTGAACACTGGGACTTCGCGCATTGTCTCCCATATTTCAAACGGATGGAGACCTGTCTCGCTGGACCAGATGATTGGAGAGGCGACGATGGGCCGCTCGTGCTTGAGCGCGGACCTGCCGTAAACCCCCTATTTGGAGCGTGGTTAGAGGCAGGCCAGCAAGCAGGTTTCCGAGTCACCGATGACGTAAACGGATTTCGTCAGGAAGGATTCGCAGCGTTCGACAAAAACGTCTCTCGCGGTCGACGCTTAAGTGCGGCGCGCGCTTATCTGCACCCAGTTCTATCGCGGCCAAATCTGAACCTTGTCACCCGAGCTAATGTCCACCGACTCACTTTTGATGGCAATCGCTGCGTCGGTCTTGAGTTGGAACACCGACGCAAAATTCGTCATGTCAAAGCAGGAGAAGTGATCCTCTCAGCAGGCGCGTTCAACTCTCCTCAGTTACTTCAACTTTCAGGTATTGGTGAGCCTAAACATTTGGCGTCACTCGACATACCGGTGGTTAGCGCGCTTCCCGGTGTTGGAGAAAATCTCCAAGACCACCTCGAGGTCTACATTCAGTACGCCTGCAAAGAGCCAGTTTCGATGCAGCCACACCTGGCCAAGTGGAGAGCTCCATGGATAGGTCTGCAGTGGCTTGCCCGAAAAGGTCCGGCAGCAACAAACCACTTTGAAGCTGGAGCTTTCATCAAGTCGAACCCGAGTGAGCCGTACCCAAATTTGATGTATCACTTCTTGCCGTTGGCGATTCGCTACGACGGTTCCACATCGAAAGGTGACATGCCGACCGGTCATGGGTACCAAGTGCACGTCGGGCCAATGTACTCAGAGTCCAAAGGTTCAGTTCGTATCACCTCGCGGAACCCGAAGGACAAACCAGCCATTCAGTTCAACTATCTATCTACTGAGCGTGACCGGCGTGAATGGATCGAGACCATTCGGCTCACGAGGTCGATACTGAATCAAGAGGCGTTCGCTCCGTTCAACGGCGGTGAAATCTCCCCGGGTGACCGGGTGCAAACCGATGAGGAGATTATGGAATGGGTAGCGCGTGACGCAGAGACGGCCCTCCACCCGGCAGGCACAGCAAAAATGGGGCGCGACGATATGGCCGTCATCGACCCATCATCGATGAGTGTCTACGGCACAGAAGGTCTTCGCGTCGTTGACGCCTCCGTGCTTCCGATCATCACTAACGGCAACATCTACGCGCCAACGATGATGGTGGCAGAGCGTGCGAGCGATCTCATTCTTGGCAATGAGCCCCTTCCAGCATCAGACAGCACACCATTCCTTTCCAGTGACAACGAGTGACAACCACTCCGCATGCAGGTCGTACAGAGACCGCTGGTCGATTGATTGCTCTCGATTGACGTCCTTCAGGAAGAGACTGCTCGCCGACGTCTATGGCGACAAGATATCTGGCGGGCCCGACGCAAGTTCTTGAAACCTGTTTGCCACCGGACGGGCAACCCGCTTGCTATCGAATAGTCCAACCTCAGTGACCGATCCAGAGGGTTCGATAAGAGCTGTTTGCCAGTCATATTGGTCGCCGCGGCTGTACCAACACATCCCTCTCGCTGGCCGCCCGTTCAAACGGAGTCGACCAAGTGCCGACGAAAATTCTTCCAGCCAAGGAATTTGTTGGTCGATTGGAAGCGTCAAATTTGACGTCTCGGCAATCCAGAACGGCTGGTCGTAGCGATCATGCCAGCGTTCAATCTCTTTCTCGGCAAGTTGAATGAGTTGTCTTGGGGACCAGTTGGGGCGCACACCACCGATTGCATTAACCGAGA
>JAAXJF010000069.1 GCA_012269985.1 Acidimicrobiaceae bacterium
ACACTGCACTGTGAGCTCTTGCTCAAGCTGTTCGGGGTCGTGTTCGTGGGCGTGGTCGGTGTGGTCGAGGTCGTAGGAGTCCGAGAAGTCGACGGCGAGGATGCAACTGTTGTTGAGGTTGCAGGCAACGGGGCCGAATTCGACGGTTCAACCGGTTCATCGACGGTCTCTGCAGTCATAGGAGGTAGCCCATCGTCACTCGATATCTCACCTAGTGGAGCTCCATCTGCGTTGATCGATTCAGTAGACGATCGATCTGCGACCAACACAAAACCGCCGACCAAAATGACCCCGCTAGCCGCAATGCCCATAATCGAGAGTGCCGCTCGACGTCCGATGCGACTGGTGGCCTGCAGGAGCGGAAAGCCCGTCGACGGATCGGCAGCCCCAAACGTTGCCTGAGTCCCCGACTCGCTTCCAGAATTTGAACGAGTTGATGTTGAAGTTGTTGGCGAGGTGGTCGTTGTATATGACGATGTGGAGCCATCTCCACCCGACCCGGTCGGTATATCCGGATGGAGCAGGGCAACCCGCTCGAGGATTGAGGAGCGAAGACCGATCGGTGCTGCGAATGCCGGTGCCGCACCAACAAGTGCGAGAGGAGCAAATCGACGCCGCGAACGCTCGCAGGTATTGCATGCATCAATATGTCGTGACACTCGCTTGCGAAGCAACACGGTGAAGTCACCCGACCACCCTTTGAGAATGGCGTCGAGTTCGTCGCATTCCTTCCGGCCTCGGCGCGCAACACAATATGCGCTAAGGCTGCGCTCAGTTCGTTCGCGCATCCGGTGAACAAGTCCGTAGCTTTGTTGCGCCGACACACCGAGCGCGTCGGCAAGGTCATCTCCGCTCAGACCCTGGCGAACGCTGAGTTCGAGGACGAGTTGATCGCGAGCGTCAAGGCCTGAGGCTGCGGCTCGAACAAGCTCGGCGAGATCAGCGCCTTCGAGTGCATCATCGACAGCATCGGAAGAGGAGGGGGTGGAGGGAAGCATTGCGTCATGCTCTGGAGATGAGAAGTCGGTGATTGCTTGACGCGACCGTCGTCGAGACCGTCGGTAGACCTCGTTGCGGAGAATTGCGAAGAGCCACGGTTTCAGTCGCGATGGGTCGCGCAATTGACCAAGCCGCTCGGCTGCAAGCACGAAGACGTCTTGCACCATGTCGGAGGCGTCGTCGCGGTTGTTCGTCATTGCCGTTGCGGTGTCGAAGAGCGACTGCCCGTAGCGGTCGTAGATCGAACCAAGTGCTGATCTGTCGTCGGCAAGGTACGACGACACCAGTTCGGCGTCGACTGCACCGTCGCTCGTGATCATCGGTTCGTCCATACGTTGGTCTCTCGGCGTGGTCCTTCATAGTCACCTGTCCAGAGCATGAAGAACACGGAATCTTTCAGAAAGTTCTCAATATTCTTTCCGAAATTACTTCGAGAATGCCGAAAAATTTTAGATCGTGGCAGGCTGGGCGGGTGAAAGC
Source organism: Acidimicrobiaceae bacterium (assembly GCA_012269985.1). Lineage (GTDB taxonomy): Bacteria > Actinomycetota > Acidimicrobiia > Acidimicrobiales > Ilumatobacteraceae > Casp-actino5. The sequence continues at coordinate 1,480 of JAAXJF010000069.1, forward strand.
CCTCATCCAACGAGTCGAAGAGGCAGCGGTAGACGTCGTCGATGGTGACTCACGCGATCGCGTGGGCAGCATCGGAAGAGGCCTTTGCGTACTTATTGGGGTGACGCATGATGACACAACGGCCGATGCCGAACGCATCGCAGAAAAGATTTCTCATCTTCGAGTGTTCGATGACGATGACGGCGTGATGAATCTCTCAGCCACCGAGATTGGTGCTGAGCTGCTCATAGTTTCGCAGTTCACGCTGTACGGAAATACATCGAAGGGTCGGCGGCCAAGCTGGATTGCCGCTGCTCGTCCAGAGGTAGCAGAACCCTTGATCGAGCACCTCGTCGCCCAACTCCAAGATCGCGGTTTTCGCGTTGAAACCGGCCGATTTAGGACGGAGATGAAGGTGTCGATTGTGAACGATGGTCCGGTGACCGTGACCGTCGAGTCAGCATCATCGGGATGATGACGAGCAGTAACGCAGCAATCGCAAACGGTGCATCACCAATATGGGTGTAGACCGTTGTTCCTGAGCGCCTCATCGGTGTCGAATACAGCACGATCTGTTCACTGATATCGCTTCGCTCAAGCACATTGCCAGAGGGATCGACGGTGGCGGAGAAGCCGGTGGGTGCAACCTGAATTACCCATCGACCGGTCTCGACCGCTCGAAGCTTGCTCGAAGCAACCTGCTGGCTTTGGACAATTGTCCACGTGTAACTCGCCCCGTTTGTCGGATTGATAATGATCTCGCCCCCTGAGGTCACCGCATCACGACTGCGGCTTCCAAAAAACACCTCCCACGAGATCACGACTCCAAATGTGCCAACGCCATCGACGTCGACGACAGCAGGCCCGGTTCCAGAGATCGCATCTTTCGGGATGAGCCCTGTCGGGGCGCCCAAAGATTCGAGCAGTGATCGAAATGGGATGTACTCACCAAACGGTACTTTGATGACCTTGACGTATCGGTCGACGACATCTCCGTCAGGCATGACGACGTATTGAGCGTTGACAAAGTTGCCGGTCTCGACGTCGTAGACAAACTCAGCATCTTCAGTAACGCCGACGACAAACGGCACACTGAGACGCGAGGCTTCGGCACGAACGAGGTCTGCGACAGTGCTGTCAGCAAATCGTTGCCGATTGACGTCAATCGCATTTTCAGGCCACAGCACCATATCGACCTCGCCTACTTGGATGAATTGGCTTGCAGTGAGATGCGCATTGGTGACATCGATCGAAGGCACGTCAAGGGCACTTGTTCCTTGTTGACCGCCCCCTTGCACTGCGGCAACTGAGACAGGGGCAAGATCGGTACCAGACGGTGCAACGAGAGCAGTGGTGAAGAGCACGACCAACGTTGCCGACATCCACATTGATGTGCGACGTAGGCCAGTCGGGTGTCGACGGGTTGCGACGAGTTCGGCGATCATCGCCCCGATCGCAAATACCGTCAAGGTGAGCAACGGCACGCCCCCAAGCCGGGCGATTGGAAGAAGCGGCCCCCCTGCCTGGCCGATGCCGAGCGTTGCAAGCGGAATGCCGCCGAATGGCATGACGAGCCGCGCCATTTCAACGAGTGAGTGTGCCCCGACTCTCCCAAACCGTGAGCGCGTCGGAACAGCGGCGGCGAACGCATGCAGCACCGCAAAAAACAGAACTGCAGCAACGTAACCAGGCGCGGTTAGGAAGTACATCCACGCAGTGGTGGGCCCGAACCAAGAAATCCCGAACAGCAACCCCAGAACCCACCGGTCTTGCCAGCGATCCGCATGGAGCGAAAACAACAGCGCCGCTCCGGCAAATGCTCCGGGCCAGAATCCCCAAGGGGGCATTGATACGGCTACCAGTACCCCTGAAAGAAGCGAGGCAACGCAAGATTGCCGTCTTGTCATCGCACCAGCGTTGCAGAGACGGCGTATCGCTGGGCGGTCGAACCGGGCGGGTGGCATGCAAACAGCGTGGTTGTGTATTCCGGGCTTTGATTGCTTCTCCAGAGGTCTGACGGTTCATCCACGTGCATCTCGGTGACGGCGTAGACGAAACGCCCAGCGTCAGTCTCGTAAATGATCTCATCGCCGACGACAAGTTCATTGATGCGCAGGAACACTTGGTGTTTGCTCACCCGATGACCGGCGACAACGACATTACCTTGAGCTCCAGGCATCGCAGTTCCGGGCCAGTGGCCAGGGCCCAGGTCAAGGGTGGTGAGTCGAATTCCCTCGTGCAACCCCATTTCGACGTCGATAGCGGGAATCGAAATGGTTCCGAGCTCGATCACGGGCTCTGCTGCCCAGTCGTCTGAGGGGGGAGGGACCGGCGTCGGAAGAGTGGTTGTCGTCGTTGTTGTTGTCGTGGTGGACGTCGTTGACGTTGTAGATGTCGTTGTCGTCGAGGTGGACGTCGTGGTTGTCGCAGCGACAGTTGTGGTTGTCGACGTCGCCGTCACTGCATTGTCGCTATCGTCAAAAAAGGCGACCGACATCACTGTGACGATGAGGGTTACCGCACCAACAGTGAGCGCAAAGCGACGTGACATTGCGTTTAGTTTGCCATCGATGCAAGCAATTCCTCTGCCGCGCGGGTGCCATCTGCGATGCACGCAGGAATCCCGATGCCTCGATATGACGAACCGGCGAGTTGCAGGTGACGGGGTAGCAGACCATCGATCGCAGCAACTCGTTCGGCGTGATGCGGTCGATATTGGGTGAATGCATGGGTCCAGCGAGAGACCCTTGTTTCTGCATGATTGATGTGAATTCCGAGCTGCTGAGATGTTTCTTCAATGGCATGGTTCACCAGATCAGCATCACTGAGACGATCGATCGGGAGAGCGTCGCGCCCGAGAGAAATTCGAAGAATTTGTGAACCATCCTCTTGTGCCAGATGGCTCCATTTTTGAGACGCAAACGACACCGCCGTCACCAGCCGTTGTTGAGATTTAGGGATGAGGTAACCGGAGCGATTCTGAAGATGTTCAGGCCACTCGTTTGCGGTGACGCGAACGGTGACGATTGCGACATCCGATGTATCGAATGAACCCAGTGCTGTTCTGAGATCCCCATCGAAGAGGCGGCTGGCATGGTGTGCAGGGGTTGCCACGATGACGCCGTCGGCCTCAATGTCGTTGACCACCCATCCGGTGTTCGTCTGCTGTAACGACCGACACGGTGACCCACTGATGACGCGTGCGCGCTCTTCACCATGTTGCTGCAGTGCAGCGACGGTCGAGTGGATGAGTTGTTCCATCCCAAGAGGAGGTGCGCCAAAGATCGGGCCGCCTTGAGGCGAAGCTACTTTTCGTAATTTACGACCGGAGATGAGCGCACTCCGACCCGCCTGCGAGAGCGAGTGCAATTGCGGAACTGCTTGCAGGCTGAAACGATCGGTATCGGCACCGTAGATCGAGCCGACGAGAGCATCAATGAGCCGGTCGTGTACGTGATACCCGAATCGGCTCCGAGCCCACTCGCCAATGGAGTCATGATCAATCGAGCTCCGAGGCCGAACGAGATCGAGCGCCGCTCGAGCGAGCGCGGTGGTCGGGAGCAGCCCTGAACGAGCGACCGCTGTCAGTGACGTTGGCACACCCAATGCCAGATCAGAAGGGATCGGGTACAGCTTTCCCGCCCAGATTCCTGCCGATGCTGACGTGGGTGACACGAGTTGCTCGCCGAGACCCACCGACGAGGCAAGTTGAACGGCATGCGGGGTGCGAAGAAGAAACGCGTCAGCCGATTCGTCGATAAGTGATGCGCCAAAACGGGAGGTGCGAATCTTTCCACCAAGGCGTTCCTCGGCTTCGAGCAGAACGATTTCGGTATCGGTGCCGCTCGTGAGGGTCACCAATCGATGCGCAGCAGCAACCCCGGTGATGCCCCCGCCGATAACAACGATTCGATCGGCCGTTGGCATTGTGATTAACCCGCGTCGACGACCCGTTGAGCAAGAGCGTGTAAGACCGCTGGGTCATCGTTGACACACGCGGTGCGATCGAATGCCAACCCAGCCTGCTCGGCGCGGGCCCGAGCTTCGATATCGAGGTCATACAGCACTTCGAGATGGTCGGCGACGAATCCGACTGCGCTGACGATCACTCCACGGTGTGTGCCGTTCGCTCCGAGGTCATCGATGACATCGAGAATGTCCGGACCGATCCACGGCTCAGGGGTACGTCCGGCGCTCTGCCAACCGATTGACCAACCGTTGCCCTCCTCGAGGCCGACTCGGCCAGCAACTGCCTGTGCAGTGGAGCGAAGCTCGTCTGGATAGGGGTCACCTGAATCAATAATTCGTTGAGGCAATGAGTGAGCGGTGAAGACAACATGGCTGTCTGCTGGCATCTGTTCGAGACGAGCCGCAAGATCGCTGGCGATGAACTCAACAAATGCGGGCTCTGTCGCCCAGCTGTCGACACCAGAAACAGAGATGCTGTGCGGCTCAGCTGCAGTTCGCGTTCGGTCGAGGTATTGCCCGATGGAATACGTCGAATAGTGAGGGGCGAGGACAAGGCCGGTGATCTTCGTGACACCCTCTGAGGCGAGCTGCTCAACAGACGCCTCAATTTTTGGGTCGGCGTGTTTGAGGCCGAGTTCGACGCGATAGCCACCGGGGTCGATTGCGTCGAGTTCTTGCTGCAAACGTTGTTGCTGACGTTCGGTGAGTTCGGCTAGCGGTGAAAGCCCGCCGATCGCCTCGTAGCGGGCGACGAGGTCAGCGAGAGCCTCAGGAGTTGGTGGGCGGCCCCGTCTGATATCGGTGTAGTAGGACTCGATTTCGTCGCGGTGGCGAGGGGTTCCGTACGCCATCAACATGACGGCGGTGTGTGGTTGAGGCTTTGGGGAGGTCATGAGGGGGAGGGCTCCATGGCGGTTTGTTCGTGCACGAAAGCCACAACCTCAGTGAGGACTCCGGGATCGGTATCCGGTTGGACACCGTGCCCGAGGTTGAAGATGTGGCCGGGGTGACCACCATTGTCGCGAAGCACCTCCATTGCACCATCGAGCGCAACATTCACTCCCGCAAGTACGAGCGCTGGGTCAAGATTGCCTTGGACGGCAAGGTCAGATCCCATACGTTCACGCGCAGACGAAATTCGTGTTCTCCAGTCGAGACCCAGAACCTGTGGTCCCGCTGCGTACATCGATTCGAGAAGGTGGTCACATCCGATGCCGAAGTGAATTCCTGGGACATCGGCATGGCGCTCGTTCAATGTGTGAAACACCCGTGTCGAGTGCGGTGCAACAAAGGTGTCGTAGTCACCAGCTGAAAGCGACCCCGCCCATGAGTCGAAGAGTTGAAAGGCGCGGGCACCGTGGGTGAGTTGAGCGGAAATGAACTCAATGGCGTAATCGGACAGACATTCCATCAAGTCATGCCAGAGCTGAGGTTCAGCGTGCATCATCGCTTTCGTGTGTTGATACGTGCGACTTGGAGCACCCTCGATGAGATAGCTCGCAACGGTGAACGGCGCTCCTGCGAATGCAAGAAGCGGAACCGATGCCGGAAGTTCGTTGACGAGAATGTCAACCGTTTCGGTGACATGTTGAATGTGCTCGGGCGTCAGCGGCGGCAAGCGTTGTAGATCATTGCGTGAGCGAAATGGTTGCTCCGCAACTGGCCCGGTTCCGGGTGTGACATCGATACCAAACCCGGTTGCGTGCACTGGTACAACAATGTCACTGAACAGCACTGCGGCATCAACGTTGTGCCGACGAACGGGTTGCAGCGTGATCTCGGCCGAGAGTTCGGGCTGGGCGATGGCATCAAGAATCGACCCACTGCCGCGAATTTCTCGGTATTCGGGAAGGCTCCGACCAGCTTGACGCATGAACCACACAGGCGTGTGTTGTGCGGGACGCCCGGCGCCAGCATTCAGGAAGGGTGAGTCGGTCATAAAAGAGGAAGCCATCGGCACCGTTGAAGATATCTGGACGGGTACACTTGACGGACTCCATAGCCGAGTTCACCCCCGAAGACGGCGATGGAGACCGACAACGATGACCCAGTTACACCCAGAAATCGCTGACGAACAACAGTTTGTCGACCATGCGTATGAGTGCTTAGAGAGCAGCCGAAGCGCAGCGTGGAGAATGCGCGACATGCATGAGGCCGATTTGGGAGGAACATTTCAGGCGCGTTTTGAACGCAACGCTGTTGATGAGGCACTGGTGAAACGCCTTGTCGAGCTTGATCTCGGCGATGCAGCCCTTGTGTTTGGTCGTATTGATCGTGATGACCCTGAGTCCTCGGAGATTGAGGCATTTCATATCGGTCGTCTCGCAGTAAGTGATGAAGACAGAGAACCGGTGGTGGTCGATTGGCGTGCACCGGTAGCAGAGCCGTTTTACCGCGCAACGGGTCGAGACCCGATGGGTCTTGTTCGACGGCGACATTTCGTGGTCGAGGGACGATCAGTACTCGGTCTGGAAGATGAACTTTTCGGCGAGGGCCATATTGGCATCGGTGATGATGGGCTCACCTCGACCCAAAATGAGTTGCGAGGGTACAGCACGCTGGTCGCTTCGCTTGAGCGAGGCCGCACCGGCACGCTTGGCGACATCGTTGCAACGATTCAGGCCGAGCAAGACGAAATCATTCGCTCGCCCCAGTCAGGCGTTCTCGTCGTGCAAGGCGGTCCTGGCACCGGAAAGACCGTTGTTGCACTTCATCGTGCGGCGTACCTGCTATACACCCATCGCTTTCCACTCGAAGACCAAGGCGTGCTGGTAATCGGCCCGAACCGGGTATTTCTTCGCTACATCGAACAGGTCTTGCCATCGCTAGGAGAGGCGGGTATCGAGCAGGTCGTGCTCGCCGACTTGATCCCCGGTGTGAAGGTTCGTGGAACCGATACCGAAGCGACCGCCAGAGTGAAGGGCAAGCCCGAGATGTCACGAGTGATCGACCGTGCAATTCGAGATCGTGAGCGACCTCTGCGCGACGACGTGACGTTCCCGTTCCGATCGGGTTACGTGCGACTTCGCGCCACTGAAAGCGAAGCCATCATCAAAAATGCTCGCCGCGGGAAGCGACGTCATAATGCCGCCCGACGACATGTCGAAAATGAGATTTGGTCAGCGTTGGCCGCGAACTGGCGGGAGAGTGATGCCACACCAGAAGCCGTGCGTGCCGAACTGCGTGGGCGAGTCGACGTGCGTGAAATGTTTGAACGGATGTGGCCGGTGCTCACCCCAGCCGAGTTGCTCCACGACCTCTTTGGGTCGGCAGCACTTATTCGTTCGGCGAGCGGGCGCTTGCTGAGTGCCGACGAGCAGAGCTTATTGCACCGTCCGCGGATTGCCTCGGTCGATGAGGTTGAGTGGACCGCTGCCGATGTTGCGTTACTCGACGATGCCCGCGAGGCCCTCGGTCCCCGTCCAAACCGTGCAGGCAAAATCGATGATGCTGACGAGATTCGCTTATACGGCCACATCGTTGTCGACGAGGTGCAAGACCTCTCGCCGATGGAATTAAAGATGGTTTCTCGCAGGTCACTCAATGGTTCGATGACGGTTGTTGGTGATATCGCCCAAGCGACTGGTCCCTCAGCGCCATCTGATTGGACCGATGTGCTCGAGCACCTTCCAAGCCGCCGTGAGCCGAGGGTGATTGGCCTGTCGGTGGGTTACCGCATTCCGCAACAGATCATGAACCTTGCGAATCGGGTGATGGCGGCTGCAGCACCAGGCTTGCGCGCTCCAGATTCTGTGCGTGAGGGCGATACAGATCCGCACATCATCTTGACGTCAGACCTGTGCCAGGTCGTTGCTGAAGAAGCTCGTCGATTGAGCGACGAGTTGGCAAGCGGTTCGGTGGCGGTGGTTGCAACCGACGATCGTTGCGACGAGATCTCGGCTGCCCTTCACGACGCAGGTGTTGAACACGGCAGAGCCGCAGCAGGGCTCGGCAGAGGCGTCACCGTCGTGCCGGTGAGCGTTGTGAAAGGTCTCGAACTTGATGGCGTCATCGTTGTTGAGCCCGCTGACATCGTTGAATCGAACGATCGCGGTTTGCGGTCTCTCTTCGTTGCGCTGACCCGCTCAACTCAGCGGCTGAGCGTTGTGCACTCGCGGCCACTACCGGCATCGATGGCGTAGCCGACGCAGCCTCAGATAGCAGTTGAGGGTTGCGGGGCGAGTGGTTATTGAATCGCTGTGGCAATATCGATGAAGAGTTTCCACGCCTTCGATGCGTCGGCCGGCCGGCGGCGCTCAACCGAAAGCTCGGCGAGGACCATTACCTCGTAGAAGCCGAAGTGACTGTCAGCAAAGTCAGCCTTGACCTGCGCCTCAATGCTGCCCCACGACTCGAGAATCGTCGCCAACATGACGTCAGCTGAGCCGTCGTTCTCAACGATGGCGTCGCTCAGGTCATTGAGTGACTGATCGATGACATCGAGGTGTTCCGAAAAGGTTCGGTCAGGCATCTCGGTAACGTCAACGGTTTCAACAACCGTGGTTGAGGATTCAATAAGCGACTCGTCGATGTAGGTGGAACCGCATGCTGCCAACATCGGGCAGGTCGCGATAGCAAGAAAGATGTGTGAGTTGCGCATAATCGTTCGTTATGCGGTGACGAGAATTCGTTCGCTGATGAACGCATTCACTTCAACGGTGGTTCCATCGAGGTCAACAACGAGGCCACCATCATGAGTCGTTGACTGCACAGAGCCATGTCGGCCTGGGGTGAACCCAAACTCTTCTAAGAACTCCAGAGTTCCATCCTCGAACTCAAGCTCTTCAGGTATACGAATGATGGTGAAGTCGTCGCCGACAGCGTGATCGATGAGGGCAGTTGCGTCGGGGGCCTCATAACCCGAACCCGGAATTGGGTTGCCATGTGGACACGTCGTTGGCGAGTCGAGGAGACGATTCATCGCAGCCTCCACGGACTCGCTCATCACGTGCTCCCAACGCCCTGCTTCATGGTGCGATTCTGCCCATGAGAGCTGCAACACATCTGTGAGAAAACGCTCGGCAAGCCGGTGACGACGAACTACCCGCTGGGCAAGCGCTTCCCCTTTTGCGGTCAACGCAATCGACGGGTCGGTGTCGATGAGACCTTCGGCTTCAAGGCGGCGCATCATCTCGCTCACAGCGGGCCGGCTGACGTCAAGGCGTTCAGCAATGCGGGCCTGAATTACATCTACGCCGTCTTCCCGAAGTTCGAAGATGCAGTTGCAATATTCCTCGAACGCAGGATGATGTTCGCCAGCGATCGCCATAGCGCAATCTTATGTCGATTTACGCAACGGTGTTCAGACGAAGTCGCCGAAACCGCAACTCGATCATCACGACGTTGGGTTGAGTGCCCTTAGACCTGCCCACGCAAGCGCACTCATTGCGGTTGCGACCTCATCGGGGTCGAATTCGAGATTGTTTTCGATGAGTCTGCGGCTTGCTCCCTCGGCAAGACCGGTGATGGCGTGAGCGATCAGCGATTGCTCTTCGGGGTCGATATCGGCAACGATCATCGACGCCACTGCATTCGCAATCCCTGATCTGATTTGTCGGAGGTGTGACGCAAATTCGTTATCGCGTTGGGCGGCTCCGCCGAAGAGCACTCGGAAACCATCTTGATGCTGATCAACCCATGTGAAGTAGGCGTGAAAGCCCTGCTGGGTCTGCGCTTTTCCGTCGCTCGCATCACCGGTCGCCTGAGTGACTGTTGCAATCATTTCCTCACCAAGTTCGGTGATGAGCGCTGAATACAAATCTCGTTTCGAGGCGAAGTGTTGATAAATAACCGGTTTTGTGATGCCGGCAGCATTGGCAATGTCATTCATCGAGGTGTCATGAAAGCCGTGCTCCCCAAAGATCGGAAGGGCGCAGTCGAGGATGTGTTGGCGACGCATCGGGGCCGTCAGTCGGAGTTGAGTCATGTCGAAGTGAAGGTAAGGAGAGAAAAGGGCAGGTCTACAGATTGTTTTCGAGATCTTCTCGCTCGGCTGCTTTCACGGCGTACCCGAGAACGATGGACGGCGCAAGCAACACGAATGAGATGATGAGGCATACGACAACAGTTGTTGCCAGCGTGGAAGAAAACCCGATGGCGAACGCAATGATGAAGGTTGCGACCGCAAGGGCAAGAACGAGATAACCGACGCGGTTCGCGAGCAGTGTCCAGCGCGCAACAACAGCACGTCGCTGCCGAACCTGATCGGCGGGATTCAAGCGTCGTTGTTCATCTGCCATAGGGTGCTCCCATGGTACGAGTGGAACGGCCACAATCGGAGATCCTTCTCCTCACTATCGATCGACCGGAGCGCAGAAACGCGGTGAACACCGAGACGTTGCAGCAACTCGCTACGGCCCTTATGGAGGTCTCATTACCTGAGACACGTGCTGTCGTTCTCACAGGTGCACCTCCAGCGTTTTGTGCCGGCGCGGATCTTTCAGGAGCCGAGTCAGAAGTTTTTCATGCTGCGTTAGGGGCCGCGCTTCGAGCGCTTGCCGAGTGTGAAGTGCCGGTCATTGCAGCGATCGACGGACCCGCGCTCGGTGCTGGAACTCAACTCGTGATGTGCTGCGACCTTCGTATCGCAACCGAGCGCAGCACGTTTGGAATTCCTGCCGCGAAGCTTGGTCTTGCAGTTGATCAGTGGACGATCGATCGCATGACCCGAGAATTCGGTTGGGGGATTGCGAGAGCCATGTTGGTTGGTGCAGAAGTATTTGATGCCGATCGATTGCATCGCTCAGGGTCGGTTCATCGCATCGGAGATGTAGGCGATGCCATCGAGTGGGCTCGGGTGCTTGCAACGCAGGCGCCCCTTACGGTGGTCGCTCACAAAGCAGCCCTCGACGAGTCAGCGCGAGCTCCAGATGCATCTGCGCGCAGTGAAGATCTTCGCCTCCGTGCATGGGCATCGAGCGACGCCGAAGAGGGGCGACTTGCCTTTATGGAGAAGCGACCTCCGCGCTTTCTCGCTGAGTAGCTGCCGCCATTACAGGTTTGGTGGCACGAGGTTGTTCACGTTGACGTAGAAGAAGTACAACCCGATCACAGCCGGAGCGAGCGAGATGGGGAGCATCGGCCACCAGCTCTTTCGCCGTGCGCTTACTTGGGTGACCGCCACTCGCAGCGCAATGAGGATGGCCGTCCAGATGAGCGCCTGAACGAGGGCGGTCGAGTCGTGAAACCATCCGGCGGAGAAGGCTTGCTCACTCTGCGAGGTGCCGGCGCTCGGTTCGTCTGGAGTTGACGCCGGTTCAGAGGGCTCGGCTTCGAGCGTTTCTGCGGCCGTCGTGGAAGTGTCTGTCGGCAACGTGGCTGCAGTCGATGTTGATGATGTGCTGCTCTCGCTCGGCGCAGGAGCAGTTGTGCTTTCTTCGGTGGGTTCGTCGGTGTCGGTTTCGGTTGGTAGCACACGGTCTGACTCAAGTTCGTTGAGCTCAGCTGAGACGATAAGCCGTTGTGCAGCGGACCATTTCGGGTGACAGGTGGTGAGGGTCAGCGTTGCGATGTTCGGGTCTGTTGTGGAGACAACCCCGTAGTCGGTTGGTTCGACCACCTTGAGGTCTCGTACCTCGTAGGTGTAGGTGCCAAAGGCCGTGGTAATGACGATGTCATCACCTGCTGCGAGTTGGTTGAGATCGTGGAATGGTTGGCCGTACGTTGTCCGGTGCCCTGCGATTGCACTGTTCCCGAGTTGGCCAGGTAGAGGGGTGTCCGTGAAGTGGCCTGGTCCGAGACGCAACTCTTCAACGCCAACTCCAGACACGACAAAGAAATCAACGTCGATCGAAGGGATCACGAGTTGACCGACGACATCACCAGATGAAAATTCGGGAATCACTTGGCGTTCAACTTCGGTGGTGGTTGGGCCGGTCGGCTTCGGTGCCGATGTTGTTGTCGACGAGTCTGGGTTAGGAGCTGAGGTGGTTGCGACTGAAGTGACGGCAACCTCGGTCGTGACGACCGCTACCTCGGTTGTTGTCGTCTGTAGTGATGCGGCGAACTGTGCTTTCAGGTCGGCCTGTGCTGCAGCCGTGCTCAGCCCCGTTCCCCATAACTGGTAGCCGACGAAGCCCAGCATGAGAAGGCCCGCGGTGACCAGCGCTCGGCCAACCAAGCCGACAGCCCACCTCCAATCGTGAGGTTCTGCTGGGCGTTCCCATCGTTGAGCACTTCGGGCGCGGAGCCGTCGCCAATGATGTCGATAGAACCGGGCCCACCGTGCGGTGGGGCCTTGCCGATGGGCTCGGCCGAGCACCTCGCGCAGGCTGTATCCAGATTCGGAGTCTGCGCGGGGACGGCGTTGTGGCACGAGGTCACGTTATCTGTCGTTGTGATGTGGCCAGAGGAGGGGAGTCGTGCCGAGTGCGCCTAGCGTGTGGGCGTGGAGTTGTCCGCACAAGGTGACGAATCGGTTGCGGTGACACTGCGTGATGTCGTGGTGTTGCTGGGCGATTTCCCCGCGCTTGCGGGCCTCGACCTCTTAGTCAACCGTGGCGAAGTGGTGATGTTGACGGGCCCAAACGGCGCAGGGAAGACCTCCCTTCTTCGCCTCTGTGCCGGTCTCGTTCCGATTGCTCGAGGTGAAGGCACGGTGATGGGGGCAGACCTGACGTCTCAGCGAGCGAGTGTGAGGAGCCGTGTCGGCATAGTCGGGCACAGCAATGGTCTCTACGACGATCTCACCGTGCGCGAAAATCTCGAATTCTGGGGTTCGCTCATCGGAGCCGGAGACGACGAGTTGCGCCAAGCGATGTCGATTATGGGGCTTGATGGACGACTCGCATCGGTGCGGGTTCGTGGGCTGTCGGCAGGCCAGCGCCGGCGCACCGCGTTTGCGATTTTGGTGGTGAGGCGAGCCGGGCTCTGGCTTCTTGATGAGCCCCATGCAGGCCTCGACAGTGATGCCCGAGACGAAGTCGACGAGGTGCTTCGCCGCGCGTCGGCATCTGGGGCAACCGTGATGCTCTCAAGCCATGAGCTCGATCGAGCTCAGCAACTTGCGACGAAGGAAGTTCGTCTTGCCGGTGGAGTGGTTGTGGGTGATTCCCAATGAGTTCTGTGAGTCGCCTGCAGATGGTTCGCGCGGTCTGTGCCAAAGATCTTCGGATTGAGCAACGGTCGAAAGTGCTCACTTCTCAGATCATGCCGTTCGCTCTCGTCACGCTCGTGCTGTTTGCTTTCGCCCTTGATGGAGATGCGATTCTCGAACGAACTGCTCCGGGTCTGGTGTGGCTGGCGATGCTGTTCTCCTCAATGATCATCGTCCAGCGCAGTTTCGCAGTCGAAACCGCTGACGGCGCTCTCGATGCACTTCGGGTCGCAGGAGCCGATATGTCCGCAGTGTTTTGGGGGAAATGCTTCGCACTCATTGTGCAGCTCATCATTCTCGAGGTAGTTCTCATCGTCGGAGCGATCGTGATGTACGGCATTGATCTACGCATCTCCGGCCTTGTGTTGCTCGTCACGTCGTCGATCTCCGCAACGTGTGGCCTCTCGGCAGTGAGTACGATTTACGCAGGTCTTGCATCTGGTGTGCGGGGTCGGGAGTCGTTGCTTCCGCTTCTCGTATTGCCGGTTGCATCTCCTGTCCTCATCGGGGCGACACGGGCGGCGGAAGCGGCGTTTGGAGCTGGAGGAACGGTGGTGTCGGAAGGCTGGCCGTGGTTGGGCCTTCTTTCGGTGTTCGCCGTTGTGTTCAGTTTCGGAGGCTCGTTAGTGTTTGGCCCACTCATCGATGACTGAAGTAGACAGCACAACATGACTTTGGACCCCCCTTCCACCGTTTCGACGACCTCTCGTCGAGGTACTGCGACGGCGGCTACGCGCGTCTTGGGTGTTCTCACCATTGTGATGATCGGGTGGCTTGGCGTGTTTGGCCTCTTATTGTCTCCCGCCGATCGCGATCAAGGCGACGCGGTTCGCATCATGTACGTGCATGTGCCGTCGGTGTGGCTTGCATATCTCGCGTTCATCGTCACCGCCCTTGCCTCTGCAGTGCATCTGTTCGGAAAGAGTCACTCGATGCAGGCCGATCGAGTAGCGGGAGCATCCGCCGAAATCGGCGTCGTTTTCATGGCGGTCACCTTGGTGACGGGCATGCTGTGGGGCCGAATCACATGGGGTGTCTATTGGCAGTGGGACGCACGTCTAACGACGACGGCACTGTTGTTCATCAGTTACATCGGCTATCTCGCTGTGCGAGGGCTCGAAGGTTCCCGCTCGCAGCGAGCCCGTCGCAGCGCAATCGTTGGGCTTTTGGCTGTGCTCGAGGTGCCATTGGTGCACTGGAGCGTGAGGTTGTGGAGAAGTCTGCACCAGGAAGCGACAGTTCTCGGCACTGATCTCGACGTTTCTCTCGACGGCTTGATGTTGTTTTCGCTCTTCGTCGGGGTTGTTGCGTTTACCTTGCTCTTTCTCTGGCTACTGCTACACCGTTCTCGAGTACTGACAATGATCGATCTCTCTGCAGAGACCGGCCTCGATGCTGCTCTGGCACAGCGTCGGGCTGAAGGCGGTGTCACCGCATGACTGACGCCGGATTCATTCTCGGTTCATACGCCATCACCTTCGGCTCAATTCTCATCTTCGCCTGGCGCACGGTCAGATCAGGAAAGAGCCTTTCTGATGGCATGTCTGATGAAGAAAAGCCGTGGCTATGAGCACACCAGATCTCACCCCTCGCCCCGAACAAACGCCGAAGCGTCAGCGCCGGCGCATTATGCCCATGGTGGTGCTCGCTCTCGTCGTTGTGGCAGGAGGTGTGGTGATCACTCAGGCGCTATCTACCGCAGTCGACTACTACTGCAATGTTGATGAGGTCGGAGAACGCTCTGGGTGCGACACCGGTCGGCGCCTCCGAATTCAGGGAACGGTGGGCGAGGGGACTGTCGTCGTTGCGACAGGCGCAACGCTGTTCGATATTCGATTTAACGGAGCATCGGTTAAGGTGGAATATGCCGGGGAACCCGGCGGCATTTTCAAAGAGTGTCTGCCAGTGGTCGTGCACGGAGTGTTTGACGAGTCTTCGGGAATGTTCTTGGGTGACCGCGTCGAAGTGAAGCACTCCGAGGACTACGTCGCAGTAAACGATAATCGCCTAGAAGAGGCAGAAGCCGACTCGGCGGCGTGCGATAGTTCAGCATGAGTGCAGCGCTCGGAAATGCCGGCCTCCTCATCGCACTTGTGGCGGCTTCGGTCGGAGCGCTTGCCACGTCGGTAGCAATCATTGGCGAGAATCGCCGGGCTCTTCGTCAGGCTCCGATATATGCCGCAATCATTGTCGCCGGCTCTGTGCTAGCGGTGGTGGCGATGCAGTGGGCGCTGTTCTCACGTGATTACTCGATCGACTTCGTGCAGCGTGTCGGATCGTCGACAACGCCGGCGCTCTACAACGTTGCAGCGATGTGGAGCGCGTTAGAGGGTTCGATTTTGCTCTGGGTGATCGTTCTTGCGCTCTTCACCGGAGGGGTTGCCTTGCGATTCGCAAGGCGCCGAGATGACGAGCTCGTCGCTTGGGCTCTGGTCGTCATGTACGTCGTCATGACGTTCTTCGCCCTGGTGAGTTTTGGGCCTGCATCACCATTCGCGCCCGGTGCGACGGTACCGGTCGGTTTTGATGGCCCAGGCCCCAACCCGTTGCTGCAGAACCACATCCTTGTGCTCTTCCATCCTCCGTTGCTGTACCTCGGATATATCGGCTTCACGGTTCCGTTTGCGTTCGCAATTGCGGCGCTTATCACCGGTCGCGTTGGGGAGGGATGGCTCTTGGAGACGAGGCGGTGGGCTCTACTCTCATGGGGCCTGTTGACCATCGGCATCCTGCTTGGCGGTTGGTGGAGTTACGAGGTTCTTGGATGGAGTGGTGTGTGGGCCTGGGACCCGGTTGAGAATGCAAGCCTTCTTCCCTGGCTGACGGGAACGGCGTACATCCACTCGGTTCTGGTGCAGCAACGTCGCGGAATGTTGCGGGTGTGGAATCTCAGCCTTCTCGTCGCAACCTTTGCGCTGACCATCCTCGGCACGTTCCTCACGCGATCTGGAGTCATCAACAGCGTGCATGCCTTTGCTGCGGGCGAGATCGATGGTTACTTGCTTGGATTTTTTGGTGTGGTGGTCGTTGTGTCATTGGGTTTGATCGGCTGGCGAGGTGATGCACTTCGAGCCCCGGGTCGAATCGACTCACCGGTGTCACGTGAGGGCGCATTCCTCGCAAATAACGTTGTCTTTGCATTATTTGCCTTCATCGTCTTGCTCGGAACCGTTTTCCCATTGCTCGTTGAGGTATTCCAAGATCGTCAGACCGTTGTTGGTGCTCCCTATTTCGATCGTTTATCGATGCCCATCGGGTTGATTCTCCTATTTTTGATGGCAGTAGCGCCGGTGTTGCCGTGGCGAACGTCTTCCGCTGGAACGTTGCGTGACAGATTGTTTTGGCCAGCGTGGTGCGGGGTTGCGTCCCTTGCGGTTGCGGTCATGGTTGGTGCTGATGGGCTCGCTCCGTTGCTGGCGTTTTTCTTGGGCGGATTCGCCGGCGGAGCTGCGGGTCGGCAACTCGTGTTGGCTACCCGCCGCCAGGGCTTGCGAGGACTCGTCGGTCGAGCCAACGGCGGCATGCTGGTGCACATCGGTGTGATTCTCATCGCGGTTGCGCTTGCCGCGTCTAATTCGTACACCCACTCGGCCACGCTCACCATCGGCCGCGGTGAGACGGTGGAATGGTCGGGTCATTCCTTCGAATTTGTTGGAGTATCGACAGAGGTCACGGCACGAGCCGATGTGGTGATGGCGGACGTTCTGCTCGATGACACGAAGGTGTATGCACCGGCGGTGACGACCTACCTCCAGCAGGGGATGACGGTTCCAACTCCGAGTGTTCGTACCGGATGGACGAGCGACGTCTACTTGACGATCGACGGGAATGACCCTCCAGCGACCGATGCCGACGAGGTTGTGCTTCGAGTTTTTGTGAAGCCAATGGTGCTGTGGCTGTGGATCGGCGGCGCAGTGATGGCGATTGGCACCGTGTTGTCTGCTCTGCCATCTCGTCGGTCTCGCCGGCCGACCGACCCGACGTCGGCCTTGATAACGAGTGGTCAACATGTCTGAGTCAACATCGGTACCTCCGCGCAGAGTTGCCCCTTTTGTTGCGGGTGCCGTTGCAGTAGTGCTTGCGGTGCTCTTCGGAGTGTTGCTGGTCGTTGAGCCCTCCTCCGATACCGCCGACACCGTGCTGCTCGATCGTGCAGCGCCGGCTGCGGTGGGCGAATTCGACGACGGAACCGCATTTGAGCTGTCTCGCCGGCGCGGCTCGTGGGTTGTGCTCAACTTTTTCACCTCCACGTGCATTCCCTGCAGAAACGAACATCCAGAACTCATCGAATTTGTCGATCAGCAGCGCAGTCTGGGCGTCAACGGAGCAGAGTTCTACACCATTGTTCAGAACGACGACCCCGCTGACGTCGCTGCGTTTTTCGACGAGTTTGGCGGCGATTGGCCGGTGGTGTTCGATGTCGACTACTCATTCCAGAACGGCTTCGGCGTTGCTCAAGTGCCAGAGACGTGGATCATTGACCCGAACGGCATTGTTCGAGGCCGGGTGATTTCTGAAGTGTCCGCCGAATTTTTGTCAACGAGCATTCAAAATCTCAGGGAGCGGTTGTGAGCATGTCTCATCGCTTCAAGGCGTGGCCCTCTTGGGCGGCCATGTTCGTTGTTGCGGTCGCACTACTCGCAATTGGGTCTACTCGCGATTCGGGTCCTCTCAATCCTGGTGATCGAATCGACGCGATCTCTCGACGGGTGGCATGCCCCGTGTGTGACGGAGAGAGTGTGTTTGAGTCCCGTAACCCGGCATCTGAAGCGATTCGAGCCGAGATTCGTGCCTCGGTGTACGACGGGGTCGCAACCGATGACGAGATCCTTTCGGCGATCGCGAATTCGTACGGTGGAAAAGTGTTGCTCGTGCCGAGTTCATCCGGATTCGATGCGTTGATTTGGGCACTGCCGGCGGCGGGCCTCATGATCGGACTTGTCGGACTGTGGTTCGCCTTCAAGAGGTGGCGCGCAGAGGCAGCGGCGCTCGGAGTGCCAACCGAAGGTGATTACGACCTCGTCGAACAGGCTCGTGAGCAACATCGAGGCACATCAGATGACTGAAGATCGTGACGCGTTAGCAAGCGAGCGAGATTTTCTGTTCGCATCGCTCGACGATCTCGATCGGGAACTGGCAGCCGGAGATATTTCAGCCGAAGATCACGCCGAACTGCGCAGTGGTTACGTGTCGAGAGCAGCTGAGGTGTTGAGGTCGCTTGACGCTGACGCCGCCGAACCACAGCAGCGTCTCCGTTTCGGTTGGAAAACGATATCTGGTGTGATCGCTGTTGTGCTGGTCGTCGGCGGTGCACTCGCCTTTGTGCTTGCCAACGCTCTAGGGGAGCGGCTTTCGGGTCAGTCAATGACCGGCCTCGACTCTCGAGATACTGCGGCAGTTCTGTTGGCAGAGGCACGATCGGTCAACTTTGTCGACCCGGTAAGAGCTGCTGACCTGTACGCACTGGTGCTTGTTGAAGATCCCCAGAATGTGGAAGCGCTGACGTATCGAGGTTGGACCCTCGCCCTCGCTGCTCGACAAAATCCAGACGATGTTGAGGGAGCCGAACAATTTTCTGAGGGCGTCGATCTGCTCGTCGAAGCAGTGCAAGTTGATCCGTCATATGCAGACCCGCTGTGCTTTTTGGGAATCATCCAGTATCGCTTCGTCGAAGATGCAGATGCAGCGAAACCGTTTGTCGCTGCGTGTCTTGCGGCGAACCCGCCGGCGGAAGTGAGAGATCTCGTTCAGAATCTTGCTGACGAGCTCGGCGTGGGTGGTTAGTTCTTCTTCGACCCGCGTTTGGGTGGTGGCCACGCTTTTGCTTTTGAAAGTCGCCCCCGCTTCGAGCGTTTGATGACCCAGACAGAGGCTTTTCGCCAATCGGCCTGCGAGGTGATTTCCATACCTCGTCGTTCAAGAGCGGCGATGGTTGCCGGAATGATGTCACCGTGGCTGCAGAGCACAGCTCGATCAGGCACTTCTGCCAACAGCTCGAGCACGGGCTCGAAGGGTTCGTACTCGCAGATCCGGGGTTCGATAGTGATATCGAGGCCGGTGAGTTCAGCGAGTGGTTCAAGGGTCTGTACACATCGAACATACGGGCTGGAGAGCAATGTGGTTGGTTCGCGTGTGCTGAGGCGCGCCGCAAGGGCGTGTGATTGTGTCCAGCCCGTCTTTGACAGCGGACGGTCGATGTCGTCTCCCGACCACACACGGCGTTCACCAGCTTTTGCGTGTCGGACAACGTAGATCGCCATCTCAGTTAATGCCCCGGCTCTTCAGCAGTGCCTCATGCCGGCGGGTGAGTTGACGAGCGAACACGACGAACAGTGCTGCGGAGGCAACGCTTGCAAGGGCAGATCCCCAAATGATGAGACGCTGATTGATTGCAGTTTCCGCCATTGCCGTTGCGCCAGAGCCCAGGAGCGGGGATCGATCAAGCCATTGCCCGATGGCAAGTCCGGTGGGGAGGATTCCAAACGTGATGAACCACCCGGTGATAAGGGGGCTTGATGGTGACGTGGTCCACGACTCAGTGCGTTGATCGGTGGCCTTCCATAGTTCCCGAAACATGAGAAACGGAATCACATAGAAGATGAGCGGTGGAACGAACCAGCCGCCGACCGCCCACGCCGGTTTCCAAGTTGACGTCCTTCCAATCTGCTCGTGATGTGATGCGAGGCGTCTCATCCAGACGATGACGCTGATGCCTGCACCGAGTTGTGTGAGGGTTTGGGCGAGTTGCAGGGTGAGCCCTGGCCCGTAAGAGTTCACGAATTCGGTTTCGGAAATCGACCCCGCAAGAAACAATCGGGCGTCGTTCAATGAGAGTTCGTTCAGGAGTGCGAACAGCAACCCGAGGCCTGCAGTGATCGGCACGAGAACACCGATGGCAGTAACGAGACCGCCGAGAGGCTTGATTGCGTAGTCGCCGCTGACGAGTCCAGACGGCGGGGGCGGGGGAAGAGGAGTTGACCCTTCGCTCGCTGCGTCCATGAGCGCAAACTATCGCCGAGGGCGGGTTCAGGCCCACCCGAGTTCATCGAGTCGGTCGTCATCAATCCCGGCGGCATGAGCGAGTTCGTGGATCACGGTGATGGCAACCTCATCGATGAGCTCTCGTTCATCAGCAACACATGCGCAGAGCGGATGCCTGAAGATCGTGATGACCGAAGGCGCCTCCGAGTCATTTCGCTCGGTTATGGGAACGCCATCGAAGACGCCGAGGAGGTCGGGCTCATCGGGTGCGGAATCTTCGATGACAATCGCCACATTGTCGAGGACCGCGCTGAGTTCGTCCGGGATGAGATCGATTGCATCTTGAACGATGCGTTCGAATCGGTAGCGGGGTATCGGCTCCACCGAACTGACTAGTCGACGATTCGGAGTTCTGGACTGAAGACCTTCCGCGGGCGAAGGTCAACTGCGATGCGCTCGGCGATTGCCATGAATGCTTGAGCAGCCTCTGAGTCGCCATCAACTGCGGTGATTGGTTGTCCGTCATCTCCGCCCTCACGGAGAGCAGGCACGAGCGGCAATTGGCCAAGAAGTGGGACTTCCAATTCTTCGGAGAGTTCTTGACCGCCGCCTGCACCGAACAGTTCGTAACGAGTTCCATCGTCACCGGTGAACCACGACATGTTCTCAATAACGCCTCGAACCGGCAGGTTGACCTTCTCTGCCATTGCGGCTGACAATCGTGCCACCTTTTGTGCCGCAGGCTGCGGTGTGGTCACGACGTACACCTCGCCCCGAGGGAGATACTGGCTGAGGCTGAGCGCAATGTCACCAGTTCCTGGTGGCATATCGATGAGAAGGAAATCGGGTGCATCCCAGAACACATCGGTAAGGAATTGTTCAAGGGCTTTGTGCAGCATCGGTCCTCGCCAGATGACTGCCTCGCCGTCAGGAACGAAGTAGCCCATGGAGATACAGCGAACCCCCCAGCGTTCGGGAGGGAGAATCATCTCATCGACCACAGTTGGTTGACGGTCGGTTCCGAGCATTCGCGGAATGGAGAATCCGTAGATGTCGGCATCGACGACGCCAACGGTGTGACCGAGTCGAGCCAGTGCCACGGCAAGGTTTGTGGTGACGCTTGATTTGCCGACACCGCCCTTGCCCGACGAAATGAGTAGTGGCCGAGTCGTTGAGCCAGGCTCGGAAAATGGGATTGCGCGGCCTTCCGCGTGGCCATGAGCTTGTTGTTGTCCTGCGGTTCCAGCCGGGCTTCCATGAAGAACTTCCCGAAGGGCGGCTCGCTCCTCATCGGTCATGACCGTGAACTCGAGAGCAACTCCGGTGACACCGGGCAATGTCGAAACTGCACCGTTGACACGTTGTTGAATTTCGTTGCGCAGCGGGCAACCAGCGATCGTGAGCGCAACAAGAATGTCGGCGGTGCCGTCGTCGCGAAGTTCGGCACGCTTCAGCATTCCGAGGTCAACGATTGATCGGTGAAGCTCGGGGTCTTCGACGGGACGGAGAGCTTCGACGAGTTGTTCGTTCGACGTTGTCATATTGACCATTCTGGCGAGGGGTGCTGGGGTTTGCACGACGGCGGTAGTGGAAATTCCTCCTAGAATTCTCCCTGTGGCGTCAAAGTCGACTTCAACCGCCTCGTTTAGTGCGACGGTATCTGCAATCACTGACGCGTTTGGAGACCCGACGCGTCGCAAGGTGTACCTCCTCGCCCGTGATGCTGCCGATGGTGAGGGTGTGACCACTTCTCAAGTCGCGGAAGAGGTCGGAGTACACCCAAACGTTGCTCGGCACCATCTTGAAAAGCTTGCGGCTGGCGGATATCTCGAAGTCCATAGCGGCCGGGCAGGATCTGGTTCCGCTGGCCGCCCGTCTAAGCGGTATGTCGCCGTCGATGATGTGGTGACAGAGTTCCCGGTTCGAAGCGATGATCTTGTGTTGTCTCTTCTCGGTCGAGCGTTGACGAAACTGCCGAGAGAAGAGGCTGAGGTGCTTGCAGAGGAGGTCGGTGCAGAATACGGACGCGCGATGGCTGAGGGCCTCACCGGTGAAACGATGGAGCGTGGCCAGAAATCACTCCGAGCTGCGATGCGCTCAGTTGCAGATGCTTTGACCGCTCATGGGTTCGCTGCCCACGCCGATAATCGGTCAAATCAGTTGCGCATCATTAACGACCATTGCCCATTCGGTGACATTGCGACAGAGAATCCGGTGATCTGCGCAGTCGACCGGGGAATGGTCCGTGGAATGCTCGCTGCACTTCATGGAGACAACGTTGGTGAAGTGACGACAGAGTCATCACTTGCGTTTGGTGACACGTTCTGTGTCACAACGATCTGACACGTTGTTGTCATGGTGACGTTCTCAGCGCTCTTCCCGCCACAATGGTGGTTCAATGGCGAATGAACGAGCACTTGCAGAGACAGTGGCAACGGACCCGATTGCCATTGTTTCGGCGCGCTTAGAACCATGGCTCTCTGAGCGCGCTGGTGGGGGAGCAGTTGACCCTGTGGTGCGACCGAGTGATCACGCTGACGCGCAGATAAACGGCGCACTCCCTCTTGCTAAGCAACTTGGCTGTAACCCCCGAGATCTCGCTACCGAGATCGTTGAGTCAGGTCAACTTGACGATCTCTGCGCCTCGCTTGAGGTCGCAGGACCTGGGTTTATCAACATCACCTTTGCTGATAGCACCATCGATCACTTGCTGAGCGAAGTCACAAACTACGAGCATCTTGGGTTGCATCAGAGTGCTGAGCCACGAACTGTGGTGATCGATTACTCCGCTCCGAATGTGGCAAAGGAGATGCATGTCGGCCACCTTCGCTCGACCGTCATTGGGGATGCTCTCGTCCGGATGTATTCCGCCGCAGGGCACAAGGTGATTCGAGAGAACCACATTGGCGACTGGGGACGACCGTTCGGAATGCTCATCGAGCACTTGCTCGACCTTGGCGAAGAGGTTGCGGCCTCTGGTCTTGGTCAAGGCGACCTTGACGGTTTCTATAAGGCGGCCAATGCAAAGTTCAGCGAATCAGAGGAGTTTCAGGAACGCTCTCGACAGCGCGTTGTGTTGCTGCAGAGCGGTGACCCCGAAACACACGTGTTGTGGGATCGTCTCGTTGCGATGTCGACGGCGTACTTCAACACCGTGTACGAGCAGTTGGGTGTCCTCCTCGTCGATGACGACCTCATGGGAGAAAGCAAGTATCAGCCTTTGATGCCGGCGACCCTCGAGCGCCTCGAAGCATCAGGGTTGATGTCAGAAAGCGACGGCGCCAAGGTTGTGTTTCCTCCTGGGTTCACGAATCGAGACGGTGATCCGTTGCCGTTAATCGTTCAAGCACGAACCGGCGGGTTCAACTATGCGACGAGCGATCTTGCGTGCGTGATCGACCGCGTCGAACGACTCGGCGCTGACCTCATGTTGTATGTGATTGGAGCGCCACAACAGCAGCACCTTGAAATGGTGTTCGCCGTTGCCAAGATGGCTGGCTGGATGCCAGAGGGCGTATCTGCTGAGCACGTTGCATTTGGAAATGTGCTCGGTGACGACAAGAAAATGTTGCGCAGTCGAAGTGGCGAGTCGGTCAAGCTTGTCGACTTGCTCTCAGAGGCTGTCGATCGCGCATCAGCGGCAGTTGAGGAAAAGAACCCAGGCCTCTCAGAGGCGGAGCGAGCTGCTGTGGCCGAGATGATTGGTATCGGAGCGGTGAAGTACGCCGATCTCTGCACCGATCGAGTTCGCGATTATGTCTTCAACTGGGATCGCATGCTCGCCTTCGACGGCAACACATCGCCGTACCTTCAGTACGCCCACGCGCGCATTTGCTCCATTTTCCGTCGAGCAGCCGAAGAAGGTGTGTCGGCAGGGGAGATTGCAGTTCGTGAACCTGCCGAGCGCGCGCTCGGTCTACACCTGCTGGGCTACCCGGCGGTTGTTTCCGATGCTCTTAAGTCGAACTCGCCGCACCCGCTATGCACCTATCTCTTCGAACTCGCACAGTTGTTCACCTCGTTCTACGAGCAGTGCCCGGTCTTGAAGTCTGATGGGGATATCCGCAGCTCTCGACTTGCGGTATGTGACCTCACCGCCCGAACCTTGTCGGCCGGACTCGGCCTGCTGGGCATCGACGCCCCGGAGCAGATGTGACAGCACTTCCTCAGAACCTCCTTCCCGATCATGCATCGGTTGCTGACGACGGCTCACTCATGATGGGTGGCGTCCGCGTCGCCGACCTCGCAGCCGAATTCGGAACCCCGCTCTTCATTTACGATGAAAAGCACTTGAGGTCTCGATGCCGCGAGGCGGTAGAGGCGTTCGGTCATCAATCGGCGGTGTACGCAACGAAGGCTTTTCTTTGTCGGGCGATGGCTGAACTTGCGTACTCAGAAGGGATGATGCTCGACGTTGCGTCGGGAGGCGAACTCTATATCGCGCTTTCTGCAGGTGTGCCAGCGTCGGCGTGCGTGCTCCATGGAAACAACAAGAGTGTGGCCGAGCTCACCATGGCGGTTGATGCGGGCGTGCACCGAATCGTCGTCGACTCATTTGACGAGATCGATCGTTTAGAGCGCCTCGCCGAGTCATCTCGTGCGCCGATTCCGCCCATCTTGCTTCGGATCACTCCTGGTGTCTCAGCCCACACCCATGAATTCATTTCAACCGGACAGAACGACTCCAAGTTTGGCTTCAACCTTGAAAATGGTGATGCGCTCATCGCAGTCGAGCGGGTGAGCGCCTCGTCAGTCCTGACGTTGATCGGTGTGCATTGCCACATCGGTTCAAATGTGTTTGACGCAGCAAGCTTCGCAAAAGCTGCCGAGGTGATGGCCGCATTTGCTGTTCCGCTCAATCTCCCCGAACTCGTGCTTGGTGGTGGACTTGGCGTGCCGTATGTTGCGGGAGAAGAAGCGCCAACCATTCCGACTTGGGGTTCGGTCCTTCTTGACGCATGCGAGACCCTTGGCGTGACGTCGCAAGTATCGGTTGAACCAGGAAGGGCGATCGCAGCGGCAGCGGCGATCACGGTGTACTCGGTTGGCACGGTGAAAGACATCCCCGGAGTACGCAGGTACGTGTCGGTTGACGGTGGAATGAGCGACAATCCTCGACCCGTTCTCTACGGATCGGGTTATGAAGCCGCTCTGGTTCGCGACCCGTTCGCAGAGAGGTCACTCGAAGCCCGCATTGTCGGTAAGCACTGTGAGAGCGGTGACGTACTGGTTGCTGACGCACACTTACCACAAGATCTTGCGGTTGGAGATTTACTGTTCACTCCGGTTACCGGCGCGTACGGCCATTCAATGGGGTCGAACTACAACAAGGTGCCGCGCCCTGCAGTCGTGTTTGTCAGCGATGGTGATGCCCGACTTGTGGTTCGCCGCGAAACCTACGACGATCTTCTCATCACCGACGTCTTTTGATCTCGATCGCTGATGACAGAGAATTATTTGTTGCCAGACGGTCGAGATCGAGATTCGAGATAGCGCTGAGATGCCGCCCGAGATTCTTCGTCATGCAGCGCAACCACGAGGCTGTCGGCGTCGTTCGCGCTTCGGCCAGTACCCGCAATCTCTTCCATGACCGCGTTGACCTGTGTCTTTGTCGCGAGCAATGAAAATGTGGGTTTGCTCGCCAACGATTCGGCGAAAGCCTCGGCCTCTGTAACGAGTTCGTCATCGGCGACCACGCGGTTGATAAAGCGAAGTTGCAGAGCCTCTTCAGCAGAGAACGGTCGGCACGACAAAATGAGCTCTTTCGCAACGGCTGGCCCCACCTCACGCACGAGGCGCGGAACCCCTCCCCACGCGAGGGGAATTCCGAGATCGACTTCGGGAATTGAGAATCGGGTTCCGGTGGCAGCCATGCGAAGATCGCATGCGGCGGTCAGCACGACGCCACCGCCGACACAGTGTCCGTGCACTGCGGCGATGGTGAGTTGACGCATATTGGTGATGGTGTCTGCCATGACGCGTCCGAGTTCGGCGCCTGCTCGTGGGTTAGATCCGCCGTAGACGTTGGTGAAGTCATTGAGATCAAAACCTGCAGTGAAGGCTCGGCCTTCGCCGCGCATGATGACGACCTTGATCTCATGTTGACGCGAAATCCAGGTACAAAGTTCAACGATTTCTGTCATGAGCGCTACCGACAGCGCGTTAAGGTGCTCTGGTCGGTTGAGGACAATGGCGCCGACGGTGTCGCCTTCGGTGTGTTCCCACCGAAGGTGCTGCAATGCAGGGCTGTTTTCAGAAGTCATTGAACTATCGAAGCATGGGGGAGCCCGATGAGGCGTGTCGGGGCTGGGGCACTTGCTCGCAGATAGCCTCTCAAGGGTGACAGATCAAGCAGTTTCCTCGGACGCCCGGACGGTACGCGTCGGGTTGCTCGGTTGCGGCAATGTTGGTGGCGCATTGGTGCCACTGTTGCGCGCCCAACGTGACGCGATTGCTGCCCGCACCGGTCTCAACCTTGTCGTCACCTCGGTGGCGGTTCGAAACATGTCACGTGACCGTGGAGTTGAACTGGGCGATGTCTCGTTAACGAATGATGCGATGGCAGTGGTCTCTGACCCGGAAATCGACGTTGTCGTCGAGGTGATTGGTGGCATCGAACCCGCCCGTGAACTCATTGTCGCCGCACTATCTGCCGGAAAGCCGGTGGTCACGGGAAATAAAGAACTCCTGGCCAATCATGGAGCAGAACTGTTCGAAGTTGGTGATTCCAACGTGGTTGACTTGCTGTTTGAGGCGGACGTTGCTGGCGGCATTCCGTTGATTCGACCGT
>JAAXJF010000084.1:0-3960 GCA_012269985.1 Acidimicrobiaceae bacterium
TCCGGCTCGGCATCTATTCTATTAACCGTGGCCCAATGGCGCACCGAGAACTCGGACTTGCGGCGTGTGAACTTCCCGCCGCTCGCGGCTACCCACCATCAACAATGTCAGCACTCCCTCAGCTTCTTGAGCGTGCAGGCACCTCAGACCGAGGCACCATTACTGCGATCTACACAGTGCTGGTCGACGGTGACGACATGGACGAACCCGTGGCGGACGCTGTTCGAGGCATCGTCGACGGCCACATCGTGCTGTCGCGGACCCTTGCAAACAGCGGACACTTCCCAGCAATTGACGTGCTCGCAAGCGTCTCACGACTCTCAGGAGTTGTCTACAACGACACAACCGCAGAAATCGCACGTCGTGGACGTCAACTTCTCGCAGAGTACGCATCAGTAAAAGACCTCATTGACGTCGGCGCGTACGTGAAAGGCGCAAACCCGACCGCAGATGCCGCCATCGCCACAAAATCAGACCTCGACGACTTCCTTCGGCAAGCCAGTGACGAACGGATCCCATCCGACGACGCCTGGACACAACTCGCAGCAATCACGGAGACAACCACCTCATGAGCAGCAAATCAGAACGAATCTCCCGAATCCTTCGACTCAAAGCCCGTGAGGAAGACAACGCAGCATCAATTGAGTCGGAACGCGCAATGCAGCAACGTCGAGCAAAGCGTGACCGCCGCCGACACGAAACCTCCAGCCATCAGGTCAGCAGTAACCGTTCTTCCGCAACCATCGGTGAACTACTTGAACAAGACGCAATTCTAGCTGCAACTGCGAACGCGTTGAGCGCCGCTCGATCAGCAGAAATTGCATGCGCAACTGAAGCTGACATCGCACGAGCCGTGCGAGAACGACACACCCAGCGCCGCAAATCGCTCGAAAAAGCTCACCTTCGAATCATCAAAATCGAAGCCGAGCAGCGTGCCGCCCAACAAATCCGAGAAATCCAAGAACTTTCACTTCAACGCTCACTACGAGAGGAAACAGAATGATGACCCCGATAGTCACCGACGGCCCAACGGTGATCGCTGCCCAAGCTGAAACTCCGCAGGGCTCCACTGCGTTCGCGGCGTGGTTGAACAACGCAATGCAACATCATGGTGCTCAAACTGCCGCTCACAGCGTCGAGGTGGATGTCGACATCGATCTTGAAGGCGACGCCGCTGTGGCACACGAAGACGAGTTGCATGCAACCATCGAACAACTCAACGGAATGATGTCAGGCAACCAGGTATCGGCCACTCCTGTCGGCTCTGTTGCATCAGCATCCGCTGCGACAGAAGACGACGTCGCAGCAGTGACGGCAGCCACCCAACTCGACAGTGACAGAGCAACTGCTGACATCGTGCCGCTCGAACTCAACGGCGAAATGGTCGACAGGCAGGGTGGCTCAGTCGTTACCGCAGAGCCGACTATGCCAATGTCACCAGCCGTCACAGCAGCGACAGGGCAAGCTGCGCCGGCTGCAGCTCCGCAAAACATTGAGGTAGCAGCATCGCCAGAGGCTTTACAGCCGATCGGCGTCGCTCCGGTCTCAACTCCCACTTCAGACGCTGCTCAGGGCAACGAGACCATTGTCCAAGCAGCCCCCGAACTCGTCGACAACAACGACGTCAAGCCAATCATTCGCCTCGACGCCGCAACCCCAACAACGGCAACATCGCAGATAACACCCGCAGCCGCACAAAACTCCTTCAGCACCGTCGTCGACGGGCTTGCACAGCTCGTCACCTCGCACGCACAGAAAGCATCACAGACCGGTACGTCATCACGACTGTCGATCACCCTTCGACCCGATGACCTCGGCACAGTCCAACTCGAAATTCGTGCCGGAGCGAACGGCCTCGAAATCGCTACCGCGACCACCCACGAATCAGGTAGGGCTGCCATTGAATCTGTCATCCCTGAGATTCGTACGATGGCTCAACAATCAGGTCTTCGCATCAGCGAAATCCAGATTGGAACCAACTCGTCATCTGACAATCTCGCCGACTTGCACCAGCACGGCGACCAGCGTGACAACCATCAGCGACCCGAACCGCATCGCAGAACACCAGAAGCAGCCAACATGACACGCACCATCAACCCAACTGACAGCCACATTGGCCGAGTCAACGTGGAGGTATGACATGGAAGTTTCCAGCATTGAAATAATGAGCCCAGCAACATCAACGACGGCGAACTCCGCGTCGGACGCGCTCGGCCAAGACACATTCCTTCAACTACTCGTCACGCAACTCAAGTATCAAGACCCTCTTAACCCGATGGATTCAGCCCAGTCGCTCCTACAAACTGCCCAGTTCACCATGGTTGACAAACTCAACGTGATCGCTGACGCCGTCACCGGCCAACAGCAATTCGGTCAGCTTTCCGCAGTTGGCTCCATCGTTGGGAAAGAAGCCGTCTACGTTGATGCTCTCGGCAACCAAATGACCGGAATGATCAGCTCAGCGAAAATCACCGAAGGGGGAGCGTTGCTCGTCATCGACGGCGCCGAAGTGTCGATCGACCGAGTGGTCTCATACTCCGGCGAAAAGGTAGCAACCAGCAAGATCCCTGACATTCCCGCAGATGTCGCCAGCATGTCACGCTCAGAAATGTTGACCGGCACCGACCCGGTGTACGTGCCCTACGACGGGCCCCGTGACTTCACGGTAAGAACCGTGGTGTCAGAAAACGGTGAACTTGTCAGCGACCTCCCATTCCGCGATTTGTTCGTCGCAGCAGGAAACCGGTGGGGAGTTCCCCCGCAGATTCTGGCCAGCATGGCCAAAGCAGAATCAGGGTTCACCCTTGATGCAGTCTCACCAGACAACGCCCAAGGCATCCTGCAGTTCCTCCCAACAACAGCGAACTGGATGGGCGTGGACCCATCAAACCCAGCATCAGCGATCGATGGTGCCGCTCGCTACATCAGAGCCGAACTTGAGAAGTTCGACGACATGGCGATGGCAGTCGCCGCATACAACGCAGGCTCAGGGGCGGTCTCCAGATATGGGGGAATTCCGCCATATGCCGAAACAGAGGCCTATGTAGAAAAGGTGTTGCGTTACGCCGGCTGGGAAGAAGCAGCTAGCAAATCCGAGATGGTCTAACCACCCGTCACACAGTGACATATCAACTATCACCCTCGGTGCTGATGCGCCGAACCTTTACAACAGAGCTAGGGCACGGATCGCCCAGCACAACATTCGCCACGGAAGGCACCCCAATTGAAAGGGAAAAATTCCATGATCCGCTCAATGTTCTCTGCAGTCTCCGGACTGCGAGCTCACCGCACGATGCTTGACGTTGTCGGCAATAACATCGCAAACTCATCAACCGCAGGATTCAAATCTTCGTCAACCGTGTTCGAGGACGTCCTCTCTGAAACGGTTCGCACCGTAGGTGCAGGTGCCGAGGACGGCTCCACTGGTGGTACCAACCCATCACAGATCGGTCTCGGCGTCGCCGTGTCGCGAATCTCAACGAACTTCTCTCAAGGCGCTTTGCAGTCAACGGGACGCCAACTCGACTTCGCCATCCGCGGTGACGGATTTTTTGTCGCCGAAGGTGGGGGAGACCGGTCATACACGAGGGCAGGGTCAATGTCGCTTGACGCCCAGGGCCGCCTCGTCACCGCCGGCGGAGATTTCGTGCAAGGCTGGACCGCTGACGCATTCGGAGTTGTGGACAGCAACAACGTTGTCGGCCAGATCAGCGTGCCGCTCGGAACGACCGCGCCGCCTGTCGCAACATCAACGATTGATCTCGCAGGCAACCTTCCCGCTGATGCACAGATCGGTGACTCGTTCGTGTCTGGTGTTCAGGTGTTCAACTCACTTGGCGACACCGAAATGCTTAGCCTCAACTTCGAAAAGACCGCAGCGAACGAATGGACTGTCCCCGCAGACGACGGCAGCGATACTGCCGTCGCGCTCCCCGATACCAGCCTCACAGATACCGCAAA
>JAAXJF010000084.1:3970-6021 GCA_012269985.1 Acidimicrobiaceae bacterium
CCTATCAATCCGATATAGTTTGCAATGGTATAGAACTAGCTTCAGGAGCAATTCCATGATTCGACGCAATGACCTTCAACATCAACTCAGGAATCGGCAACGTCACCCAGTTCGGTGAGCTCTCAACGCTTGCTGTCGCAGACCAGAACGGTTACGGCGCCGGCATCCTTCAGTCAATTTCTATGTCGCAGGAAGGAATGCTGGTCGGATCGTTCTCGAATGGCGTAAATCGTCCGCTAGCACAGCTTGCGATTGCGAACTTTACGAACCCCGAAGGCTTAGATTATAATGGCAGTTCAATGTTTGGAGCAACTCGTAACTCAGGGTAACCTCAGCTGTCAGTGGCAGGCAACGGAGGCCGAGGAATTATTTCGTCAGGCACACTCGAGATGTCAAACGTCGATCTCGCCGAAGAGTTTGTCACGCTCATCACCGCACAACGCGGCTTCCAAGCAAACTCACGAGTCGTGACGTCGTCAGACGAGGTGCTGAACGACATCGTTAACTTGAAGCGGTAACAGTTTCTCGGTCTGATCAGTCACTGCTGTCAGTATTGAAGATCGGCTGAATTTCAGTGGGAAGCACACCCTTCCCACTGTCAAAATTCTCGACTGCATCTGACAGCCGTGCTGGACCATTGGAAAGGCGGTCAAAGAGATCATTGACGTTCTCATCGCTTAACCATGAACGAACTTCAGTTTCAGCTTCACTGAGCAGAGAACGAGCATTGTCCTGAGATTCAGGTGGCAGTTGATCGATGCCACTTTTCAGGATCTCGGTGCCTCGTTGTTCAACGTCAGTCCTCAGTTGCTCAGGATCATCAAATGCAGATGCGCCAATAACAACAAGTAACCCAGCCAGCGCTGCCTTTACCGCCTTGCGAAAAATGGCAATAGCGGTGACGGTGACCCCGCCGATAAGCAGCACAGCAGATGACGAATCGCCCTGTAAAAGATCTTTCACAACTGCAATGTTCGGCAGAAAACCTCGTTTTGTTCCCTACGAACATCCTCCAGATGCCCAGATGAAGTGACATCTGTCGAGGTGAGCAGCAGGGGAGCGAGCCGACCGGGAAGAGCAACTACAGCTCTTCAACGAGGCGACACCCAACATGCATCTCTTGCCTGGATTTTTTGTATCTGCAGTTGTTCTTTGGGGAATGACCTGCGCCTTCCTTGACGTGCGCAACTAGGAGCACGCGATGACGGTTCTCTGATCTGTATTGCAGTCGCACAGCCAGCGCGTCGCAATTAAGTGACCTGGACTCTAGCCCGGTATGGTGATGGAATGAATTGGAGTCGAGTCAAAACTACACTCATGTCATTTGTGTTGCTGCTCGGGCTTTTGGTGTTTCCGACGCCGGCTTCCGCTGAGACGTTTGACAAAATCACGGCGACTTCAGGTGACGGCTGGGATGTGACATTCCATCCCACGAACCAAAACTACGCATTTTTTGTGCATCACCGGGGCACCCAATTCGGCTGCTTATATCGGCTTGACCCTGACGGGGATGGTCCGAAACAGCAGGGAGATTCTTGCTTTACCGGCTCGTACAGCAAGAACATTCTCGGCGGCGCCGCCGGCCAGAAATCGTCTGCGTGGGTGACGTCGGACGGCAACACGGCGTACGTCCCGTTGGCAAACAGCTCGGCCTCTGACAGTCGAATTGCGGTCATCGACATTTCAGATGAAGATCCGAACACCTGGTCTCGCTCCGGGTACGTCAACTTTTCCGCGAACGTGCAGTACCACTCGAACTCAATCATGGTGGACGACGTGCTGTGGGCAACCGCATCCACAGGTGTCTTGAAGTACGACACAACAACACAGACAGCGTCTATTTATTCGAAAGGCATGTGGAATCCCTATGCGCCTGTTTACTATGCGGACGGAAAAATCTGGTCAGTGTCAAGTTCTAATCAACTCGTGTGTGTTGACATTTCCGCTGACGCGTTTTGCAGTCATGGCAGCTTTGTTGACGGTGTAGGAGCTGCTCTCGGAAATATTAACCACATGGCGGAGTACGGAAACACCGATGGCAGCTTCGGGGG
>JAAXJF010000103.1 GCA_012269985.1 Acidimicrobiaceae bacterium
TTGGCCAGCTTCCATGGTGAGGGCAAACCCACTGAGCACGGCGTCCCCCTCGCCATACGCAAACGACACCCCATCGAACCGCACGGCCCCCACCGGTTGCTCTCCCACCACCGGAAGGTCGCAAGGCTCGACCGGATCAGCAATTTCAGGCTCGACGGACAACACCTCATGCACTCGCTCAAGCGCGGCCGCAGCACGCTGCCACAATCCAACTGTCCTTCCGATCCACCGCAATGTCCACACGAGCAACGTGACAAAAAAGATCAACGCAACCAGTTCGCCGACGGTCATCGAACCATCGATCACCCGTAAACCGCCCACTCCAAGCACCCCGACCAGGCCAACAGCGGGCAACAGCTCAAGAAATGGCATGTACCTGGCCCGGATTTTGGCGGCCTGCAGCGAAACCTCGCGGATGTCGTCAGCCTCGGTGCTAAGGGCCTCCATACGAACACGCTCGGCGCCAAAGCCTTTGACGACCCGCACCCCTGCGATCGATTCTTCAACCACCGTCGACAACTGGGCCTGCTCTGCCTGTACTGCGAGCACCGCCGGATGAATTGCATTCGAAAACAACTTGGCAGTGACGTTGACGAACGGCAACGGCAACAGGGCAACGAGAGCGAGAAGTGGGTCGAGCGAAATGAGCACCCCGGTCACACCCAAAATAAGTGCGACGTGCGAGAGCGTGAGAGGGATCATCACGACGAACATCTGCACCTGGTTGAGGTCGGCCGACATGCGGCTCATCAACTGACCAGTCTGAGCATTGTCGTGATACTCGGGGTGCAGACCAAGAACATGGTCATGAATTCGCTCCCGGAGCAACGTTTCGACCATGCGACTCTCTTTAAACGCAAAAAATCGCCTACCTGCTGTCAACAAACCGGTCGATAACCCTGCACACGCAATTCCAATTGACCATTTGAGAGCAGAACCGTCACCGATGATGGCGCTATCGACTGCAGATTGGGTAAGGAGCGGCACGGCGATCTTTCCGATCGTCCACGCAATACCGAGTGCGACACCTGCCGCAATGCCTATCCATTGCGCTTTCAATAACACGATGAGATGAGACCAGTTCGTTTCACGAACTGATCTGATGCCGGTTGGCGATGGCATTGACTCAGCCATCGAGCATCTCTGCAATGTGCTCAGTTGGTCGACCGATCACCGTTCGAGAGCCATCTGACAGCAACGGGCGTTGCAGAAGTTCGGGGGTGGTGAGCAGGACCTTCAAAATGACCTCAGTGTCATCGAGTTGCTCCGATGTGATGCCCATCGCGGCCAACGGCCGGTCGCGGCGCACGAGGTCGCGCGATGGCCCATCGAAGGTGGAGATCAACATGCGGATGGTGTCAGCGTCGGGTGGAGTGTCGAGGTAGTGCACTACCTCAATGTCTCGCCCACAAGCCTGGTGTGCCTCGACAATCGCAAGGGCAGCTCGCGATTTCGAGCAGCGCGGATTGTGAAATAACCGAAACCCTGACACGGCGATGACCGTATCTGAACATCAGCCAAGATGTCGTGCGCAACACCCATCGGTCACACTCAACTCAAGATCGTTGACGTCGAAACGCTCGCCGTTCTTCCGCACTGAGCCGAAGCCCGGCAGCACGAAGCCGTCGGGCGATCTCTCTGCTTTCAACCTCAACCGCTCCATCAGCGATCAGACGCTCGCGATACTCCTCAGGGATGTCGTAATGGTCGCCTTGAAACGATCGACGCTGTATCTCGTTTCGATCGGCGAAGTCGATGAGTTCTTCAACTGACGTATCACTGATGAGGTGACACCACCGGCGACCGTTAAACCACCATCGCGCCTGATCGATCAGTATCACGAGAAGCCAGTTACTCGACGATTTCTCGAGCGAGCCCCTCACGCCGTGCTTGCTCCGACACTGATTGAGCGACGATGTCGGCAACGCCGTCTTCGAACGCTCCTGGAATGACCCTCTCCGCTGTTGGCTCAGTCACCATGGCAGCGAGCGCTTCTGCAGCGGCGCGCTTCACACCCATCGAGGCATTTGTTGCTCGAACGTCGAGGAGTCCGCGGAAGACACCCGGAAACGCGAGCACATTGTTGATCTGATTTGGATAATCACTTCGACCGGTTGCAACGACCGCAACATTGTCAGGCATGAGTTCCGGCATGATCTCAGGCACCGGGTTCGCTAACGCAAACACGACGGCATCGTCAGCCATCGACGACACCCATTCTCGTTCAATAATTCCAGGGCCTGAGAGCCCAATGAGGACATCCGCTCCCTCGATTGCCTCACGCGCGCCGCCCGAACGATCGTTCTTATTGCCATGATCGACAAACCATTGCTTACTCGGATGAAGCCCCTTGCGTGAAGAGTCGAGGATGCCGCGAGAGTCGACTCCAATGATGTCGCCAATACCAATTTCAGCGAGCAGATGAGCGCAGGCAACTCCCGCAGCACCAGTACCCACGATCGTCACACTGAGCTCAGAGATCGGCCGGCCGATCACCTTTGCCGCATTCAACAACGCTCCGACAACAACAATCGCAGTTCCGTGTTGGTCGTCGTGAAAGATCGGGATGTCGAGCATCTCTTGAAGCCGCTCCTCAATTTCGAAGCATTCCGGAGCCTTTATGTCTTCAAGATTGATGCCACCAAACGTCGGCGCAATCGCTGCTCCAACCGCAACAACATCATCAACGGTCGGCGCGTCGACACACACCGGATACGCATCGACACCTGCGAACTGCTTGAAAAGCACCGCCTTACCTTCCATCACAGGCATCGCCGCTTCGGGACCAATGTCACCTAAACCGAGCACTGCGGTGCCGTTCGAGAGCACTGCAACTGCATTTGATCGGCCCGTAAAGCGCCAGACCGCAGATGGCTCCTCTGCGATATGGGTCGACACCCGCCCGACTCCCGGGGTGTACGCCATTGCGAGTTCATCTGGGCCGACAATAGGGATGCGTGGTGAAACAACGATCTTGCCGTCGACATGAAGATCAAACGTTGTGTCAGACGACGATACGGAGTCGACGCCGTCAACTTTCTCGACAACGCTCAACACCTCAGCCTGCTGGGCGGTTCCCGAGCATGCGACTAGTGCCTTGAGCCCGCCTTCGACTGTTTCCGACGACCGAACCTCTGCGCCAATATCAGCGATGGCTGCAGCCAACTGTGCCTCATCGATTTCGGCGCCAGCGATGACAAGAGATAGTGCGTAACCCGTTGTCGGGCGCGTTCGTCGGATGCCCGACTCGTCATCGAGAGATGTGTCTGACTGAACATTCATTTTGTTGGGGTCCTCGTTGTGGAGCCCCGGCCAGCCGCTCACCGCCGGTCGGGGCGGAGCGGGCGGGAGATGTGATTCTCAACGAATCAGTCGGTGTCCCCGCCGGCTCCGAACCCGTACAGGTACGGCGGCGGGAATTCGCGCTGCTACCGCGGCAATTGCCGCAATTACTGCCGCCACAGGGGCGAGAGGCGCAACAGCTGCTGAAAACACGTCTTCAACATAGCGCAACAGTTCGGGCCGCGCCTCATCTACTCAAAAATTCAGAGTGTGCGTCAACAGTTCTCTCACATCCGCCGACCACCTAATCTTGCGATATGAGCGAACAATTGACCGGTGAAACCACCGAGTTGCTGCAGGCAATGATTAGAAACGCCTGCGTCAACGACGGAACTCCTGACTCTGGTGGAGAAATTCGCAACGCTGACCTACTCACCACCTTCCTTGAAGGCTCAGGGCTCGATACCCAACGTTTTGAGTCTCACCCCGGTCGATCATCGGTTGTCGCACGCATCGAGGGGAGCGACCCCAACGCTCCGAAGCTATGCCTCATGGGTCACACCGATGTTGTACCTGTGAGCCCTGAGGGTTGGGATAACGATCCGTTCGGTGGTGAACTCATCGATGGCGAGGTGTGGGGCCGAGGAGCGATCGACATGCTGAATCTCACCTCATCTATGGCGGTGGCGTTCCGGCGTCTTGCCGACTCCGGATTTACCCCTACCGGTGACCTCATCTATTTCGGTGTTGCTGACGAAGAAGCCGGAGGCACTTGGGGAGCCGAATGGATGTTCGAACACCACGCCGATGTCATCGATGCCGACTATGTCCTCACCGAACTCGGTGGTTGGTCATCGGTCGACCATCACGGCCACCGGAAGATCACCATCAACGTTGGAGAAAAGGGAATTGCCTGGCGCAAACTCCGGGTTCGCGGGACCCCAGGTCACGGGTCGATGCCGTGGGGCAGCGACAACGCTCTCGTCAAGGCCGCCGAGGCGGTTCGCCGGCTCGCATCATTCCGTCCCGCCACGCAGATCACTGATATATGGCGGGGACAAGTTGACGCAATGCGCATTTCTGAGGAAGAGAAAGCCGTCCTCCTCGACCCGCAACAAGTGTGGGATGCCCTCGACGCGATGCCCGTGGAGGCCGCTCGAGGGTGTCACGCTCTCACCCACACGACGATCTCCCCAAATGTGATTCATCCAGTTGAGTCACAGAAGACAAACGTGATCCCTGATGTCGTTGACCTCGTTGTCGATATCCGCACCCTGCCCGGCACGACCGAAGACGAAGTCATCGCGATGATCACCGAGGCTTTGGGAGATCTCGCCCCGCATGTCGAAATCGGTGAGGCCGAGCAGCAAGCTGAAGGAACACAATCTTCGATCGACACCCCGCTATGGGATGTGATCTCCCATCAAACCCAAATCGCCTACCCAGGGGCTGAACTACTCCCCGGCCTTGTCGTGGGTGGCACCGACGCACGTTTCTACCGACAGCGCGGCCGTATTGGATACGGAGCTGGACTCTTCTCTCCATCGATGGACATGACCACATTCGGGAACAGATTCCATGGCCATAACGAACGCATCGACGTCGAAAGCCTCGGTCTCGCTACCGACTTCTGGCTTGGCATCTGCCAAGAGCTACTGGGATGAAACTGCGATGACCGACCTCGAAACGATGCCCGCAACCGTCGTTCCTGAAACCGAGATCACTCCCGAGACTGAAGAACCAACCAGCGCGCACATCGTCAAAGTCGAACCGGGAGAATCCGCTGCCGCAAAAGTGTTGCAAGCACGCATTGAAGGCACCCCCCTTGAGGCCCTGTGCGGATTCGTATGGGTGCCATCACGCGACCCAAAGCAACTACCTGTATGTCAACAATGCAAAGAGATCTACGACATGTTCAAGATCTTCAACGACGGGCTTCGCGACACTCCAAACGAATAGTTTTTGACATTTTCACCCCTTCGGGGTGGTCGACCGCAAGCCCAAAAGTCGCTTGCAAACAGTAACGCAATCTGCTTGAGATATGTCGCCATGACATCTCAAACACGACAGCAACGGCAACCGCAACGAGCCTCCACAACAGGTGTCGGTCAACGACCGCCATTTCGTTGGAAGTGCCCAACTTGTGGAAACTCAGTCGTCACACTCGTCACTGTCTCGGCTGCGCCAACGTGCTCAGCACACACGGGCGGCGGTCGGCAGATGGTTGCTGAACGAGTTCGTTTTCGCGATCTTGATCGACCACCGAATCAAGCGCAAGAGGTTCAGAACGAACTGAGGTAGCGCTGACCACTCGGTGAGCGTGCAGTGGCAGTCCTAACGGAAATTCCGACTGGTCGAGCGACCAGGAGCGACAAGCGGCTGAAGATGCTCTGCAATCACATTGACAACACCCTCTGAACGTTCAAGGCGACCGCGCACCACAAGGGCTGGTGCCAGCGATTCGGAGCGGAACCGTTTCCAGCACCCTGCCGACACGATCACATTGATGAGCCCGGTTTCATCTTCAAGGTTGATAAATGTTGTTCCGCGAGCGGTCATCGGCCGCTGCCGATGCGTCACCGTGCCAGCAACAACAACTGTCCGATCAACTTCGTGGGTCTGGAGCCCTTCTGATGTCACCACTCCAAGGTCAGAAAGTTCTTTACGCAAGAACGCCGTCGGGTGTCCGTCAGCAGAAATGCCGGTTGACCACAAATCAGCCACCGCTTCTTCAACAGGGGTCATTCCCGGTAATCGAGGTGCAGTGACCTGGGCTGCAATGCCAGGGATCGTGCCCGATCGAGCTTGAGCGGCTGAACCTGCAAGCCAGAGAGCTTCACGACGGTTGAGCCCGAGGCACTCCTCAAACGCCCCTGCTGTCGCTAATGCTTCAAGATGTGCGACCGTAATGCCGGGAACCCGTCGCACAAGGTCTTCCAACGAATCAAACATGCTGTGTTGCCGTTGCTCAACGATCTGTTCAGCAAGATCGCTGCCAAGCCCCCGCACCGACGTGAACCCGAGTCGAATAACGCTTCCACCATCTTCAAGTGTGGCTCCTTGAACTGAAACCCCAAGATCAACCCCTCTCACCGTTACACCATGGCGACGCGCGTCACGAACAAGGGTATGTGGAGACCAAAATCCCATCGGCTGGGCATTGAGCAATGCCGCACAGAACGCTGCGGGTTCGTGGTACTTGATCCATGCTGAGGCATAGACGAGGTAAGCAAATGACACCGAGTGCGACTCAGGAAATCCGTAATTTGCGAACGCTCTCATCTTTGTGTAGATCTCATCGGCAACGTCTCCGGTGATACCGCGCGCAGACATGCCGCGATAAAACCGCTCACGCAGACGCTCCATCCGCGCTGCTGAACGTTTCGATCCCATTGCTTGTCGAAGCTCGTCAGCCTCAGCTGCACTGAAGCCGGCAACATCGATTGCCATCTGCATGAGTTGCTCCTGGAAAAGGGGAACCCCCAGTGTCTTGCCCAGCGAGTTTTCTAACAGCGGATGCAAATAAGTGACCGGTTCGAGACCATTCCGACGGCGAATATACGGATGAACTGAACCACCTTGAATGGGACCCGGTCGAATCAGTGCAACTTCGACGACAAGGTCGTAAAACCGCCGAGGTTTCAGGCGGGGCAGAGTTGCCATTTGTGCCCGAGACTCCACTTGAAACACCCCGACCGTGTCAGCCCGACACAGCATTGCGTAGACCTCATCTTCTTGCGGGATCGCTGCGAGGTCGACGGTGTATCCGCAGTGCTCAGCGATGAGGTCGACCGCAAGATGTAATGCCGACAACATGCCAAGACCCAGTAGGTCAAACTTCACCAAGCCTGCAGCAGCGCAGTCGTCTTTATCCCACTGCAATACCGACCGACCCTCAGCCCTCGCCCACTCAACCGGACACACCTCGATAACCGGCCGATCACAAATCACCATGCCACCCGAATGAACACCGAGATGCCGTGGAGCGTCTTCAAGACGATGGGCAAGTTTCACTACATCGTCAGGAATGCCAGTGTCGTGTTGATCTGCAGTCTTGAGAACGCGTTTCCATCCATCAACTCGACGCGACCACGCATCTTGACGGCCCGGGTCATGACCGAGCGCACGAGCGGCATCACGTACCGCTGACCGAGAGCGGTAGGTGATGACGTTTGCTACCTGCGCCGTGTGGTGACGGCCATATCGCGCATACACGTACTGGATGACCTCTTCACGACGACCCGATTCGATATCAAGGTCGATATCAGGTGGTCCGTCACGGTGAGGGGAGAGAAAGCGTTCGAATAACAGGCCAAGCGACACCGCGTCGGCAGCAGTAATACCGAGGGCATAGCAGACCGCCGAGTTCGCTGCGCTTCCACGACCCTGACAGTAAATGTCGTGTTCACGACAAAACTTCACGATGTCCCACACGACAAGGAAGTAACCCGCGAACCCCAATTGTTCGACAAGTGCGAGTTCACGGTCAATGGTCTGCCATGCCCGCGACCTCAACGTCATATCTTCTGCCGCTGGGGGTCGTTCCCCATAGCGCTGCCGTGCACCTTCATACGTTGCATGGCGAAGCAACCCCATTTCGTCGAGCCCATCAGGGCACGGATACGGAGGCAGCGATGGTGCAACGAGCGACACATCGAACGCTGCTGATTGCGCAATCTCCACGGTTCGTTCGATGACGCCTGGGTAACGCTGAAAACGTCGGACTTGTTCAACACCAGATCGCAGATACGACGCTCCGTGAGCGAAGAGTTGCTCTTCGACACCATGTAGGCCTGAGCGCCTGCCTATCGCCGCCACCGCCATTGCAAGATCGGCATCTGCAGTGGTCGCATGCGTCACCGCATTTGCAGCGACACACTCCACCCCAGAGCGATGTGCAATCTCGACCATCGCATCGTTGCGGTGATGATCGAGAGGGTCGCCATGATCCCAAAGCTCTACGAGAACACGATCACGTCCGAAAAGACCGATAAGGCGATCGAGTTCACGGCGAGCTGCTCGAGGACCTTGTGCACACAGTGCTGCTGGCACAACACCGGCGCCATCGCCGGTCAAGACCCATGACAGGCCTTTCACATGTTCTGCCACGACATCGAGGTTGTGGCGCGGCGCACCTTTTGATCCGGCAAGTAAACCCAATGACAGTGCCCGAGAAAGACCGCTATATCCCGATGGGCCATCAGCGAGAACAACGATGCGCTTTCCATGTTCGTCATCGGCGTCTTTCGGCAATGTGAGTTCTGTTCCGATGACCGTTGGAAGTTGCAATGATCGTGCCGCCTCCGCAAAACGGATAACCCCGTACAGTCCGTCACGGTCACATAAACCGAGAGCGTCAAGACCAAGCCGCGACGCTTCAACTGCAAGTGCTTCAGGGTGACTTGCACCCTCTAAGAACGAAAAGTGCGATCGGGCATGCAACTCGGCGTAGGGAACTCGAATCCCTCTCGGCGCTGCGTGATCAACTGGCGCTTCAAACGGCTGACGTTGGCGGCTCCACGCCGGAGCGTCGCCACCAGCATTCCATGCGGGACTCCCGGGGGCGCGCCCGTCACGACCCCGTTGCGACGCTCGACCCGAAAGCCGGGCTTCAAGTTCGTTCCATGTCCACTGAGGGTTTGTGAATCCCACAACATCAAGTATCGAACATATGTTCGATACTTGCAAATGGCGCGCTACGCCCTACCTCTTGCCCTACGTAACGAACTCTTGACGAAGACGGGCGAGTAACGCTGCGAGTCGTGAGTCGCCTGCACGCCCAACTGCAGCAGACCAATCGAACCACTCGACACGCTGACTCTCATCGGGCGGTGGCGCGGGGTCGGCATCTCCCCCATCAACCAAGTACCGAAGGTCGAGATGTGTATGCCCACGCCCCCCTTGATGAACATCAACATGAACAAGCCGAGGTCGCCCATCGGCAAATCGCACATCAAGGCCGGTTTCTTCCCGTGCCTCACGAAGTGCTGCATCCCACGGAGATTCACCTTGATCAACATGACCTCCTGGTTGAAGCCACATACCTAAACGTTTGTGTTCAAGAAGCACTGTGCCCCGGGGCCCCACCACGATCGCTGAACCAGTGATATGCACTACGTCATCACGTTGGTCAAAAGGGTTACCGCCGGCA
Source organism: Acidimicrobiaceae bacterium (assembly GCA_012269985.1). Taxonomy (GTDB): domain Bacteria; phylum Actinomycetota; class Acidimicrobiia; order Acidimicrobiales; family Ilumatobacteraceae; genus Casp-actino5. The sequence goes on from JAAXJF010000103.1 coordinate 9,434, forward strand.
CTACGAATACGGTCGACTTCTGTAATCAATGTTGCGATTGATTGCTCTTCATCAGCGTCAGCTGCGACGTGAGTATTCACCGCTGCCAGCACTTGGTCGATGAGCGCATCTGACATTTCACGTACCGTACCGTTCATCAGCCGTGAGTGCCCATGAGATGCCACCGTTGATGCTCGACAGCGAGCAGATGTGCGCTGCCGTCTTCGAGAACTACCTGCAGTCGGGCCAACCGACGACGGCGGCGTTCATCCCACCAACGCTCAATGAGTGGCCACGGGCCAGCCCATGCCACCACACGATGAGATCGGCCACCGATCACAACGCACACCGGGTCTGAAGTCATTTCGCCTCGGCCACTCACACCAACCGACTCGCCGCGATCGTTCACTACTTCGATACGAACTTCACTTGTTGGCACGATGACCGGTGCGGGTCGGACGACTGATCCGGGCCACGGAGCGAGCACGTCGACATGGTGATCACCATCAACGACTGTGGCCGGAAACCACCCATAACGGTCTTCTGGTAGGCGACCCCCAATCGGCAGTGGGACTCGAACGCCTTCCGGCCCGCACAGTGTGACGAGACGAGCGACCGCTCGAGAGGCTCGGCCGTCAGCTTCGCTCGCCCCACCCCAGAAGCCGTGCTGGACACCATCATCAGGACGTACCGAAGTAATAGAGATTCGGATAACGATGACTCCTGCACTCACCGACGAGGGCTCGTTGACCCACGAATCGAGTTGCCATCTCACTCGATCAACAATCGCTGCTGCCGTGAACCCTTCCGATCGATACCAATGGCGTTCACTGCGCTCTGAATGCTCTGTCTCGGCAGCCACGGTCATGCGAGTACACACCAGGCCTTCAATCGAAAGTTCGTGTACCAGTTCTGAAGCCAGTTCGCGGGCGGTGAACACCACTGGTGTGACCGTAAGAAGGGGTTCATCAAAGCGGCGTTCACGTTCTGGTAATTGCGATGGGGTAATCGACGAGAGTGGGCGTTCATCAGCGCCGGTTGCGACCCGATATGCCCGCACCCCTGGTAAACCAAAACGGCCAAGTACATCTCGCTCGTCAAGAGCGGCAAGATCGCCAACCGTGTTGATACCAAGCCGTTCGAATAACTCAACGAGGTCGATTGACATCTCGCCGATGGCGTGAAACCAGCGCAAGCTCATCGTGGTGAACGCTGCAGCAGTTCGACCTGGCTCGACGATCACTTGATGACCTGCGACCCCTGAGCGTCGGGCAGCTATCGCAGATGCCGCTCGACCATCTGCGACCCCAATGCCGATCGGGATTTCTTCCCCTAACTGTGTTGCGACAACAGATCGAACATGGTCGATAACGAACTGTTCACCCTCGAAATATCGGGTTGGGCCGCGCATATCAAGACACAGGCTTCCTGGTTCTAGCAATTCGACCAGCGGAATGATGTCAGCTACCGCTGATACCACCCGTTCAAACGACTGCACTTCAGCCACATAATCACGTGGAACCACCGTTGCATTTGGGCACGTTCGCAACGCCACTCGTTTGCGATCACCTGTACGAACTCCGGCTTCACGTGCGATGGTGCAGGCGGCGACCACTCGATGCTGGTCAAAGACGATCAGCGGTCCATCAATGGGCGCAACTGCTCGGACCGGCCATTCTGGGCACCACAGTGTCAGCACCCGTGGCACCGACGAGGTCACACCACCCGAAGCCGCCATCGATACTCCTCGTCATCATCGACTGTGGCGCCAGCTATGTCATCGTCTACATCACTGGCTGCATCGTTGATGTGCCCGACCCGCACATCAACTGCGGCTGGAAACTGCATCTCTGAGCGAAGAGGTCGAGGTGATCTACGGCCTGTTGCCGACACGGTGAGATGTCGGGCGAGAAGACGACCAACACCCCAGCCAATTCCTTCCCAATGCATGTCGCTACCAATCAGCGCGACATCACCAAGCGACACGGCGTCGCGCACCCCAACCTCATCGGCGTCGTCGATCACGATAAGAGTGACGCCTTTTGCGCGAATACGTTGCGAAATTCGACGAGCCAGTGCCCCCCGATAGCGATGTGCCGGAATGAGTACGACGTCGAATCCGTCAAATACAGCCGACAGCACATTCGCCGGATCATCACCGGTCGTCACACCAATCACCCGATGCAATGGGATGCCAAATTCGGCAATTGCTTCTGGGGACACTTGTTCAAGATCGACCACTGCAAGCCACGACCCCACCGTGACTGCGCGCTCAACCAGCCCAAGAGCGATCGAATACGCAGCAACACCATGACAAACCACTACTTGGCCGCGCAATAACCCATGAGGGAGGATCTCGGCGTAGGCCTCCGACAAGGGAAGAGCACTATCGGCCTGCGTCAATGAAGCTGCGGACTGGAGATGAGGTGATTCAAGAGCGAGTGACATCACCTACAATTGTATCGAACAGGTGTTCGATTATCTCATGCTGGCGAATCGATCGTCTTTCAAGGCCGGCTTCCCCGACGCACCACTGTCGGGGCAAACTGGAAGTGTGACCACTACTAACCGTTCACTCCCCCAAATTCTCACACTGATGGGGTCTGGTGAAACCGCTCCGACGATGGTCAGTACACACCGTCGATTAGCCGCTTCGCTCGCTGACGGTCCTTCAACTGTGCGCTCCATGGTGAACGCTGCCCTGCTCGACACCCCCTACGGCTTTCAAGAAAACGCTTCAGAACTCGCTGAGCGCGCGGTCCACTACTTCTCTGAGTCTGTTGATGTTGACCTCCGCATCGGAGGGTTGACATCGCTGAGCACCGCAAACTCACTCGACCGAGAACGCGGTCTCGAGTTGCTCCGAACCAGTGACTATCTCTTCGCTGGTCCGGGCTCACCCACCTATGCACTTCGCGAATGGGCGAACACCGATGTCCCCAACATCATTTCCAACAAACTTGATCAGGGAGGCATCGTCGTCTTCGCTTCTGCCGCAGCGCTGACAATCGGCGCCTGCACAGTTCCTGTGTACGAAATTTATAAGTGTGGCCACGATCCCTACTGGCTTGATGGCCTCAACATCCTTGGCGCTATCGGTGTTGATGCTGTCGTCATTCCTCACTACGACAACGCCGAGGGCGGTCACCACGACACGCGTTTCTGCTACCTCGGAGAGCGACGCCTTCGCCTCATGGAACAGGAACTTCCCGCTGATCACTATGTACTCGGGGTTGATGAGCACACCGGAGTCATCTTGAACCTTGAAGAAGGATCTGCCGAAGTGGTTGGCAACGGCACTCTCACCATACGTATCGATGGTCAATCACGAACATTCCCTTCGGGGACCACCCTTGACCTCGCATTCCTCGTCACACCAGATGGTGATGCCGCCTCACCGGCACCGACACAAACCCCTCCGGTTGCACCAACCGAATCCCCTGCTGAAGACACTCCAGCAGATACGTCACTTGGGGACACCACAGAACGATGCCTTGCAGATTTCAATACTGCGATCGACAGCGGTGACGCGGATCAAGCACTTCGTGCAGTTCTCGAACTCGAAGAGGCCATTACTGCCTGGTCGGCCGACACTCTTCAAAGCGACGACGCGGACCGGGCACGAGCGACATTGCGTTCGATGATCACTCGACTTGGTGATGCGGCCATCAAAGGGCTCGATGATCCCACCCTTGTCAGGGCTCCACTGGTGGAGGCGTTGCTCGAAATTCGTGCCCTTGCGAGAAGCGAAAAGCGATTTGACCTGTCCGACCTCATTCGAGATCGACTTGATGCAGCAGAAATCGACGTCAAAGACACCGCAGATGGCGCCGAGTGGAGCCTGCGAAACGAGGGTTAGGTTCGGCTAGGCCGTGCGGCTACGCGTCGCATGATCTCGCACCATGTCGAGCACTTGGCTGATGTCTCGTCCTGGAACAAGCGCCTCATCAAGATCGGTATCAGGGGTATTCATCACCGCCCGTCCACCGGTCACGACAAGCGTTTCGGGGTGCGACGATCGAATCTCTTTCGTCACTTCAACAGCGGCCGGGAATGATTCCACGTGCGAGACCGAGAGCAACACTGCAACCGCACCTGTTTCTTCCACCACCTGAAGAAACGAACTCGCCGGTGAGTCAGATCCCAAATCGACCACCGACCAGCCATCAGCTCGGACAAGATCCGAAATCACTGCGCTCGGGATCGAGTGCTGTTCGCCGAACGGCGAACCCACGACGATGGTTCCTCGTGAGCGGCCTCGACGGTTGAGTTGAGGTCCTAACCGACCGAGAAGACGCTGCACGACAACAGTTGCTCGGTGTTCATCGGCGACACCAAGTTCGCCTGCTGCCCAACGCGCACCAATCGATTCCATTGCATCAGCGATGAAGTCGGTGTACACACGATCGACGGGAGACCCTGCGGCCATCGCTGCTTCAATGACTCCCCACGCACCCTCTACATCGCCGGCGATTAACCGTGCTTCAAGACGGGACGCCCAGGGAGCATTTCGAGCCGAACTGTTCGCTGACGATCGCCCAACAGGAACGCCGTCACGAGCAGCAAATTGCTCGAGGTCACTCGACGCTACACGCCACCCAGATGAGGTGCGAGAAGCCTGCAATTGGCCATGACGCACATAACGATACGCGGTCATGTAGTGCACACCGAGGCGCTCAGCGGCCTCATGCAAAGTGACGTGCGTTTCCCCCACGTCGCTCGACGCTAGGAACGTTTTTTGAGCTCTGCGTGACTGTGCTGGGCTTTCGCGTTAACCGTTTTTGGCGGCCCAGCGTTCTTTCGCGGCTTTGCTGCGCTCGAGAAGATGCGCCGGCACTCGTTGAGCTGCCGCTGACAACTCTTCGCCGCCTTCGTCAGAAGTCGCAGGGGCTGCAGCCTCCTCGGGTTGCGCATCTTCGAATGAAGGAGGCTCTACACCCGGAAGCCAATATTGATAAAGATTCGCAACGACCTCGCCGAGACCCTCACCTGTGCTTCCTCGAGAAAGTTCAACGGTCACGATGTTGGAGTACACGTGAACTGAATCAACGCCACCGTGATCGATGAGGCGCCGTGCAAGAACTGCACTCGGCCGATCTCCTCGAGCTTCCTCAACGGTGCTGAAGCGCTCATGGCCCTGGCCAGAAAGTGTTCGATTGAGTTCGAACCTCAGCGTGCCTGGCTGCCTTGATGCCTTTTCTGTGACGCCTACGAGTTGTCCCATACCTTCATCAAACTATCGCAGTTCAACCCCTCCAGCCCTGCCCAAAATGATCTGCTGTGCGTCAATTACTGCCGTCGAAGCCAGCAGGGACATAATGCGGGTACGACACGCAACGCAATGAAGGGTGAGTAGAGCATTCGAAAGTGCTGTGACGCTCAACAAATCTGTTGGCGGCATCCGCGTGCCCCGACGCTAAGACGGTGATGAAACCTCAGGACCACATCGTCGTCGCCGGCCACCCTGACGATGTCGAGCGACGTGCCGCCTCGGACTGATCATCCACACGAATACGCAGCATCCTCTTGTGATGGGTACCTTGACTCGCATGTCAATAAAAGATCGATGCGTTTCTTCGTCAATTCATGTTTCGGCGCCACCTGCCGAGGTGTTTGCGATGTTGTCTGACCCTGACCAGCACCGTCTATTCGACGGTTCGGGCATGGTTCGATCGAGCCGTTCTGGAAGCTCGTCGCTCGAGTTGGGGTCGAAGTTCGGTATGAACATGAAACTCGGCCCTATTCCCTACCGAATGAACAACACCGTCGTTGAGTTCGAGCACGACCGCCTCATTGCTTGGGCGCATATCGGTGGCCACAGATGGCGGTATGAACTCGAACCAGATGGAGACGGCACTCGGGTGACTGAATCGTTCGATTGGTCAACTTCGAAGGCACCATGGTTCATCGAACTCATGAACTATCCCACCCGGAATCACAAGGCAATTGTCAGTACGCTTGAGCGCCTGAAGAATTTACTCGCCGAGAGGGCTCGTGCCTGACGCTGTCCACGTCTACTGGAGACCAGGATGTCCGTTTTGCTCGATGCTTCGCCGTGGGCTCGAAAAGCGGGGCATTGCAACGATCGAGCATGACATTTGGTCTGACGCGGACGCTGCTGAAGTCGTTCGAAGTTTCGCTCGCGGCAATGAAACCGTCCCAACCGTGGTGATTGGGGATGTCGGATTTGTGAATCCAACAGCATCTGCAGTTGAACAGCACCTGAAGAATCATGCTCCCCACCTTTTGTGAGAACACCCCAAAGCGCTGACGCCTCGGCGGATCACGTCACCTCACACTGGGGTCCTATCGACTGGCCGTGCTAGGCAGAAACTGCTCGAATGCGGATGTTGTGGCTGATAAGGCCAAGGAAGAACATCATCACGCTGAACAGTGCCATCGTGGCGCCCGCGGCGGTTCGATGGTGATAGCTGATGAGCAACCCAACGACGGCGGCGAGAGCGCCTAGCACAATCGACAGTCCAATAATTCTTGGAACGCTTTTCACCAACAGCGAGGCTGTTGTCGGCGGGGCAATGAGAAACGCGAAGACGAGCAGGGACCCGACGGTTTCGAAGGAATTCACCACGGTGAGGGCGGTCATCACGAGCAAAGCCAGATGGACAACGCTGGGCGAGAATCTCGCGATCCTCGCTTGCGAGGAGTCGAACGTTGCCATAATCAAGGCGCGGTATCCAACTATTGCGAAGACAAGAGTTATGCCGGCGAAGATTGCCGACCGGATGATCCGTTGGTCGTCTACCGCAGTAATCGAACCGAACAGGAAACGATTTAAATCTCCGTAACCGCCTCGAGCTGACATCAGTACGACCGCAAGAGCCAAGAAGCCGACACACAGGATTCCGAGAGAAACGTCGTCAGGCAACGGCGAGGAAGAGCGAATAATGTTCACCCCCGCCACCATCGCAAAAGCAGCAACCAAAGCGCCAATCTGTGGGTCGACACTTAAGGCCCATGCAACAGCGATCCCTGGGAGCACACCTTGCGCCAAAGAATCACCCAGGAAAGTGAGGCCGCGAAGCACCACCCAGGAACCTACGATTGAGGTCCCTAACACCGTGAGAAGCGCCGCTACGACCGCATCACGCATAATTTCGCTGTCGATGAACGGGTTGATCCACCATTCAATTGGGTTCGTCAACCAGTCCATCGGCTGAATGGTACTGCGGAAGTTCAGCCCTCAATTCCTGAGAGCATTCGCTCGACATTTGTGCGCATCATCGTGATGTAGTCCGCACCCACTTCGGGGTCTTCAACAAGGGAACCTGTAAGGAGCCCGGCAACTTCAACCCCATCGAGGCGCTCGGCAAGAGATTCTGCGCCGATACTGCTTGCTTGAAGATCGTAGAAGATTGTTGTTACTCCTGCTAAATTAATTTCCTCAGCAAGAGCAGTTAGATCGCCATTGTTGTCGACGGCAAGTGTGCTCGTTGACGGAAGAATTGTTCCGAGAACTGTGAATCCATAGCGCTCGGCAAATCGTCCGAACGCATCATGGTTCGTCACGAGCACTCGATCACCTGCATCAACGACGGAGACTTGAGAGGAGATTTCCTCGTCGAGGGCCGCGAGTTGGACTGCGTAGTCAGCTGCACAGTCTTTGACGCTTCCAGGCCAACCGGCCTCAACGGCTGCATCGGCGATCAGTGCTGCGGCCTGAGCAACAAGGGTTGGGTCCATCCAGAGGTGCGGGTCGGGGCCTGAATGGTGGTGGTGGCCATGGTCATCGTGGCCTGCGTGGTCGTCATGATCATCGTGGTCAGCCTCATCGTCATGATCCGCATGGTCGTCATGATCATCGTGATCATCATCTTCTTCAGAGGCCACGAGAGTCGCCAAAGAGACCATAGGCGTCACGCTTTCATCAACCGCATCCAGGGTTGCCAGAAGCCCCTCTTCTAAAAAGAGACCGTTGCGAACGAGAAGATCGGCGGCGGCGATGTCATCAGGTACCCGGATAGAAGGCTCCCACGAGTGAGGGTCGGCCCCCACAGGAATAATCGTTTCAACTTCCGCCCCGCATAGAGCGTTCGAAGTGACGTCGGCCCAAATCGAGGTAGTCGCAAGGGCGGTCAAGTCTGATGCTGTTGAGACGGAGCTTTCCGAAGTTTCCGCGCTGGAGCCGACACTCGTCTCAACTTCAGCATCAACGTCCGTGGTGGCTTCTCCCCCACATGACGCTAGGAACAATCCTATTGCGGCAAAACCTGCGAGATACCGACGATTACGTTGTGCACGATTAAGAATCATTCTCATTATGGTAACTTCGGGTCATTAACATTGCAACCCAATCACCTCGTCTCGGGGGCGACCCCTCATTGGTTTCTCTGTCGGACATCTGCGTGCATCGACGCTCGACGATTTGTCTCGCTCCCTGCTCGCTGACGATTGCGCCAGGGAAGGTGCTCGCTCTCGTCGGAGCGAACGGCAGCGGCAAAACAACTCTTCTCCACGTGCTGGCTGGAATTCTCAAACCCACCGACGGCGTGATGAACGGATCTCCCCGGGCATCATTCGTTGCCCAAGACCAAACTCACCATGCGTGGATGCCTATTTCGGTCGATGAGGTATTGAAAATGGGCCGCTATCGGGGGCTCCTCCACCGTCTTCGGGCGGAAGATCGCCGCGCTATCGATACCGCAGCCGAGCGACTCAAAATTTCGCACCTGCGCTCTCGTCGATTTAGTGAACTCTCGGGCGGTGAACGCCAACGGGTTGTCGTTGCTCGAGCCATTGCCTCGGCAGCTGATCTCGTCCTACTCGACGAACCGATTACCGGGCTTGACCTCCCAAGTCAAGAGATCATTCTTCACGTCATCGCCGACGAAGCAGCACGAGGCGCGGCCGTCGTATTCTCGACCCACCACCTCGGAGAGGCACGCTGCGCAGACCGTGTCGTTCTTCTTGCGGGGTGCATTCTCGCCGATGGCACACCCGAGGAAGTGCTAACGCCAGTACTTCTCGCTGAGGCGTTCGGTGGAAGGGTGGTGAGCGACCACTCGACCACAATCGTTGTCGACGAGCACAACCATGACTCCGCTCACCATTTCGCAGCAGAACTGTCTGGTCACCTCGATCATCACGACCACAGCCAACACGACCACTCGCACTGAGATGATGCAATAACAGACTGGGGATGAATTCGCATGAACCTCGATAACTCTGGTCTCCACCATCTCATCGCCACAAAACTCGATGAGGTCGGGCAGATGTATACCCAAAAGCGGCGCGAACTTGTCGATGCGCTTTCACAGGCTGGGCCATGCACCCTTCCCGAGCTTCTTGAGTTCAGTGACGGCATTGCCCAAAGTTCCGCGTACCGAAATCTGACAGTTCTTGAAGAAATGGGAGTGGTCCGTCGCCTCGTTCACCACGGCGAATACGGAAGGTGGGAACTCTCTGAAGAGCTCACCGGCCACCATCACCACCACCTCGTCTGCCACTCCTGTGACGTCGTCATCGACGTCGAGTTGCCAACCCACATCGAGCATCTGATGGATGAGGCATTCGAAACAGCAGCACTTGGATCAAAGTTCACCGTCGACCGACACAACATCGACATTGTTGGAACATGCGTGGACTGTCAGGAAACAGCGCAAGCGTGAACACGATTCCTAAGCAACGGTGGGCCAGCGAGAGCGCTACAGCAAACTAAACAGCGAGCCCTGGTCTCCGGGACGCTGACGACGAGCCGAGCCGCTCCACGGCACTTGATTGTCCATAAACGCCCATGATGTCCGATGCTCGACTGACGGGCCCCAGGCGTGCAGACCTGCCCTATGTTGTGCGCACGGATATCCCTTGTTTGATGCGAACGACCAGTGGACATGGTGATCGGCGAGTTCCCGCATATGCCGGTCGCGAGAAACCTTTGCAAGCACGGATGCTGCCGCAACGCTCGCACACTCACGATCAGCTTTCACTTGCATGACGACCTCGTCAACGAGAGGTGATACGAAGTCCCATCGACCATCGACGATCGCAACATCGACCGAGACTCCAAGTGAGCCAAACGCTCGCTCACACGCAAGGCGCTGTGCCTCCGACATGCCTAACTCATCGCACTCCTGCGCCGAAGCCCACCCTGTTGACCAGGACGAACACGCCTCACCAATACCATCAAAGACCCGCTCACGAACTCGCTCGGTGAGGGCTTTCGAATCTCGCATGCCATCAGGAAACTCACCATTCACCACTTTTGACCCAAGCACGGCCACACCTACCACGAGCGGGCCGGCCCATGAACCTTTACCCACCTCGTCCACACCTGCAACAACAAGACCATCGTTGATATAGGGCGACTCGAGATGCAGGCCCGGGCCAGCGCTCAAGCGTTGAGCAGTCATGCAAGCACGATGCCGGCTGCTCCGGCCTCGCCCTCACCGCCTCGCCCGCCCCGGGCGGGCCTGAGCTCGCTCGCCCGGGCGGGCTCTACGGCAGCCAAGAGCCCACCGGAGGTCTGTGGATCAAAACACACCGCCGCCAACGCATCGTCAGAAGACGTTTCGAGATGCCCAGCAACATATTCGCGGTTGCGCAGATCTCCGCCCGTTCGAACACCGTCTTCTGCAACTCGGAGAACACCGGGATACATCTGCAAGCCACTCTTGTCGACGACAAGACGAACTCCTGAGCGTTGAGCAACCTCCCAGCCATGTCCTGCGAGGCCGTAACCGGTGACGTCGGTGACAGCATGCACCGAGGGCCCCGCGACGACAAGCAGTTCAGATGCTCGCCGATTCACGGTGCGCATACCAGCGATTGCAGCTGCTTGTTCATCGGCTGAGCCCGCAGCAAGCGAGAGACCCGTGCCGAGTGGCTTTGACAGCACAACCACGTCACCCGGCTGCGCCCCCGACTTCCGCAAGACACGGTCAGGGTGCACCACCCCTTGCACAGCGAGCCCGTAGATCGGCTCGGGGTTTCTAATCGTGTGCCCACCTGCGACTGTGCCACCTGCCTCCGCTACCACCTCTGCACCGGCAGCGAAGATTGCAGCTATTGCTTCGCGGGGAAACTCCTCGGGAAATGCCGCAACGTTGATCGCCATCACCACCGAGGCACCCATCGCAAACACGTCACTACACGCGTTAGCAGCTGCGATTGCACCAAAATCTGCCGGGTCGTCGACAAGCGGTGGAAAGAAATCGGTTGTCGACACCATCGCAACGTCATCACTCACTCGATACACCGCCGCATCATCGAATGGAGCGAGGCCCACGACTAACGACGGATCTGAAGATGTCGGAAGGTCTGACACTAAATCTGCAAGGAGCGAAGCTCCCCACTTCGCCGCACAGCCCCCACACGATGTCCACTCCGTCAATCGAAGGGCACTGAGATCAAGAGGTGCGCTCATAGTGCGATCTTACGTCTCGCTGACCTCGGCGGTGTGAGCGAGCAACGCCTCGCCTTTGGCCTCGCGTGATTGCCAATTCTCATCAAGAACTGGGCATCGCAGGGTGATGGCGTCATCTTCGACCTCCCAGACGATCGCCGGACGGAGCCCATGCCATCTAATGGCGTACGACACCGTCGCCGTTGCCGACCCGGGAAGGTGAAATACCTCGATTGGTTGCAACGACCAATCAGATGAAATTCCGGCTGCGAGTATGTCTGCACTATCGCCAACCGGAGCCACGAGTTGCTCCTCGAACTGGCGAACGGCAGTGGCCAAAGTGTCGTTGCGTCCAGCTGTGACCGCTGCACTTCGTTCTCGAATCTCGCGCACGTCATCGGCTGCACGCAGTTCGTCAGCTCGACGGAGAACGCGTTCGGCTGCGTCGAGAGCCACCTTGAGCTCAGGGAGTTGTTGCCGGGCTACCGACTCCGCAGCAAGGGCAACATCGTCGATCAGCAATTCGGGCCGCTCCCCCATCCGACAGAGCTGATCCCACTCAAGAAGTGCACTAACCGGGTCGTCATCACCGTCAGCAAGATCACCAAGAAGCCATGCACATCGCGCCGCGGTTACCGCTTCCGCTAATGAAGATCCTGATGCGCCCGGTGGAAGTTCAAATCGGCCAGCTCGGTCAACGATTGACTTCCAGCCAGCCACCACCGATTCGGGCGAGGGCACCCCTTCAAACCATGAACTATCGGCAGAAACACCATGACCTGTCAGCGCAACACGAGTATGCGAATGATGACCGAGAGAGATGGTGACGGCATCGGCGCCCAGGTCGGCGCCAGCAACTGAACCCACAGCGGCCATCGATTCGATGGCGACGTCACCTCGATCGATGCCGATCGCTACCGGTAACGGCGAGTCGTTGTAATAGTCAACGATGACCATGCCACCTCGGTGAGCCGTGGCATACACCGTCTGCACGATGTCGCCATTGGGCACTCTCATTCGAGTTTCGACGACCGGAGTGCCCTCGAGGCGGCTTCGACGCACGCCTGGGTCACTTATCGCATGATGCCATCGGTCCTCGGCAGCGACATGAAATCCGAGAGTTCGCGTGTCATCGGAAACGAGCAGAGTTCCATCCGTCGACATCTCTGCCCACCACGACATTCCAGCCACTCCCAGAGTGACTGGTCCGGCAAGAAACTGACGAAGAATCTCCACCCCTCCAGTCAACCGGCTCTTCAGCATGCGGACACCGTCACGATCGCCTTACGCTGGAGGAATGTCGGACGTTGTCGACGAACGTGCACTCACCATTGCGCTACCCATACGCTCGTTTTCCGGCGGCAAAGAGCGCCTCTCATCGAGATTGTCATCTCATCAACGACGTTCACTGGCGCACCAGATGTGCACCAACCTGCTTGAGGCGGTCCGATCGTTTCACGTCATCGTTGTCACCAATGATGCAGAGGTTGAGCAATGGGCTCAGCAACAACACGTTGATGTGGTGAATCCCGACGCAGTGGGTCTCAACGTCGCCGCCGATGCAGCTCGGGCGTGGGCACGAGATCATCATCGAGAGCAAATCATGATTGTCCACTCCGATGTGCCTCGTCCAGAGGCCCTTCCGCTGGTATGCGCCTTAAGGGGCATTGCCATCGTTCCCGACCACCAACGAAACGGCACAAATGTGTTCTCACTCCCGGTGCAGGCAGATGTTGAGTTCTCGTATGGAGAGGGCTCATTTCAACGCCACGTCACACGCGCGTCTGCGGCGGCCCGGCAGACACCGTGCAAACTTCACATCGTGCGCCATCACCAACTGGGGCTCGATATCGACACCCCGAATGATCTCGCTCATCCTCTCGCCGCACCCGCCATAAAGGAATTTCTCTCATGAATGCAAACGACCCCGGTCAACCACCTATTTCTCACCAACACGGCGTTGAGAGCTGTAATCTCGAGGCACCACGCATCGCCCTCGCGATAGGCGCCCACCCCGATGATGTTGAATTTGGCTGCGGTGGGACCCTCGCCAAGTGGTCTCAACTCGGATGCGAAATTCACCATTTCGTGATGACAGATGGATCAAAGGGCACGTGGGATCCAACGGCCGACACCACAGTGCTTGTCGAACGCCGGCGTGCTGAGCAGGTCGATGCTCACCTGCGCCTCGGCGGCAGCGGTGATGACCATGTGCATTGGCTTGGCCGGGTTGACGGTGAACTCGAGTCAGATGTTGCAGGTCGCTCAGAGATCGCTCGAGTGATCCGAACCGTCCAACCCGATGTAGTGCTCACCCATGACCCATGGAAGCGCTATCGGCTGCATCCCGATCATCGGGAAACCGGCCGACTTGTCTGCGATGCCATTGTTGCGGCCCGCGACCCACACTTTTTTCCCGAACATGGCTTGCAACCGCATCGACCCCAACAACTCTTGCTCTGGGAAGCCGATGAGGTCAATCACATCGAAGACGTCACCGTTTCGTTGGCGACGAAGCTCGCTGCTCTCGAAGCTCACGTCAGCCAATTTGAGTCAACAATGAAAGCCGTTGACGAGGAGGGTCTCAAGGATTTCCGTAACCGGATGACCTCTCGGATGGCTGAAATCGCCGAGCCGTTCGGACTACAGGCGGCCGAGGCGTTTCATCTCATGAGCAACCTGTGACGGACGCGAAACTGGCGGGGTTGATGACCCCGCCAGTTCGTATTGCGTTATTGCGTGAAGAGCGTTAGCGCTTCTTTGCTGCCTTCTTCGCAGCAGCCTTCTTGGCCGGAGCCTTCTTCGCTGCTTTCTTAGGAGCTGCCTTCTTCGCAGCAGCCTTCTTGGCCGGAGCCTTCTTCGCTGCTTTCTTAGGAGCTGCCTTCTTTGCTGCCATTGTTACTCAGCTTTCTCAGTTGAGGGTTGACTTCAACGTTGAGGAGGCGCTGAACTTCATGGCGTTTGATGCCTTGATCTGCACTGGCTCACCCGTACGAGGGTTACGACCGGTACGGGCTGGGCGCTTGGTGACGCTAAACGCACCAAACCCTGGCCAAGCGACCTTGTCGCCCTGCTTTGCACCTGCAACGACAGTGTCGAAGAATGCACCAATTGTGCGCTCGGCGTCTGCCTTTGACACGTTGGCTGCGCTTGCCACTGCGTCGATGAGTTCTGACTTAGTCATAAATCGTCCTTTTATTCTGTACGCCGGCGAACGGGATTGTTCTCCGGGCCCCACGTTGGTGATGACCCCCGAATCCGGGTGGACGCCATCAACGAAGGAACGACACCATCGAAATGAACCAAATAACAACGGTGCAACTAATCATGTTATTGCATTTGCAAATGACTATTGCTCAGAGACCTTACATAACAACGACGAAATGCGAGTCACGGACCTCACTACTCGGTTATCCACATCTGGGGTGACCCGAAATCCACCACCGCCATTGCAATCCGCTGTACAACTGGAGACGTTGCTCTCTACAACCGCTCGCTCCCATCTGCGCTCTCTCAACAGAGGTGATCTGTGACCGATCTCGCCGGAACTGTCCGCCAGACACTTGCCAGTAAGGAGGACACGAGCGACATCTCGAACACAAGAGTCGTCATTGACACCTCAGTGCTCATCGCTGACCCTGCATGCCTCCATTCGATGGGTGAGGCAGATGTCGTTATTCCGCTCACGGTGATCGAAGAACTCGACGGGCTCAAAGGCCGATCAGATGATGTCGGGCGCGCGGCCCGAACTGCACTTCGAACGATTGAAGAACTTCGACTTCAACATGGCGGTTCACTTGCGTCACCGGTTCCTCTCGGCAATGGCTCACTCAGAATCGAAGTGAACGGCGTGCAACACGACGCACTGGTGGAGCATGGGCTTGACCCAGCAAAAGCTGACAACCGGATCATCGGAGCAGCGCTCGGCCAATCTTGTCAAGCGCCAACAATGATGGTGTCGAACGACGCCGCGCTTCGCATCAAAGCAGCGCACCTCGGCCTCAGCGCTATCGAACACCAGCCAACAGGCGGTAGCCGGGAAATTCGACAGGCGGGCTGGCACATTGTTGACACCGATACCCAGATCATTGACGCGTTGTACCGTGACGGAACCGTCGCCGTCGACGAGGCAACACATCAGTCCGACCACACACCGGCCGGCATCGAGCTCGCATTGAGTGTTGATACGGCGCCGCTCGTACGAGAGAACGAATACGTGGTGTTCAGGGCTGGGTCGCAGTCTGCCCTCGCCCGACGACGCGGAACCGAGTTTCACCTCCTCTCGCCCACCCCGGCACAGCCTTGGGGATTGCATCCTCGAAATAAGGAACAGCGGTTCGCAATCGATCTCCTTCTCGACCCTGATGTTTCCGTGATTGCACTCGACGGACGGGCCGGCACCGGAAAGACAATCCTGGCGATTGCGGCTGCGCTCGAGCAGGTTGTCGAAGAGCAGCGATATGAGCGCGTCGCCATTTATCGTCCTCTCGTTCCAGTTGGCAGGGCAGATGTTGGCTTCCTCCCTGGCGGCCTCGACGAGAAGCTCGACCCGTGGATGTCGGCTGTGCACGACGCTGTGGTCGCCCTTACCGACCGTCGTTCATCAGGTGACGCCCGCCAACTCATCGATGAACTCACCGAACGACAAAAACTCTCTCTCGAATCAGTCACTTTTCTTAGAGGTCGATCGCTCCAACAGCAGATGGTTGTCATCGACGAAGCGCAAAACCTTGAACCGACCACGCTGCGAACGATCCTCACTCGCGTCGGTGAAGGAACGAAAGTGGTGTTCACCGGTGACACCAGCCAAATCGACGCCCCCTACCTCGGGGAAACCAATAATGCCCTGGCTGTACTCACAAATGCCTTCACGGGACAGCCCTGCTTTGGCCATATCACCCTGCAATCATGCGAGCGCTCAAGTGTCGCTTCGCTCGCCGCCGAACTCCTGTAGACAGCAAATTGAGAAAAATTTCTCAATCTTGGAATAGGAAACCCCTATTTAGTGTTAAATGAGGCATGAGCGTTGCTGAACCCCTCAGTTTTGAATCAGTCGACGACCTGCCACGTGATGTGGCATGGCAAGAATTTGCCATGTGCAAGGGCCGTCTCGAACTCTTCTTCGCAAAGAAGGCCGAACGCCCACAGGCGCGTGAACGCCGTGAAGCACGAGCCAATATGTTGTGCACAGCCTGCCCAGTGCGCATCCCCTGCCGCCAATTCGCTCGCGAAAACCACGAATATGGTTATTGGGGCGGAGAAAACGAAGAAGACCGGCACCTTCTCGGTTACACCGTTGCTGCCCCCATTGGTATCCGGGCTCGCAACGCATAATTCCTCCCGTTACACCACTGGCCTAGTCTGGCCACGTGAGCAATACGGTCCGGCACCTCGCCGTCATTGACCTTGAGACGGGTGGCCTCAACGGTGCGTTAGATCCGATCTACCAAGTCGCTGTCGTCTGTGGCGATCTCCACCCGAACGAAACTCGTCTCATGAACGTTTCGACGTGGACTTCGATGATTCGATTGCGGCGACCTTGGGACCCAATCGGCGCCCAGCACATACACGGCATTTCCCGCCGCCAATTGCTCTTCGCTCCCTCATCGTTACAAGCGCTCAACACCCTTTTCGATCGCATCGGCGAGCGTGAAATTGTTGCCCACAACCTCGCATTTGACTGGAAGTTCCTCACCACGGCCGCGCAAATGAACGACCTGCAGTTACCCAACGGTCCTCACCTCTGCACGCTCCGACTCTCTCGGCGCCTCGACCCTGACCGACAGCGTTCACATCGGCTCAGCGATATTTGTGAGAGATACGGCATCGACATCGGCCGTAGCCACGACGCCCTCCACGACGCAGTTGCGACCTCCGAAATACTGCCGCTCCTCCTGCGGGATCAACCTTTTACCGAGTAGCGACCCAACACTCGAGCTGCTGCTTCCGATCGAACGACGCGCATCGAAGACGGGTCAACCACCTCAACCGCATCGCCGAGACGTAACAGCAAGCGCTCGAACCATTGACGAGATGTCACGGCAAGACGAACCTCAACCCAACCATCTGCATCTGGAGAGGACACCTCATCGACTGGATATCGCTCATATATCCACCGGCCATGCGGAGCCACCCGAAGTGTCACCCGCTCAATTTCCGCATCAGCAAACCAGATGCCAGGTTCAGGCATCGAATCTGGCGCCTCGTTCTCCGCCTGCCCGCTCACCGTTAGTGACTCGATGCGATCAACCCGGAACGTCCTGAGCCCCTCTGCACCGACATCGTGAGCGTGTGTGTACCAATTTCCTTGCGATGAGAACACCACGAATGGCTCAAGTAGTCGGTCTGTGGGCGCTACATCTTTCGATGACTGATACCGAACCTCTACACGCTCGCGGTTCTCGATCACCTGTGAAAGTTCTTGAACGATTGCAGGAGTAGGAGCAACGACGAGCAGACCCGTGTCATCCTCACCTAACCCCATCGCAATTTTGCCAAGACCCCTCGCCAGCGCCCCATCAAGATCGGCACCCGGCAACTGCATCGCTGCCCTTCCGGCAGCAAGCAACTCAAAAGCCTCCACCTCGCTAAGTCGAAGCGGCCGCGTAAACAAACGAGGAATCCCAACGAAAATCATTCCTTCGTCAATGAAGACGTCGATCATCTCATCGACGTAGGGCGGCAGACCGCACATCGACACCAGTTCAAGATCTCGAATGAGATCGTCAATACCTACAGAAAAACGCTCAGCAACCTCATCGACCGAGACCTCTCCCCTCTCCATCAACCACGGCAAGATGATGAGCAAACGCCGCAATCGTTCTGTTGCTGGACGTTGTGCCATCAGACCGCCGCCCTCAACCACTCGATGAGGCGATCTCGCACGTCAACAGGCTCAAGGAGTTCAGCGTCATCGAGAAATCCGAGCACCCACGAACGCAGCGCATCTTCATTAGTGAACGGCAGCCTGATGGTGATTGACCCATCGTCGTGCCGAACAAGAATGCGCTCACCCCCAATCTCTCGCTCAACCAGCCACGCTCGGCGTGCTGCGATATGCACCACAGCCTCACGCTCAGCGGCGAGCTCATCTCCCAGCAACAGCGGGTTAGTTGGCAGTGCGGCCCCTACGTCACCATCTGCAGGTGGTTCAAACAGGATCGCCGAATCAATGGCGACCTCTCCCTCGCATCGGTCGACTCGAAATGTGCGTCGAGCACCACGGTCTTGATCGAATCCAACGACGTACCACAACCCGTCGCGCCACAACAGTCCCCACGGCTCCACTTTTCGAATATTGCCCGAATAACGAAACGACACAGGATGCCGCTGAGCAACAGCCGACCGCAAGATCGGCAACGCCGGCAACTCCGGAAGGTGCATCCGAATCGGACCACCAACTCCCCCACCAACCCCGCCGAGCTTAAGGAGCGCTTCTTCACC
>JAAXJF010000099.1 GCA_012269985.1 Acidimicrobiaceae bacterium
GTGGTTGCAATGTTCGTGGTCATGCGATCGTTGATCGGTGTGCCAACACGGAATGCCTGGCGAATTCCATTCGGTGGACCCTCGGGCTTTCTCTCAGCGGTGTTCACCCGTCCTCGAGATGTGGCGTCATATTTCACTTCTGATGGCCGGCCTTGGTACCTCGTACAGATGATGTTTCCAATGGCTTTTCAATTCCTTCGTCGACCAGGTGTCGCAGTGGTGAGCGCCCTCGTGTTGTTCACGAATGTGCTGAGTACCTACTGGTATCAGTTTCACATTGAGTATCACTACAGCATCGTCGCCGTGCCCGCTCTCGTGTTCGGCACGATCTGGGCGATCTCTCATCTTCCATCGACTGGATGGCGGGGTCGGCGCGTTGCTCTTATGGGGGTGATGGCAGCGACAGGGGTGTCAGCGTTCCTATGGTCTCCGATTCCGTTCGGCAGATCGTTCCCGTCATATTGGGAACCCGACCACCCGGTTGCAGTAGCGGCGCGAGAAGCTGTCGCAGAGATTCCCGACAGTGCAGTAGTGGCGGCACATTTCCGGCTTGCACCCCATCTTGCGTATCGAGATGAGATTTATCAATTCCCCACACCATTTCGCGCCGTGCTCTACGGCGTTGGCCTCGAGCTCGAAGGCACTCGCCTTGCGGAACGTGCTGAGCGGGTCGAGTTTCTCGTGCTCCAACGAGAACTCTCGCAAGAAGCATCTGACGATTTCGCCGTCATCGGGGATGCCTTCGATGAGTACTTCAGCAACGACTTCTGGATTGTTTGGCAACGCGATCAGTTAACGCCGTTGCCGCCGATGCCGTAGCGGCGCTAGCCGTTATCGAGTTCGTCGCCAGCTTCGAGAGCATCGATCAGTTCGTCAACGTCGTCGTCCTCGCCAGAGATCAGCAGCACGCTGTCTTCAGAGGGTGAGAAAATTGCCGAGACGTCAAAATGGTTCACAACAATTTCATTTGCGTCGTCGTCAACCGGCGTGACGAATGCAATTTCGACATCAGCATCACTCGGCTTATCTCGGAGAATGTCGATGAGTTCACTGATTCGCATTGGTGCTTAGTTTATGTTTCTGCGAGCCAGCGGTCGGCTCGCTCGAGAAGGAACAGGCTGACGGCTTTACAGCGCTCAAGTGTCTGTGTAATTGCGGTGTCGTTGTTCAAGTACACGTCGGCGAGCTCGAGCGCGATTTTCGCAACAATTGATAGCGAACGTTCTGGTGCATCGGTGACGCTCGGAAATGAATCAATTGCTGATACTTCGATGGGTAGCGTCACGCCACCAATTCCGGCGATCTCGGTGGCAAGCACCAAGAGATCGGGCGGGCTCGGCAAAGGTGGAAGTGTCCACGTGAAAATGAGAGGGAACGAGAAACCTCGGGGCGGGGTGTCATCGAGATCGTCAAGTTTCATGACCTCGTCTTCGAACCCGAGCAATGCCCGCGGATCGACATCGAGCGAGAGGTGGAGGTCGATAGGGCCGGCGCATGCCTCTTCGGGGTGAAGATCAACCTCCCAAAGTTGGCGGAGCGAATAGGTCTCAACAAAGTGCCGTTCGTCGTGAACGTGAAAACCATTATCGATTGCCTCGCTCTTCAGGTCGGCAACAAATCCGGCGACATCGATGACTGCCACGTTTTGCACACTACCGTGAATGGTGATGACAGTTCCGAAGCGACGAACCTTTGATGATGCTGATGGTGTACTTCGGGTATTTACCGAAGCCGCAGACGTGGTGGCTGAGGTGTTGTCGGCAACATCTGATTGGGGCTTCTCGGGTCAGCGTGAGAGTCAATATGCGTTCGACGTGACTGCCGATGATGCGTGCTTGCGTGTGCTCTACGACGCTGGCTTCGCAGTGTTCAGCGAGGAGAGCGGAATTACCGGTGACCCAGAAGCACCATTGGTCGTTGTTGACCCCGTTGATGGCTCAACGAACGCGTCGCGCGGAGTCCCCTGGTTCGCGACAGCGTTATGCCTCTTGCATGACGGAGAGCCCAAGGTGTCGCTCGTTGCGAATCATGCGACAGGTCAGCGATGGACGGCGATAGCTGGTGGTGGAGCATTTCTCAATGGAGAGCGCATCAGTCATTCGGGTTGCACAACGCTTCGGTCGGCACTCGTCGCAATGTCGGGGCTCCCTCGCCATCATTACGGGTGGGGGCAGTTCAGGGTGCTTGGGGCGTCGGCCCCCGACCTGTGTCTGGTTGCATCAGGGGTTGTTGATGCATGGTGCGATATGCATCGCGGCGGTCACGGCTTGTGGGATTACGCAGCTTCGGCCTTGGTCTGCATTGAGGCCGGAGCGGTGGTCGCAGACGTCTTCGGGCGAGATCTATTTACTCCCGACCCAACCGAACGGCGTTCGCCGATTGCGGCGGCGACTCAAGAGTTGTTTGATGCATTTCTTGAGGAGCGGCTGAAAGACGGTTAGTAGCGGCGCGAGGGTCGGCTGAACAGGATCAGTCGTCCGAACTCGCCGATATCGTGTAGGTCTGCGGGCGCATAGCTCAGTTGGCTAGAGCGCTTCCCTTACAAGGAAGAGGTCGGGGGTTCGAGTCCCTCTGCGCCCACCACTGTTGGCGAGTTTCGCTTTGTTGCGTTGATAGTTTCTGTTGTGTTGCAACGGAAACCTGCTTGTTCTGGTTGCTCGCTTGCTATGTCATTTCTGACTTTAGCGAACACGCCGATGGTCTGTGGTTTGGCTCGAGAGCCCGGCTTGAGCGCTGTTTCACTACTGGCGCTGCGCCCTGCCGTCGACCACCCCTGAGGTGTGGCATGAGAATCACTCTCATAGGCTGGGACGGGTGATGAACTCGCCCGGGTCGCCAGTAGTTCCATCAACTCGCAGTGGAGCCGGCAAGGTGCCGGTGACGGTGCTGTCAGGCTTCCTCGGGGCTGGCAAGACGACCCTGCTCCAGCGCATTCTCGACAATCGAGAGCAACGTCGTGTCGCGGTCATCGTGAACGACATGAGCGAGATCAACGTCGACGCAGAGCTCGTAAAACACTCCGAGGTGCTTCGGGCCGACGAACAGCTGGTCGAGATGACCAATGGCTGTATCTGCTGCACGCTGCGTGAGGACCTAGTCGTCGAGGTGGCACGCTTAGCCGCCGAGGGGGAGTTCGACTCCATTGTAATCGAGTCAACCGGTATCAGTGAGCCGATGCCGGTCGCGACGACGTTCGCTTTTCGCGACGAAGACGGCTTCTCGCTCGGTGATGTGGCCGATCTCGACACGATGGTGACTGTCGTCGATGCCCAGACAATCCTGCGCGAGCTCGGGACGCGCGATCGGCTCACCGACCGCGACATCGGTGCGGTCGAGGACGACGAGCGGCGTATCGCTCACCTCCTGATCGATCAGATCGAGTTCGCGAATGTGATCATCGTTAACAAGACCGATCGGGCCGGTAGAAGCGAGCTCAAGATTGTTGAGGGCATCATTGAGCACCTCAACCCTGGCGCAAAGTTGCTGCGTGCCCGATATGCAGACGTGTCGCTGGATGCTGTGCTCGATACCGGGGCATATGAGGTTGAGACGGCATCGCGGTCGGCCGGCTGGTCCCGCGAGTTGGAAGGGTTCCACACGCCGGAGATTGAGAAGTACGGCATTGAGAGCTTCGTGTATCGCCGCCGGGTGCCGTTCCATCCGCAACGGTTGGCTGACCTCTTCGAGCAGGGCCTGCCGAACGTGGTTCGGTCGAAGGGCACGTGCTGGATTGCGAGCCGGCTCTTTGTCACTGGCGTGTGGTCGCAGGCTGGGCCGGCACTGACGATTGAACCGTTCGGTCACTGGTGGGCAACGATCCCTCGAGAGGAGTGGCCAGACAATGCGGCATCGATCGAGTGGATCGAGAGCATCTGGGACCCGAACGTCGGTGACTGCCGCCAGGAGATCGTGTTCATCGGCGTGAAGATCAACCGCAGACACATCGAGCGGCTTTTGGATCGCGCTTTGCTGAATGACGAGGAGCAGACGTGGCATCCCGATCGCTGGGCGGATCTGCCCGACCCGCTACCGCCTTGGAACCCCTCTTGAATGAGAATGATTCTCATTTTGTTGTAGAGTGTCCACATGGATCGTCTTCCAGCGAATTACGCAGAGTGGAAGCAATGTATTGAGGTCGACTGCTCGATCCCGTTGACCACAGACTTCTGTCGGCGTCGCGTCGAGGCGTTGAACAACGAAGGTGACCCCCATACGGCCGCGTTCCGGCGACGTTGGGGGGACGACCACCTCGCCCGTGTGATTGCTTGGTTCGAGCAGGCGATCGAGACCGACGCTCGAGCGGACTGAGATCAGTCACATGCAGCGTACGACGGTCATTCGCGGAGGTATTGTGCTCGACCAGCGAGGACGCCGTCGCTCCGAGCTTCGCCTCGCAGACGGTCACATCGTCGAGGTGTCTGAATCCATCGATCCTGGGGTCAACGACGACGTCGTCGACGCTCGGGGCTGTATCATCGTGCCGGGCCTTGTCGATCTGCAAGCCCATCTGCGCGAACCGGGTCATGGCCACATTGACTCGATCGAGACAGGTACCGCTGCGGCGGCGCAAGGTGGTATCACAGCGTTGGTCTCAATGCCCAATACCTCACCGTGCATTGACGAGCCCGATCTCGTTCGTTTCGTGAACGAACGCGCCAATGCGCTTGGGCGTTGCGACGTCATGTCGTCGGCAGCGATGAGTGTCGGCCGCTGCGGTGACCGTCCCAGTGACATCGAAGCTCTCTATGCGGCAGGGGCGCGGCTGTTCACCGATGACGGCACTGCCGTCATGGACGCCGCTGTCGTTCGCTCCGTGATGGAGCGGGTCGCCACGTTGCCGGGCGCGTATGTCGGCCAGCACGCTGAGGATGAGGCCCTCATCGCCGACGGACACATCAACGAGGGCTTGATTTCGGAACGGCTCGGCATTCGCGGGCGGCCGGCGTTAGCGGAGGCACCCGTCGGCGCGCGCGACCTACTGCTCGCGGAGCTCACCGGCGCCCGCTACCACGTCCTTCACGCATCCTGCGCAACCACTCTCGAGCTCGTGGCCTGGTCGCGTGCGCGCGGTGTGGATGTCACAGTCGAAGTCACTCCGCAACATCTCAGCTATACCGAGGAAGCGTTGAGCGATGGGGACGCGCTTTTCAAGATGAATCCGCCGCTACGCACGGCTGCCGATCAGGCGGCACTCCGCTGCGCGTTGGCCGACGGGGCGATTGATGCGATTGCCACGGACCATGCCCCCCATTCCGACGAGCGAAAGGAATTGCCGCTCGACCAGGCAGCTCCCGGGATGACCGGGCTCGAGACGTCGCTGGCAGCGGCGTTAACCGATGTCGTCGAGCCGGGCTTCGCCTCGTTTGAGACGATCATCGCAGCAATGACGGGGCAGCCTGCACGAATCGCCGGTCTCGATCAATGGGGGCACGGCGGCCCGCTCAAACCAGGTGCTCCAGCGAATCTCGCGATCGTGGATGCCGGCGAGGTGTGGACCGTGGACCCGGCCGGGCTGGCGAGTCGGTCATCCAACAACCCGTACCGCGGTCGGCAACTACGCGGGCGAGTCGTCCATACCTTCCTCCGCGGCTCTCAGACCTGGTCCACCCGCGAACGGCTGGAGCCAGCTCGCTCGTAGCTCAAGGTCACTGTCGATCGATCCGGATGAGAGCCATTCTCCATAGAGCGCCACGGTCAACGCATGAGTTCCGTTAACACGTCACCGGACCGGCCGACAACCGCTCTCGTCGGCATCGTCACGGTGTCCGACCGAGCGAGCCGTGGCGAGTACGAAGACCGCGGCGGGCCCGCTATCCACGACTACCTCGATCGGGTCGTGACCTCGGACTGGTCGGCCGAGAAAGTCCTCGTTCCCGACGAACAGGACGAGGTGGAAGAGGCGATCCGGAGGCTTGCCGCAATGGGTTGCTGTCTCATCCTGACCACGGGCGGTACGGGTCCGGCAGGTCGAGACATCACGCCCGAGGCAACTGAGGTGGTGTGCTCGAAATTGTTGCCGGGCTTCGGAGAGGCGATGCGGGCTACCTCGCTGCAAGTGGTGCCGACGGCGATCTTGTCGCGTCAAACCGCTGGCATCTGCGACGGAGCGCTGGTTATCAACCTGCCGGGCCAGCCAAAGGCGATCACCGAATGTCTCGATGCCGTGTTCGCGGGCGTACCGTACTGCATCGACTTGATTGGCGGGCCGTATCTGACCACTGATCCCTCCCGGATCAAAGCGTTTCTGCCGGGCTCATACTTCCTTTCGGAGCGCCCATCGCCAAGGCGCCGAAGGTGCCTTCCACTGAGTTATGTGATGACGGTTGCGCCATTCGTGTTGTGTCACGCTCAGGGCTCGTACGGCAGCGACGAATGGTGTAATACGATACGCAATATGCCGGCGTCGTCTTTCCGATAGCCGAAGCTCTTGTCGACCGTCGTCACCTGACCGTCCTTGTCCGTGAGGATCACCCATCCCATCCACATTGCAACATCACCCTCGATGAAGCTCGCTGCCGTCACTGAGCGCATCGCGCGCCATCCCTTCAGGCCGAATCCTCCATCGAGTGGGAAATCGTTATCGTGGCCGACGAAATACGACAGGGCACCGTTCTTGGTCGATCGGAACGTCTGCTCACCGCTCGCCATTGTCGGCTTGAACAATACGGGCCCGAATCCATAGCCGTACGCATCATTCAACATCTGCTCAGCAACTGCCCGAGCCGCATCGAAACCGTCTTCGTCAAACGCGCGAGAAACCTCGATGAGAGCATTTCCCCAGCCCGCTCGGGCCGCATCCAATTCGGATTCTGTGATCGACATTGTGCTGCGGCTCTCCTTACCAGTGGGGTGGGTCTGCTGGCAGGGTAGCCATATCGATGATGACCACCAACGCCGAGGCTGCGCACACACGCTGTGCATGGCGTTCCACCGGTCACTATTTCAACCAGACGAGTTAGGGATGCAAGGCTGGCTGATGTTTTGCGAAGCCCCGAAGGCCACTATCAGACGTTACCTTCGGCCTCAGCGGACGTCTTCCGGTTGGCCGGCGCTGAACGTACTAATTTTTTAGTGGATCCCACCAGCGTTCAGCGATGGCTGTGAAATTGGGTTGACCGGTCGTCACAGTGACCCCGCCATCTACAACAAGGTTGTGGCCAGTGATGTAACTCGCGTCATCGCTCGCCAGAAATGCGACCGCAGCAGCTATTTCTTCAGGCTTCCCCATACGCCCTTGGGGAACGAGTCGTTGATATTCAATTTGGGCTCGTCGGCTCGCAACAACGTCAGCGACCAGTGGAGTTTCAACTCCTCCTGGGCACACTGCGTTGACACGAATATTGTCCCGCGCATGGTCGGCGGCCATAGCTTTGGTCAGATTTACCACAGCCCCTTTAGCGGCGTTGTAGGCAGGAATTCCCCAGTCCCCGAAGAGCCCCGAAATTGAAGCCGTGTTGACGATCGCTCCACCACCGTGAGCTCTCATCACAGGGATAGCAGCGCGGCAGCCAAACATTACAGAACTCAGATCAACATCAATAATTCGTTTCCAATGCTCGTCGCTTAGCGAGTCGACAGTGCCAGTGGAAACGATCCCAGCATTGTTGAAAAGGACGTCTAGTCGACCAAAACGTTCAACAGTCGCTTTGACCATGTCGTCTACAGCCGACGAATCAGCGACATCAACTTGGAAAGTGTCAGTCATTGCTCCGAGTTCGACAGCTAGTTGCTCGGCGCCCTCACCATCCAAATCAGCAACCATTACCTGAGCCCCCTCAGCAACGAGACGACGCACGGATGCAGCACCGATGCCTGAAGCCCCGCCAGTAACAAGAGCGACTCGATTTTCAAAACGATTCATAACGGTGTCCTTAATTATTGGGCTAGTTTCAGAAGACGGGGAAGACGGCCGTTTTGCTAACTCGTTCAGACCGGGCGAGTGCGTAGATGACCTTCCAGTCACCATGAACATGGCGGGCGATACTGCCGATGATGTCGATCATGATCGACACCCCCAACGGGTCGGTCTCGGGTCGTGGCTCGCCCACGCTGACCGAGAGATCATCAAGATGGAGCAAGACCTCTATCAGCCGTGTTCGACAGAAGTCGTCGAGGGTCAGCATTCGGCCGCCCAGCGCTCCAACAAGGCGGTCAGTGGGTTCATCGGCGAATCGACGACTGAGCTCGACTGCGAGGTCAGCGCACTTTGTGGCTGTCGCCTCATGGCCGATTGCTGACTCATCCGCCGAAACCTTTTTGACCTGGTCGTGTATCGGCGAGTCCAGTGCGGCATGAAAGTACGTGACGGGGGTGAGCAGGTCGTCTTCAGGTTGAGCATCGACCGGCGTGCGGTCGAGGTAGGCGACGGTGGCACCGGCTGCTCGCACGAGGTGAGCTGCCAAACCGCCGACGGTCATGCCCTCGAGCGCCGATGGTGTATCCCACGCAACACCAACAGAAGGTCGACTCATCAACTCTGCGGCAGCCTCGACCGCTTCGACCACCAATGAACGCACGACAGCAGAGTCATTCGTAGATGAGGCTGGCGAAGATGCGTTCATGTAGGCGAACGCTAGTCGAGGCGATCTACGACCGAGATTACGGGCGGGTAGCAGGAATCTGGAGAAGTACAAGTGAGACGTCAGAGGTTCGAGTCTCACCGGACACATACATTGAAGTGACTGACATCGGTAAGGTTCAGATTGTGAGACGCAAAGCGGTTCGTGTGGTGGCTTCGGTACTTCTGGCGGTGTCTGTCGCAGCGTGCGGGTCATCAGCCGAGATCAGCGATGGTGACGTCGAAACCACGACGCCTCGCCCAGAAACCACTGCAACATCTGTGGCTGAGCCAACCCTTTCAACTTCGCAAAGTGAAGAGACAGAAGAATCAGCGGATGGTGCAGACAGTGGCGGAGAGTCAACTGAATCCGAGGCATCGGCCGCTGAGACCTCCTCGGAGAGCAGTGGAAGTTTTATTGAGTTGCTCAGAGAAGACATTGAAGGGCAGCAAGATTATTTCGACCTGAATTCCGTTGGTGGTTCTGGTGAGTCAGCCTTACTGCAAGCTGGTTGTGAAGTAGTCGGCGAGATCACTTGGGTGTGTCCCGACGAGGTGGATCTGTCGGGGGCGGATCTTTCAGGAATGAACCTTCGGTTTGCTCGAATGAATCAAGCATTGCTGTTTGGTGCCGATCTGTCGGGCGTCGATGCAACGGGGGCAAGTTTCACGGATATTTACGCTCCGAACGCAAACTTTTCGGGTGCCACGTTTACTGGAGCATCTCTCGACTCGGCCACGTTGTACTTTGCGACTCTTTCAGCGGCCGACTTTTCGAAGGCCCAGATGGATTC
Organism: Acidimicrobiaceae bacterium; assembly: GCA_012269985.1. GTDB lineage: Bacteria > Actinomycetota > Acidimicrobiia > Acidimicrobiales > Ilumatobacteraceae > Casp-actino5. Next base: position 9,352 of record JAAXJF010000099.1, read on the forward strand.
CATTTCGTTGTCGGGCGCTGACCTCATTGGTGTAAATCTCGCTGACAGTAATTTGGTCGGCTCGTACCTTGAATATGCAGATCTTTCCAATGCTGATGTGACAAACGCATCGATCGACTCCGCAGACGTGGAGGGGACGATCTTCTCCAACGCGGATTTCACTGGGGTCGAGGTCCCATATCGCTTGAGCGATGACGATTTGTCGGACGTCATTGGCGTTGGCGCCCCGGGCGAGGTCGTGCTCGGTTCCGGAGCAGAAGCATGGGAACGAGCGTTAGTCGAAGCGGGTTGCACAAAGAGTCTTGGGGGAGTGTGGGATTGCGCTTACCTTGATCTGGGCAACATCGACCTCGGAGGCGCATCACTTGATCACGCCAATTTCTTCTTGACGGAAATGGATGGTGCGATCCTTGATGGGGCTTCTCTCCAGATGGCAGTACTTGATAGTGCATCTCTCATCGGAGCATCGCTGGTTGGAGTCGACCTCACTGGAGCTGATCTTGAGGAAGCCGATCTGTGGCAGGCCGATCTGTCGTTCAGCACTATGTTTCGCGCGTACGTAGATGACGCGAATTTCTACGAGGCTGACCTGTCATCTGTGGCTCTGCAGGGAGCCGATCTCTCTGGCGTGGAACTTGGGCTTGCCCAAATGGTTGCCGCGGATCTCTCTTATGCCGATCTTCAATCTGCCACTCTTGACGATGCCAATCTTCAATACGCCAATCTGACACGCGCGAATCTTGAGGGTACATACTGGTCCTACTCCGACCAAGAAACAGCTGCTTCGAGACTTTCATGGATCACGTGGAATGAAACCATCTGCCGCGACGGCACTCTGAGTAGTGAGGGGAATCCTCGCTGCTACTGGGACATTGAGTTGGAAGAAGATCGATGAGCAAATTGAGGTATCTGCCGGCAGTGTGGTTGCGGGAGCACGAGTGAATAAACGCTCCGCTGATGAAAGACCGAGCAGAATATCGCTGTGGGTCTTTCGAGATTTTCCATTGACGAATCTCTGAGAGTGCCCACCGTTTGATTGAGAGCACAGTAAGGACCCCACATTCATGCAAGGAATTCAGTTGTACCTCGTCGTAGGAGCGGCGATTGCAAGCGCCCTGGTCGGTGGAGTGTTCTATGCCTTCTCCTCGTTTGTGATGGCAGCTCTTCAGCGTCTCGAGCCCAAGGACGGGATGACCGCAATGCAGGCGATCAACACCACTGCTGTTCAGCCTGGCCTCATGGTGCCCTTTTTTGGGACCACGTTGGCCCACATCGCGGTGGCTATCACGGCAATCAGCAATTGGGAAAACGGCGTCTCAGCCTGGCTGTTGGTTGGGTCGTTAAGTTACGTTCTCGGCACCTTTGCTCTGACCGCGGCATACCACTTTCCACGAAACAACGCCCTTGCCGATACCGCTATCGATGATCCGAATGCCCCCCATGTTTGGCACCGCTACCTTGTTGAATGGACCAGAGGAAATCACCTCAGGGCGGCAGCGTCGATGGTGGCGGCGACTGCCCTGACGATTGTAATCGTCAACCGCTGACGATCTGGGCAGTTCGGGCTCACCACCTTTTCCTCATCATTTGCGTTTTCTTTGGACGTCGGATGACGTTTCGCAGCACGCGCCAGCCGATCGGTGGTTCGTTTGTTCCGATGGGATTGGCGTCCTCCGCAGAAGGAGTCACGGCCTAGGCTGTCGCTATGGTTTCCGCAAATCTTTCTTTTGAAGTCGGCGACCATAGGCAGTTGGCGAGTTGTGAATTCAGCTGAGACCCGAGTACTTGACGAAAAGATGGCTTGGCGGACCTTGCTGCTAAGCGGTCTTGCGGTATTTGCAACGTTTCTCGACACATCAATTTTGTTCGTTGCCTTCCCGGACATCGTGCGCTCATTCCCGTCGGCAGAATCGACTCAACTGTCATGGGTCATTAACGCCTACACGATTGCATTTGCGGCTCTTGTCGTGCCATCAGGCAAGATTGCAGACCGAGTCGGTCACAAACGATCATTTCTGTCGGGTTCGCTTCTCTTCACCTCTGCCTCGTTACTGTGTGCTGCAGCTCAATCTCCATTCGTCTTGATCTTGTTTCGAGTTATGCAGGGTGTGGGTGCCGCTGTCCTGATTCCAAGTTCGCTTGCCCTCGTCATTCGCGCGTTTCCAAGAGAAAAGCTTCCGGTGGCTGTCGCGATCTGGGGAGGAATCGGAGGTGTGGCCGGAGCCCTCGGGCCTTCACTGGGAGCCGTTCTAGTTGATGCTGCAAACTGGCGGTGGGTATTCCTCGTGAACTTGCCTGTTGGCTTGATCACCATCTGGGGTGGACGGATAATTCTTCGTGAATCTCGTGACGAGACAATGAAGATTCCTTCATTGAGTGGAGTGGTCCTATTCGCAGGGTCGGCGGCGCTGCTGTCGCTCGGCGTTGTACAGAGCGAAGACTGGGGCTGGGCAGATAACCGCACCCTTACATCGCTGATGGCTGGTGGTGTGTTACTGACGGTGTTTTGGTTTCATCAGCGTCGTAGCGAGAGGCCTGCCCTTGATCTCGATCTTTTTGGAATCCGGAATGTTGCGTGGGCGAATATTGCGATGTTTGTCTATGGGGGCGCCTTCGCAGCGATGTTTTTTGGTTCGGTGCTGTTCCTCACCGATGTGTGGGGGTGGTCGATAACTGCTGCCGGATTCGGTGTCGCTCCTGGTCCGTCATTGGTGGCACTTCTCGCACCGAGAGCAGGAAAGCTTGCGGCGGTGGTAGGGCAGCGCCCGCTGTTAGTTGCGGGAGGCCTGCTTTTTGCGGCATCGGGCCTGCTCCGAGTTGTGATGCTTGGTGCTGAACCGAACTATCTCGTCGATTACTTGCCCTCTATGTTGCTCACCGCTCTCGGCGTCGCATTATTGATTCCACAGCTGTCAAGCACAATCGCTCAAGCGCTTCCGCAGAACCGGGTTGGTGTGGGCTCGGGGCTCAATCAAGCAGTCCGACAGTTTGGGGCCACATTTGGCCTTGCTCTCACCGTGGCGTTCCTCACTGGCGAGATAGTCAACGCTGCAGAAGTTATTGCCCGATTCGACCGAATTTGGTGGCTGATTGTCGTCGGAGGACTCCTCTCGGCTGCAGCCTCGCTACCGCTTCAAACCGGGAGCGCTGGTGCGAGAAGTGCTGAACAAAGCTAAGGCAAAAGCAGCTCTGTTAGACCCCCGTCAGTCTCAGACGAGGCCCAAGAAGAACTCGCTCGCGCAACGCTGCTCTCAACCAGTTGGTGAGTGTCTGGTAAAGCCCAGTCAGTAATCAAGTTCGCAAGAAAGATCCCACTCAGGTAGCGGATCTCTAAAATGCGCCCACTTCTTCGGACCCTTCTCAAATTCCCGACCGGTTACGACGCAGGAATCAAGACGGGCCCGAATTGCGGCCTCGTCCATATCGACCCCGATAAACACAATCTCGGTCTGACGGTCACCGACGATTGGGTCCCAGCGCTCGTCAAAACTCGCGCGATCCTCATCGGTCTCGAATTCCCATTCAGATTCAGGCGAGGCGGCGTACCAAGGTGCGAGAGGTTCGAGCATTACAGAGAGTCCTGCCTGGCTCCACATAGCTTGGATATCGGGGCGGGTAGCGAGCCAGAAAAAGCCCTTGCTTCGAAGGACGCCAGGCCAGACCTTGTCTAATTCTTGAGCAAGTCGCTTTGGATGGAAGGGCCACCGATGCCGGTACACGAACGAGGTGATGCCGTACTCATCGGTCTCTGGAGTGTTGTCACCATTAAGTGCCTGCACCCAACCAGGTGCCATCGATGCCTCTTCCTCGTCAAACAAGCCGGTGTCGAGCACCTCCTCAAGCGGCACTTCGCCCCGCTCGGCGACAATCACTCGAGCACGCGGATTGAGTTGGCGCGCAAGCGCAATGACGCGCTCAAGATGCTCAACGCTGACGAGGTCAGGCTTTGAAACGACAAGTACGTCGGCGAACTCGATCTGATCAATAAGTAGATCGCTTACCGAACGGTCATCCTCGTCGTCTCGCCCAACCCCGAGGTCAGCTAATTCCTCAAGAACCTCAAACCGATCGAGAATCGTTGAGGCGTCTACAACGCTTACCATCGTGTCCAAGCGGGCGAGAGAAGACAGGCTGTGACCGTCGATGTCTTCGAAGAGGAACGTTGCTGCAACAGGCATCGGTTCGCTGATCCCAGTTGACTCAATTAGTAGGTAGTCGAAGCGGTTTTGACGGGCAAGTTCGGCAACCTCGATGAGTAGGTCTTCACGCAGGGTGCAGCAGATGCACCCGTTTGACATTTCGACCAGTCGCTCTTCGGTTCTATCGAGCGCAGCTCCCTCGGCAACGAGGGAGGCGTCGATGTTAACTTCGCTCATGTCATTGACGATGACAGCAACTCGGCGCCCTTCTCTGTTGGCAAGGACTTGATTGAGCAGTGTGGTTTTTCCGGCCCCAAGGAAGCCCGAGAGGACAGTTACCGGCAGGCGACTAGACATGAGCGAAACCAGCGAACGTCATGTGAATGCACAACACAGAGTTCATTTTGTTTCACTCTTTGGAGTGCGCTGGCCATACCTGCGGTTGAATCGCTCGACCCGACCGGCAGAGTCAACAATTTTCATTGTGCCGGTGTAGAAGGGATGGCTGTAACTGGAGACGTCGAGGATCACATGCGGGTACTCTTGGCCGTCGACTTCGATTGTGCGGTCAGACTTGATCGTTGACCTCGTGATCCACGAGTCGCCGGTCGACGTATCTTCGAACATGACATAGTGGTAGTCGGGGTGGATACCGGGTTTCATTAACGCTCCTCCTTGAATTCGACATGGCGGCGGACAACAGGGTCGTATTTCATGAGGGTCAGCCGCTCGCGAGTATTGATCTTGTTCTTCTTTGTGACGTAGGTATAACCGGTGCCAGCGGTGCTCTTTAGCTTGATGATCGGGCGCCGATCTTTGCTTGCTTTTGCCATGATCTCCCCTCAGACCTTGTAACCGTTTTCGCGGATCGTGGCGACAACTGATTCGATGCCCCGGCGGTCGACCGTTTTGATGGCTCGGGCTGACAAGGTCAGTCGCACGTACCGTTTCTCGCTGGGGAGCCAGAATCGCTTCTTTTGAATGTTCGGGTTAAATCTGCGGTTCGTCCGCCGGTGGGAATGTGAGACGGACTTTCCAAATGCAGGCCCGGTACCAAAAAGCTGACATTTCTGTGACATGAGGTCATGATAGCAAGAATAAGAATCATTCTTACTATGATGACAGTGTGTCCGTCCCGATAACTGTGGTGGTTAGTCCTCGTCCGAAGGAAGTCCTCGATGTGCCGTTTTGGGCCGAAGGTGCAACGTTCATCTTCGATCAGACAACTGCAATGGCGGTAGCGGAGGGGAATGCCCTTTCTGACGTCCGTGTCTATGCGTCTGAGCCAGAGGTCTTCTTTCGAAATAGAGACTGTCAGTGCTGCGCTATCCGGGAGGATTTGGTTTGCTCGGTTGTTCGCGCGACGCGCCGTGCGCAAATTCCGAATGAGATTGTGATTTTTCTCGACCCGACCCGCTGTGACGTTCTTGTTGCCATTTCGACAATTCTCTCCTCCGTCGAAATCACTCGACGCAGTTCGCTTGACGCCGTTCTTGTTCACGTCGACGCAGCCGAGCTTGCAACCCGCCTCACTACAGGTAGTGAAGTTATTGATGACTCGTTACTTCCGGCTATTGCGGTAGCCGATCGATTCATCCTCGGAAACTGCGACAATGTGCTCCCTCATATTGAGCAGCACATTCGTGCCGAACTCATGGGCCGTTCCGGTTTTGCGAAAGAGGTCCTTGGAGCCGGAGAGCGGTGTGGCGATGGAGGTCGGCTGCAGGCATGGCATGTTGCCCCAGAGGTCCGTTCGGTTGAAGCCGATCATCCAGGTGGACTGTCGACAGTCGTGTTGCGAGCAGACCAACCACTTGACGAGGATGCGATTAACGAGTGGTTCGATTGGATGATTGCAAGTCACGCAAGTCGGCTCTTCCGCCTTCAGGGCACGGTGAGCGTCCAGGGCAACAAAGAACGAACGTGCTGCCACGGGGTGCTGTCGTTTGCAGGAAGCCACGCAGAAAGCACGGAATCCGTTACTTGCTCGTCTGAAAGTGTGATCGCTATCTCAGGTGTTGGGCTCGACGGCGATGAGCTGATGTCGAGCTTTGCGGAGACCATCGCATCGTGAGCATCCTCTCTGAGATCAAACTCGGTGAGCGGCATCAGTTCGCCGATGCTGTACGACAGGTTGCATGGTCGCCGAACGGAAAACTGCTCGCACTGACTGCTGACGGCATGTTGTTCGGTCTCAAGGACCATCCGGTTGGTCCGGTTGCTTCAGACCCCGTTGATGTGTGCTGGCTCTCTTGCGATCAGGTTGTGGTAGTCGATGGTGTGGTGGGCGCTGCAGTCATAGGAATGGATTCAATCGACTACCTTCCGGTACCCGGCCCGATAAGCGCGCAGTCGACGGAGGCCCAAACCGATGAGGTGGAGTCGGATGATGGCTACTGCGTTCTCGCAGGTGCTGGTGGTCTTAGTGTGCTGCGTCGGGGGGAGTTACATGCCATTGAAAATTCGGCTATCCCTACAGGGGCTGTTAGGGCGGCGGTTCATCTTGGTGGACCATCCTGGCTCGGAGCGGGAGTAGATGGCTTAGTCGTAGTCGACGTCGATCGATTGTGCGTCAGCGACAGACTTGAGATACCGAGCGTGGTATCGGTAGCGGCTGCGGCAGGTGCTCGTCGCATCGCAGCGGCAGATTCGACAGGCTCAATTCATGTGCGCCACCTTTCAGACCTGAAAGGTGGCTTTGAGTTGACCGGTTACCCGGATGCCATTCGCCATCTTGGAATGTCGCCGGTCGGTGATTTCGTCGTAGCTGGTTCAGATGATGAGCTCAGTTGGTGGCATATTGACGATGAAGGGGTCATCAGCGGCGCGCCGGAATGCAGTATCGGGCACGACACCCCGATTACTTGCTGTGACGTTGGAGCAACGGGTTTTGTTGCAACTGGCGATGCCGACGGTCTCGTGAGGCTTTGGTCGCCTGACCTGAGGGATATTCCGGTCAGTTCTATGCATTTGGACAGTGAGGTCACCGTCCTTAGATGGAGTGTGGATGGAGAGCGGCTCGCAATGGGCACAACAACTGGTGGTCTCGTCATTGCTGACGTGGTGTCGGGAGAGTTGGTGTAACCGTGACGCAAATATCAACCGAGCAGGCTGAGAACATCGATGAGGTCGTCGCTGCTCGCAATCGACTCACCGCAGCTCTTCTCGTTGAAGATCCGACTCAAGGATTTTGGACGATGGTCGAAGACGGCTTCTTTGCGCGGTGGATTCCTGAAGTCATCGAAATGCAGATGGAACAGGACCCGATTCATCACCACAAAGATGTGCTTGCTCATACCTTCGCGGTCACAAAGTCGAGTCCGCCCGAGTTGAGAGTGAGATTCGCCGCGTTGATGCACGACATTGGAAAGCCGGCAACGAGGCGGTTTGGGCCTGGTGGTGTGACGTTCCGCCATCATGAGGCCGTGGGAGCTCGGATTACCCTTCAACGACTTTCAGAGATGGGTTTTGACGACCGTCTTACCGAACAGGTGGCAAAACTTGTGGGGCTAAGTGGTCGATTCAAGGGCTTTAGTGACAGTTGGACGGACAGCGCGGTTCGTCGGTACGCCGTCGATGCCGGTGAATTGCTTGGCGATCTAAATCTTTTGGTTCGGGCCGACTGCACAACCCGAAATCGACAGAAGGTGAAGGCGATCCAAGCGAAGGTGGATCGTCTCGAACAAAGAATTCGAGAGCTTGCCCGTTCAGATTCGGAGGCTCGTAGAAGGCCGGTATTGAGCGGCGCTGAAATCATGGAGATCCTCAATATCCCGCCCGGCCCCTCGGTCGGTGCCGCAATTGAAATGTTACTTTCCGATGTTCACTCTGGCGATAAAGACGCAGCGGAATCGCTTCTTCGCTCGTGGTGGTCGGAACGAAAAACGGCGGGCCACAGTGCGTGATGCTGAAGTTTGCGTTGTCGGAGCGGGGCCGCACGCGCTTACGGTTGTCTCGCATTTACTAACGGCAAGACCCACACTTAAGGATGGAATCGTCGTCGTTGACCCGAGTGGGCAGTGGCTTCGCACTTGGCGTGAACAGTTTGGCCGGCTCGAAATCGGAGTCTTGCGTTCACCGATGGTCCACCATCCTGATGTTTGGCCAGGGTCTCTTGCACGGTTCACGAGTGACCATGCCCTAAAGCGATCACATTTGCCCTACGACCCACCGCTGACGTCAGTATTTGATTCGTTTTGCTCGGCGTTAGTTGATCAGTTACAGCTTGACTCGATGTTGTGCGCTGCAGGCGTCGGGGAAATTCAGACTGAACGCCATGGCTACCGGGTCACGACCTCGTCTGGCTCGTTTCATGCTCGACAGGTTGTATGGGCAGGAAATACTGCCCAACCGATTGTTCCAGAACCGCTTACTAAGTCACTCGGTACAGCCTCTATCCAGCATTCCTCAACGATTGATTTACGAAATATTCCGTCTCTCGATGGTGAACACATCGTGGTAGTCGGCGGAGGCTTGACTGCGGGCCATCTGGTTCTTGGCGCCCTCATGAGATCGGCTCGAGTGACGCTGGTGACGCGCCGCCCAATTGTAGAACGCAACTTCGATGTGGAGCCCGGGTGGTTGGGCCCTCGCTTCTTGGAAGGTTTTGAACGCCAACGGAATCCTGAACGTCGTCTCCATATGGTGCTGTCGGCACGGGGTGGTGGGAGCATGCCTGGATGGATGTGTCAAAGACTGGAATCGGAGATCGATGCCGGCCGTCTCACGCATGTTGTGGGTTCGATCGAGTCTGGAAGCCATTCTGACACCGGGCCTTTGGAGCTCCGCGTTTCAGGTCAGCTATTGGAAGCCGACCGTTGTTGGCTCGCAACTGGAACCCGCCCTCACTTCTGCGCTGACGCCGCACTCGCACCTCACGTGAATCGACAGGTTGATGGTATTCCGGTGCTCCGACAAGACCTCCGCCTCGGACGCCGGTCGATGTATCTGACAGGGCGCCTCGCAGCGATTGAGCTGGGTCCAGCGGCAGGCAACCTCTGGGGTGCACGAGTGGCGGCACTTCGAATCACTCGGGCCCTTACCGGTTTTGACCTTCGCGATGATGCTCTCGAAGAACCCCGTTTACGAATACGTCTTGGGCAGAAAGGCTGACACAAGTGACTGATAGTTTTGGGATCCCTCGCGTTACGGAATATCTAATCCACGGGTTCGGTCAACCAACCCACCGGCTCGTGCTTGAAATTGACGGAACAGTCACGATTACGTTCTTGTCCTCGGGGGTAAAGGCTCGTGTCGATCCCGCGACCCGCGACGTGCTGACGCCAGGTGTGACAGTTCCCTCTCAGCTGCTGGACCATGCGGTGTCGATGAGGCTGGGTTAGCCACCGGCTGTGAATCGCTCTTCACGGAATCGGTATAGGCCGATCAAAAGAGAACTTAACCTCAGCATTCGGTTGTCTGATGATGACCGCAATGTTGCGTCAACAATTTGATTCTAATGGTGAGGGCCACCACGTCGCAGCTTGACGCCGAGCACCTCGCCCTTGGCGGCGATCGAGCCATAGTGCAAGGCGACGGAGAGGTGATCCGGCTAGGAGAAGCCAGAAACGGTTCTTGGCTGATGTGTAATCCCTCGTGAATGGGCACACTCGCACGCAGATCGAGCAGTCATTATTGATTTTGGTCCAGTAGGAGAAACATTTTTCGCCGTCAATCGACCATTTTGTTACCCCTTGCAAGTTTGACCGATTGTGCCGCTCCGCAGTGGGGGCTCCATCTGGTATCGCCTTTGAAGGGCAGCCGGTCACACATGCCGAGCAGATCTCGCACATCTCTTTCACCCCAAATGAGATCGGCCGGTCATGAGCGAGGGGAGCGTCGGTGAAAATCTTCCCAAACCGCACACTCGTGCCGAATTCGGGCGTGATGACAAGGCCATGCTTTCCGTATTCTCCCAAGCCGGCCTGAATTGCATAGGGGACTGCGAGCGCAGTGTCATTCATTGATGGCACGGCCTGGTAGCCAAGGTTTCGCAAATACTGTGCGATCGTTAGCAGCACGACAGCGTCCTGGCTGTAGCCCATTCCAGTTGCGGCCCCCGACAGCGCCGAGGGCGAGGTTTCAATCAGGGTGGCATCCATCGCTTGGCCGATGACGATCACCTGGTCGAGTCCATCGGGCAGATCGTTCGGTTTAGCACCGCTCGCCTCGACCGAGAACCGTTCGGTGTAGGTCCAACGGTGGTCATAAGCGGCGACTCCGACAAGATCTGCGCCAGCCGTGCGCGCAGCATGTTTGATCATTGCGGCGGCCGCAGTTGGTGTTCCGAGGTCAACCTGTCCACTTGCGCCGTCGCGCAACATTGAGAGCGGATCGAGGAACCCATCACGCCGATCACGGCTCTCGTACATTTCAGCGAACACATCGGCGACGTGCCATGTCGCATTTCGGAATGCGTAGTCGTTTTGCTGGAAACCCTTCGCAGCACGCCACTCAGTCAGTGGCTTTCGGTAGGTCGAGAAGAATAACTCGCTGCGTTCGGAATGGACGTCGGGGTCATACCGAGACCGAGCGAAAACATCATCGATCTGGCTGAAACGTTCAAAATCATCGCCAACTGCGAACCCACATGAAATGTCAGAAGCGTCTACCGCAACGGGAATGCGTCTCCGGGTTTTTGCCCGCTCGGCGGCATCGCCTTTCCCGGTATGCATGACGTCATCATAGGAAAGCAACACGTTCTGCACGAAGGAAGTGACGCTGCCAGCGTGAGCGGCGACGCTGTGCCCGCGGGTTACTGAGTTACCTTCCAAATGTGGCGACGGTCGCTCCATCGAAGTACTCGTCTGCCCTGATGATTTTTCCGTTCTCGACCTTGACCACGAGACAGGCAGGGAGATCTCCAGACCCAGAGCCCCAGTCGAGGTGCATGACGTGCTGCTGTACGAAGCCGCCATCTATTTCGTGACGACGAATATTGCTGAATGAACGCTTGGTTGTCATCGCAGCGAGCGCGTCGAGGCTAGCAAGGTTCTCTTCTTTGGTCATCTCAATGCCATCGGTGTTATGCCACACCACCACATCATCGGCGTACAGTTCGCCGAGCGCTGCACTGTCACCTGCGGTGATCGCTGCAACAACTCCATCAGCAATGTCATCAAATGCGCCCATACGCAGACGGTACACAGCTGAATGACCGCTCTCAGCCGTCGGTGCGGGAATTACTTGCCGGTGAAACGGGGCTCGCGGCGTTCAGCCATCGCTGCAGTGCCCTCGTTGAAGTCGCTGGTGTCGCGCAGCCATGCTTGTTCTCGACCTTCGTGGTCAGTCGCAGCTGCAACTTCATCGGCGATGGTCCCGCGCAGAGTCTTGCGAATCGATTGAACGGCGAGAGGTGCGGAGATAGCGATTTCGCGCGCAAGCGAATGAGCGGACGATCTCAGGTCATCGAGCGAACTCAGACGATCTGCCATGCCGAGAGATACCGCTTCTTCTCCACCAATTCGCCGACCGGTGTAGAGCAACTCTGCTGCTGCTTGAGTACCGACCAGGCGCGGCAAGGTGACGCTCAGGCCGAACCCTTGATGAAAACCGAGCCGGGCAAAGTTCGCAGAGAACCGAGCTTCAGGTGACGCAATTCGAAAATCGGCGGAAAGCGCTAACCCGAGTCCGCCGCCAATTGCTGCACCTTGGATCGCAGCGACGATTGGCTTTGCCGTGCGGAAGATTCTTACAGCTGCTGCGTAGAGGTCTTCGGTAGTGAAATGCGTGTCACCAGTCGAGAAATCTGCGCCTGCGCAGAAATGTTTCCCCTCGGCGCACAGCACAATCGACCGACACCGTTCATCGGTGTCAAGGTATTCGAGCGCTTCAGCGACCCCACCGATGAGGTCCATGGAGAAAAAGTTGTTCGGCGGTTTTGCAAGTTCGATGACAGCAACAAAGTCATCACCGACCGATAGTCGAAGTGCATCGTTTCGTAGATCTATGAATTCGCTCATTTCTTACCCACGTCCTTGAAGGCGACACCTCGGTCGGTTGCCGGCTCTTTTGGCAGTCCGAGCACGTTTTCACCGAGGATGTTGTGCTGAATTTCGTCGGTTCCACCTGCGATCGACTGAGCGGGGGTGGAGACAAGAATTTCAGCAACAACTGCGTCGAGTGGATCATCTCCCGACTTCAACATTCCTTGAGCGCCGGCAATGGTCGAATGAACATGATTAGCGTTGCGAGCAATTTGTGACAGCGCAAGCTTCCCGATTGAGCCCTCTGATCCTGGTGGCTTTCCGAGCGCACGGGCTGCCTTGGCTCGCTCGGCAGTCCATTCGGATGCACGGTGAAAGCTGCGCAATTTCATGAGTTCTTGTCGGACATTCGGATCATCGATGACACCCTGTGCTTGGGCCCTTGGCAAGGTGAGATCCGCGCGGCCCATGCGTTGTGGATACCACTCATAGGTTTTGTTGAACTCTGCCGCCTCGAGTTTTGCCTCCTCGATCACCCTGCCCGCAGCATCGGGGGCGAAGAACACATTGCCAATCGATGCAAAAGAACGCTCATGAGCGAGTGTCCCGCGGGCGACCTTCCATCCGTCATTGATCTCTCCAACAACGTCGGATACTGGCACTCGCGCATCGGTAAGAAACACCTCGTTAAACGAGTCGTGGTAGTTCATTTCGACGATTTGTCGCACTTCGACACCCGGCTGGCGCATGTCGATCAAGAAATACGTGATGCCCGCATGTTTTGGTGCGTCCCAGTCGGTGCGGGCGACGAGAATCGCCATGTCGGCATCATGGGCCATCGTGTTCCACACCTTCTGGCCATTGATCACCCACTCGTCTCCATCGCGAATTGCGGTGCACCGCAAGCCGGCAAGATCTGAGCCTGCGCCCGGTTCTGAGAACAGTTGGCACCATGTGAGCTCACCGGTGAGTGTCTGCCGGAGATATTTCGACTTCAACTCATCTGATGCGTGGTCATAGATCGTTGGTGCAGCGAGGCTCATCCCTCCGCCGAGGGGTGTTGCGACTCCACCAGCCTGGCGAATCGCTCGATGGGCAACTCGGTCTGCCCATGCCGGAAGGCCGAGCCCATGCCATTGAGCTGCCCACGATGGAACCGCCCACCCTGAATCGACAAGTTGAGTTCTCCATTCCAGGAGCGAGGCATCAGGATCCCATGTCGTGTGAAACCACTCGAGAACCTCTTGTTCAACATCGCGTTCTGCACGAGAGGCCATGGAGAAGATGTTACGGCAGGGTCGGTCGCCGCAAAGAAGTGTCGTGGTGATGTCTGTGTCGAGGGGACGTCTCAGGGAGTGGTCCACTTCACCGCCATGTTGAGCGGGCCTCGAAATGCCCAACCGCCAAAACGGGTTGGAGGAGCGGAGTCATCTAACGACATGTTGTGTAGCCGCTCGAATGCGAGCGGAAGCGCGAAGTCTCCGACCAGACTGCGGGATGCGGCCGCACCGGCGCAGACATGAGGCCCGGCCCCGAATGTGAGGTTGGGGGATGTATCCCGAGTGATATCGAATTCATGCGGCCGAGAAAAATAGCTTTCGTCGTGGTTGGCCGAGCCAAACATAAACATGATGCGCTCATCAGGTTCAAAGGTGATGCCGTGATAGTTGTGCGGTTGGGCTACTCGCCGAGGTGACATGCAGATTGGTGCAACCCACCGGCAGTACTCCTCAAATACATCCATCCATGTGGCGTCCCCATTGAGCACGAGCGCAAGCTGATCGGGGTGGGTGAGTACGGCATATATCGCGCCGGCGATTGCGTCGCGAGGCTCATTTTGTCCACCAGAAATGGTCAGTTTGATGTTCGCTCGCACTTGTTCGAGGGGCATACCTGATTGCAGCATGACCGACAGCAAACTCATGTCGGGCGTGTGCTCAAGCTCGGGAAGTCGCTCATCGATCGCCGCGTCGATTGCAGCAGTTGCTGCGTTACAGCGGGCTTGCGGTTCTGGGGCGCCGGCATAGTTTGAAATGCCGTCGATCATGGCCTGGCTCCAGTCGTTGATCTCCTGGAATGTTGCATTCGTGAGGCCAGTGATGACTTTGAGCGCTTCACCGCTGAGCGCAGTCGCGTACGTGGGTACCAGGTCAGCCGATCCGCGGTCGACGAGATCGTCGAGCACCATATTGGTGAGTTGCTCGAAGACGCTTGACCACCACGTCTTTACCTTGTTGGGGCTGATGGCCGGGTAGTAGACAAACCGCTCTTTCCGATGGTCATCTCCATCTTTCCGCATCATGTTTTGGCCCATGAGAACATTCATGAGTCCGCTTGGTTGGTCAGAAGAAAACACTGCGACGTTCTTTTCGCAAGAGTGGATGTCATCACGGCGGGTGATCAGCGTTGCATTGAGTTCAGGCACAAAGCAGATTGGGGTATGGGACCGCATTTCAGCCAGCGTTGGGAAGGGGTCATCCCAAAAGGCAGACGGATCAATGTTGACAACCGGTGCGCTCGACATCGCGAAATCCTCGCGTACCGCTCAGATGATCGACACCACCGGAGTCGCGCACTGCTTCACGTGAGGTAATTGGGCGTAGTCTGCTGGCATGTCAACCCGTGTCATTCCGCATTGGATCAACAACACCCCGCAGCACGACGCTGACAACTCGACATTGCCGGTGTGGAATCCGGCGACGGGTGAGATGCAGGCCGAAGTTGTGCTCGCAACCGGCTCTGTGGTCGACGATGCAGTTCGTTCAGCGGCCGAAGCATTTGTGTTCTGGTCTGAAGAATCGCTCGCGGCTCGCACGAAAGTGATGTTTGCGTTCCGGGAGATCATCAACAGCCGTGCTGGTCAACTTGCTGAAATCATCTCTGATGAGCACGGCAAAGTCCTGTCGGACGCAGCCGGAGAAGTGCAACGCGGCCTCGAGGTTGTTGAATTCGCGTGCTCATTGCCGACATTGACGAAAGGCGTATATTCCGATCAGGTATCAGGTGGAGTCGATTCGTACACGTTCCGCCAACCGCTTGGCGTTTGTGTCGGAATCACGCCATTCAACTTTCCTGCGATGGTGCCGATGTGGATGTTCCCAGTTGCAATCGCATGCGGAAATACCTTCGTGTTGAAACCATCTGAACGAGATCCATCTGCATCGGTATTGCTCGCCGAATGGTTTGCAGAGGCCGGACTTCCGCCCGGGGTGTTGAACGTTCTGCACGGCGACAAAGTTGCTGTCGATGCACTGCTCGATCACGACGATGTCGCTGCCGTCTCATTCGTCGGTTCGACTCCGATCGCTCGGTACGTCCACGGCCGAGCAACTGCGAATCGAAAACGAGTGCAGGCACTCGGGGGAGCGAAGAACCATGCGGTTGTGCTTCCTGACGCCGACATGCAGTTCGCTGCCGAGCAGCTTGCGGCGGCGGCTTTCGGCTCAGCCGGGGAGCGTTGCATGGCGATTTCAGCTGCGGTAGCAGTGGGCGCTGAGGCAGATCGATTGATGGAGCAGGTCGATGCGCAGGCCCGGTCGATTACCGTCGGCTCCGGTCGAGATGCGGCAAGCGAGATGGGCCCGATCGTCACCCCTGAAAGCCGTGATCGCATCGTTGGCTTCATCGATTCAGGCGAGGCGCAGGGTGCAGAAATCCGGGTTGATGGTCGAGGTTTGGTTGTTCCTGGTTTTGAGAACGGATTCTTTGTGGGGCCAACGGTGATTGACCGAGTCGACACCTCAATGGACGTCTACACCAACGAAATCTTTGGGCCGGTGCTCTCAGTGGTGCGAGTTGACGATGTGGATGCAGCAATCGATCTCATCAATGCGAATCCCTACGGAAATGGAACAGCGGTGTTCACAAATTCCGGAGCCGCAGCACGTCGTTTTGTTCGAGGCGTGCATGTCGGCATGGTCGGTATCAACGTCCCTGTTCCAGTACCGATGGCATTCCACTCATTTGGTGGGTGGAAGGATTCGCTGTTTGGTGAACACCATGTACATGGGCCTGAAGGCGTTGAGTTTTATACGAGAGCAAAGGTCGTGACGCAGCGCTGGCCTGAGTCTGGGATTCCAGGCGACGCCTCATTTGATATGCCCACTGCGCGGTAAGTCGATGCCTCCGGCATCGGGCGGCACATCGCCGATACGCCGATCGAGGCCCCCACGCAACCCCAAATCTTTACGAGGACGACTGGAACATCGTGAGGTAGTCGGTCACAATCGCAACGTGCTGACTTCCCTCCCGCCACACAGGTGCCATGCCTGAGGGCCACACCATTCATCGGGCGGCGCGGCTACAGCGCCGGCGGTTCGCAGGTGAGATTCTCGAAGTCGACTCGCCGCAGGGCCGATTCTCTGATGGTGCCGCAGAACTAAATGGCCGGCGACTTGAGGGTGTTGACGCGCTCGGTAAGCATCTTTTCCACCGTTGGGAAGGTGACCTCACGGTGCATATCCATCTCGGCTTGTTTGGAAAATTCAAAGTGTTCACCGACGTGGAAAAGGCACCTACACCCTCTGATGGAACACGGATGAGATGGCTTGGCCATAACGGAGCGATGTATTTGTCCGGGCCAACTGCGTGCGAGATTATTAGTGCAGATCAAGAGGAAGAACTTCGGAACCGCATCGGGCCTGACCCACTGGCGGTTCGTAAGGGAGACCTTGACCGAGTGATGTCGTCGCTTTCTCGTCGGAGTGCTCCGATCGCCCAAGTGTTGCTTGATCAAGCCGTGGTGGCCGGAATCGGCAATGTCTACCGCGCAGAGTTCTGTTTCTTGGCTGGAATCGACCCCCGACGACCCGCCCGTGAAGTGAGTGAGAACTCAGCCGAAGAATTGTGGGAGTTATCGGTGCGACTGATGAAGATCGGTGAGCGCATCGGTCGGATTGTGACGGTTGATCCCGCCGAGGTCGGAGCGCGTAAACCTGGTGATCTTCGGAAAGGTAATCGCCTTTACGTCTACAAGCGGGCCGGCCAGCCGTGCCGACGTTGTTCGACCCCAATTCTCTCTGCGGTTCTCGCAACTCGCCGAGTGTGGTGGTGCCCGTCCTGCCAGCCTGCGTAGGCGGCGTTATTTGTCGAGAGGTCTTGCGAAACTGAGGTCGTGGCCGCCCGGGTCATGTATTGCGAAATATCGCTCGCCCCATGAGGCATCCGCTGGCTCGGTGCCAGGTTGGAAACCGGCGGCAACAAGTCGTCGGTGGAGATTGTCGACATCGTCGACATGAAAGATCACCCGTCCCCAGGAGGCCAGTGTGCGACCGGCTTCATGGTCTGAGATGAGATTGACGTGAGGGCCGTTCGGTTCAATCGACATTGTCGTGAACTCTGAATTGTCACCGCCAAAAGAAATGGTGAAACCAACCGCTCGGTAGAACGCAATTGAGGCAGCCATATCTGGTGTGGTAAGCGTGATGGCATCGATTCGGTGAACTCCGGACATCACCACTTGTCTAGCAGCGAGTGCAGTCCAGAGATCATCTCGTGTCATGTGCCACCTGAAGGCCACCTTGGCACCTGCGTCACATGCCTCAACACCGGCTACCGTCTCTCCTATGTCATCTGATGGTTCGATACGCATTTGGCCCGTGCCTGGTCTTCCAGAGATCCAGGTTGGTGACGACCTTGCGGAGATGATTCACGCTCAATGTGTGGCTGCAGGAACTGATCTCGTCGATGGCGATGTGGTCATCGTGACATCGAAGATTGTGTCGAAAGCAGAGGGCGCGATTATCGAGCTGGACGACATCGTGCCATCGCCATTTGCTGCGAGTTGGTCTGAAGCTTGGGAAAAAGACCCGCGAGTCGTTGAGGTTGTGCTGCGTGAGAGTCGCCGCATCGTTCGTCAACTTGGTCCAGTGCTCATCACTGAAACGCATCATGGTTTCGTGTGTGCAAATTCAGGCGTTGATCAGTCATCCAGCGGTGCTCACGACCGCATTGTTGTGCTGCCGAAAGACCCCGATGCTTCGGCACGACGTATGCGGGCTCGATTCAACGATTTGGGCGCCAATGTCGCAGTGCTGATCAGTGACACGTTCGGTCGACCCTGGCGTGAGGGTCAAACCGATATTTGCGTGGGGCTCGCCGGAATGCATCCGATGAGGTCGTACATCGGCGAAGTTGACCCGCATGGGCACGAATTTAAGGTGCAAGAACTGTGCGTCGTCGATGAAGTGACCGCAGCAGCTGAACTTGTGAAGGGCAATACATCGCGCATTCCGGTTGCTGTGGTGAGCGGCGTTGACTTCACGTTTGATGACGATGCGACGATGGCTCCGGTGCTCCGAGACATCTCTCGCGACTTGTTCCGTTAGGCACAGGTCTGCGCATCACGGTTTTGGGTGGAGCTCGACCTGCAACAATGGTGATGTGAAACTCGCCTCGTCGTATCCAATTGGTGAACAACTTGCGGACGACCCGGTCGTATGGGTGATCGACGATTTCCTGAGCCCTGAGGAACGGCTTCATGTGATCGGAATTGCGGCTCCTCGGTTAGAGGAAGCAAAGGTGACCTCAACTCGGGTGAATACCACCTCAGCAGCCCGAACGGGGTCTGTCGCGTGGGTGCGTTACGGCGACTCTTCCAAAGTGCAAGAGATCATTCATCGGGTGCGCGCCCTCGTTGATATTCCTCCCCAGCCCTCGGAGTCGATGCAGGTGGTGCATTACGCCGCAACCCA
>JAAXJF010000090.1 GCA_012269985.1 Acidimicrobiaceae bacterium
GTGTCTGAACTGTCGAATGACGATGTTGATGCTCAGCAGCGCCGGCTTCGAGCACAGGTCCCACTGACTCGAGCAATCGACACCCTTGACCGGTTTTTGAGCCCATCAACCGCCGACGTGATTTTTGTTTCAGGTGCGCCGGGATCTCGTCGTCTTGAACTCGCCCCACTCGATGTCGGACCAACCCTTGCCGATGGTGTCTGGTCGCAACGCACCGCAATCCTCACCAGTGCAACCGTTCCCATGAACCTTGCCGACCGCATCGGTCTAGAGGGTGCCGACTTCGTCGACGTTGGTAGTCCATTCGATTACGAATCAACTTCGCTCTTGTACTGCGCGATGCATCTGCCACAGCCGAATGACCCCGGATTTCGAACGGCAATGCATGACGACCTCGAACAGCTGATCTCCGCAGCCGAAGGCAAGACCCTGGCACTGTTCACAAGCTGGTCGGCGATGGACGAGGCAGCCGACGCAATGAGGGAGCGACTGCCGTTCCGAATCCTCACTCAGCGAGACCTACCGAAACCCGCCCTTATTCGAGAATTCACCACAGACGAGGACAGTTGCTTATTTGCAACCGCCGGGCTCTTCCAAGGAATTGACGTGCCAGGGCGAGCCCTCTCACTGGTCGTCATCGACAGAATTCCCTTCCCTCGCCCCGATGATCCACTGCTCGGAGCCCGACGAGAACTCATCGGCCAACGAGCCTTCATGGAAATCGACCTCCCCCGCGCCGCGACAATGCTCGCCCAGGCGAGTGGGCGACTCATCAGAAGCGATAACGACCGAGGAGTCGTTGCGGTGATGGATCGCCGGCTTGGCACCGCCCGCTACCGCTGGGACATCATCTCGGCGCTACCGCCAATGCGTCGCACACGTGAACGGGCTGAAGCCGAGGCTCTCCTTCGCACTATCGCAAACGGATAGAGCATCACGCCCTCACATAGCAGTGATAGACCGTCCCTAGTTCGTTATCGGGAGTTTCTTCGCTGTCGAGATTGTGGAATCACCACCCGGTCAATCCGCATGATGAAACGAGCATCGGATACCGAAATCGCTGAAGCTGGGGTCACAGGGGTTGCTTTCATTCCACACTCATCTCAATCGATCTGTTGCATTCCGATAGACAGGCCACTCGACCTGTCATCTCAAAGGTTCGGATCATTGCCCGTTGAGAACCCACGACAGATGTCATTGTTTTCGTTTCACCGATACCAGCAAGGACTACGGTCAAGGGAATGACGGAAACCCAACTCGTACGGCACGAGGCCGTTCAAGGCATCTCAGCGATCACCCTTGACTCCCAGCACAACCGGAACGCCCTCTCACGGCAGCTTCTCGACGAACTTCACCTCGCACTCGACGAAGCCGAAGCCAACGATGCGAGAGCCATCATTCTTCGACATGAAGGGCCCGCATTCTGTGCAGGCGCCGACCTCAAAGAGCGGTCTTCTGGGCCTCCTGACTCAGGCCCAATGGTGAATGCTCTTGAACGCCTGATGGATACGCCACGCCCCACCATCGCTGCCGTGAATGGTGCGGTGAGGGCTGGAGGGCTCGGCCTCATGGCCTCTTGCGATCTCATCGTTGTCGACCACACAGTGACCTTTGCGCTGACCGAGGTTCGAATTGGAGTTGCCGCAGCAATCATCTCGGTGCCGATCCTCCGACGGGTTCCCCCAGGCAAAATCGCCGCCGCAATGCTCACCGGCGAGGTGTTTTCAGCCACAGACGCTCGAGACATGGGTCTCATCACTCATGTCACCGAAGATGTCTCCGCAACGGTTGACGACCTCATCGATGGAATTCTTGCCGGAGCCCCACGAGCCATTGCGGCGACAAAAGCAATGCTGCAACGAGTGCCAACGCTTGATCGCAATAACGGATTCACCGAGATGCGCGCCCTCAGTGAAGAATTCTTCTCTGGGCCCGATGCCACTGAGGGCATGGCCGCCTTCATCGAAAAGCGATTGCCTGCCTGGAATCCAGCAGCGAAATAGGCGCTACGAGATCAGCCGATAACCCAAACCCCTCACCGTGACAATGCGTTGCGGCTCGTCTGGGGTGTCTTCAATCTTTAAGCGCAACCGTCGAACGTGAGCATCGACGAGACGAGAATCTCCGAGGTATTCATACCCCCACACATGTTCGAGAAGTTGATCGCGACTCAACACCGCATCTGCGTGCTCGGCGAACTCGCAAAGCATCCGAAACTCAGTTCGAGTGAGCGACAACTCCTCTCCGGCTTTCGTCACAACGCCCCGCTCGCGACGCAATTCAAGATCGCCGAAACGTACGACCTCATCGTGGCTCTGATCGCCTGAAGACTCGTAACTCACGCGACGCAACACGGCGGCAATTGGAGCCGACAACTCCTTCGGTACGTCGGGGTTCGTGATGTAATCGTCTGCTCCTGCCTCAAGCCCTGCGACCATGTCGGCCGCCTCCGTTTGAGCAGTCACCATGATGATCGGCACCGTCGACGATGACCGCATTGCTTTGCACACTTCAAAACCCGACAAATCAGGAAGCCGAAGGTCGAGCAGCACCACATCGGGCTGACACTGCCCAAACTGCACGAGCCCGCTCGCCCCGTCGTGCGCTTCAACAACTTCATAGCCCTCGTCTTCAAGCGCTAACCGCAACGCAAGCCGGATTGCGTCGTCATCTTCGATAAAGAGCACCTTGTGCACACCGCAAGTGTGCCACTTTCGGACGGTCTCACGCTGACGGCACAACGACGAAGGGGAGTTTTTGTTACAGAAATCGCACAATTCTCGCAAGAGTTCGCAATACGCCCCTGACACAATCTGAAGTTGTTCACGCTGCACCGGTGGGGGACCGACCTCCCCCTGGTGTCCCACCGGCAGCGGAGCAACAGTCTCGCCTAGTGTGTCGACATGATCCGTTTGCGTTCGCCTCGACTGACGTCTCGAGTAGCAGCATTCTTCGGGATTATCGGCCTTCTCGCAGGTCTCGGTCTTACCACCGCGGCATACTCCGTCGCTCGAGACTCACTCATCGATCAACGAGTTACCACCGCTCGCTCAACCGCCTTTGATCACGCACTCGAACTTCGCGAGGCCTTCGAGCGCAACACTGTGGCCCAGACCTTCCAGCAACTTGACATCGGGTCAGACGGTTTCGCAGTTCTCACACGACCTTCGCTGACGTCGCTCCTGCAATACCCAGCATCTGTGTTTCCTGACTCGCTACGAGAGACGGTGACCGACGGCAATTCAGGACAACAACTCTTCGAACTCGAAGGCGACAAGTACATCGGCATCGGCATTCATATCGAAGCGAGCGATTCCGGCTATTTCGAAGCGTTCTCCCTCAACTCCACCGAGCGCACCCTCGCCGTCCTCGTGACTGCACTGCTCATCGGTTCCGCCCTGGCGGCTCTCCTCGCCGTCTTCTTCGGCTTCAGCACAAGCCGCGGATTGCTTCGACCGCTCACCCGCGTGGCCACCACCGCCGGCGACATCGCTGGAGGGTCACTCGATGCCCGCCTAGAGCCGACCGACGACCCCGAACTCAGTCGCCTCGTCGTCGCCTTCAACAACATGGCCGATGCTGTTCAATCCCGTATCGAACGCGAAGAACGTTTCGCCTCTGAGGTCAGCCACGAACTGCGCTCGCCCATCACTGCAATGACCGCTGCTGCCGAGGTGCTCGCATCTCGACGAAGCGAACTCTCTGAACGATCCCAACAAGCCCTCGATCTTCTCATTGCCCAAGTTCGACGGTTTGACGCAATGGTCATCGACCTTCTTGAACTCTCACGACTCGAAGCAGGCGCCATCGATGGTCATCTCGAAGAGGTCGACATTGGAAATCTCGCAAGTCGAATCATTGCTCGGTCATCAACTCCATCGACCCGGCTCTCTCTCAAGTCGAGCACACCGATCATCGCCGTCACCGATCGAGTTCGCTTCGAACGAATTCTCTCGAATCTTGTTGAACAGGCGCACATTCACGCCGGAGGGGCCACAGAGGTATCAATTTCGACCCAACGAATCGGAGACATCTTGGTCACCGTCGACGATGCCGGACGAGGCGTTGACGAACATGACCGGGTGCGCATCTTCGAACGATTCACCCGCGGAAGCGCCGCCCGAGCACGTGAGGGAACCGGGCTCGGGCTCGCCCTCGTCGCCGAACACGCAGCAGCGCTCGGTGGATGGGCCTACGTCGATGACACACCCGCCGGAGGTGCCCGCTTCGTCGTGGTTCTCCCAAAAGCCGAGCCCACCCTGATCGACCACGACATGCCGACGGGGGTCTCGTGAAACGGTCTCATTCACCACATCTTCGGCTCTTCGCAACCGTTGGAGCGATATCACTGATGGTCACCGCCTGCGGCCTACAAACCGACTCTGAAGCGACCCTCTTCGACGACATCCCCTACGGCCTCGCAGAAACGAGTACCTCAACTACCACGACAACCATCGCTACAGACCCGGCACCGGGAACCACGACCACAACGGTC
The DNA here is from genome assembly GCA_012269985.1 of Acidimicrobiaceae bacterium. Taxonomy (GTDB): domain Bacteria; phylum Actinomycetota; class Acidimicrobiia; order Acidimicrobiales; family Ilumatobacteraceae; genus Casp-actino5. Next base: position 4,496 of record JAAXJF010000090.1, read on the forward strand.
GCAGCCGATCAGCAAACGGTCGATGTCGTGTACGTCAGGCGATTCAGTCGCGAACTCGAGTCGACACAGGTCGACCTCCCCTTCCCTGTTTCGGGCAGGGACCTCCTCGATCAACTCAGCAGCCCGCCAGCCGACGCCCAACCGGAACTGGAGACAGAAGTTTCACGCGGTCTTGTCTTGAGTTTTGGAGTTGATCGAGGGCTTGCCACTGTCAATCTTTCTCGATCCGCGATCAATCAACTCGGAAGCGCTCAACAACGCCGGGCCATCGCCCAGATCGTTCTCACCCTCACGCTCTTCACCTCAGACGAGGGTGGTATCGGTCAGGTCATATTTCTTGTCGGCGGCCAACCAATCAGCGTCTACGTTCCGCTACTCGGATCAAATAGCGAACCCGGACAACCAGTGGCATGGACCGACTACTCACAATTACTCGTTGGCGTCGACGCCCGACCACCGGCATCGACCACGACACCGGTGACCAGCACAACGTCGGTTGCTACCACATCGGTACCACAATCAACATCGGTGCCCATCAACTCGACAACGACTTCTTCCCTGCAAGCGACCTCGGTACCCGAATCGACAACGACGTCGACAACGATTTCGAATGAGTAGTCAACGACCTCAACCTCGATGACCGTTGAAGACCGCTAGTAGCCCAAACGCTCAATCCGGTCGGGACGTCGCTGCCAATCTTTATCGACTTTCACCTTCAGTTCCAGGAAGGCTCCTTCAGGCATTTGGGCTCGGGCACGCGTGCCCACCTCTCGCAAAATTGACCCGCCCTTACCAATCACCATGCCCTTCTGGCTCTCACGTTCAACGATGATGTCACAACGGATGCGAGGCCACTCCCATTCGGTGACCCGAGTCGCAATTGAGTACGGAAGTTCGTCTCGCATAACGGCGAGGAGCTGCTCACGAACCAACTCGGCCACCCACACTTCCTCGCTCATATCGTTACGGTCCCCTTCGGGAAACCATTGAGGCCCATCGGGCAGCTGGTCGAGCAAAAAACCGATGAGGCCGTCAAGCCCCTCGCCACTTTTCGCGGACACTGGGAAGTACGCCGAGGCATCGAGCTCTGAAGCGGCACCGAGCATCGCAATCACATGACCTCGGGCCGCAATATCGACCTTGTTCACCACCACGACAAGACGATCTCGCTGAAGCCGATCGGCAACCCACTGATCGCCTGTCCCGAAGGCGCGGGTTGCATCAAGAACCAGACACTGCATATCGACATCTGACGCGCTTTCAAGCGCCGTTGAATTCACTCGCTCACCAAGGGCCGAGACCGGTTTATGCAGACCAGGAGTATCAACAAAGACAAGTTGACTCGATGGACGGGTGAGAACACCCATCACCCGATGGCGAGTTGTTTGAGGTTTGTCTGAGACGATCGACACCTTGTGACCGCACATTGCATTGACGAGCGAACTCTTGCCGACATTGGGTCGGCCGAGCAGGCCAACAAGGCCCGATCGGTAGTTGTCATTGCCGTCAACGGCGGTTCCTGCCACATCTCTAGTCAACACCGCTGCCTCGTCAAAACTGAACATCCTCTGACATGCTGTCGGCATGAGCCCACGAAATATCAACGGAGCAGACGAACTCAAAGGCCTTATCGGGGAGCACCTCGGCTACAGCCCATACGTGTCGATCTCTCAAGAGCAAGTCAATCAATTCGCAGAGGCGACCGGTGACCACCAGTGGATTCACATCGATGTCGAGCGCGCCACAGCGGGCCCGTTCGGTGCACCGATTGCCCATGGCTACCTCACCTTGTCGCTCGGGCCAGCGCTCTACCCGCAGGTCGTGGCCATCGGAGGATTCTCGATGGGCGTGAACTACGGAACGAACAAGGTTCGGTTCATGTCACCAGTGAAGGTTGGCTCAAACCTTCGACTGGGCGTCAAACTTCTTGACGTCACCGATATCACCGGCGGTATTCAAAGCACGATGGAGTTCACCTTCGAGTGCGAAGGTGCAGATAAGCCAAGCTGTGTCGCAGAGGTCGTGTTCCGCTCCTACGAGTAACACCCTGGCGCTCAGGCGCCACCCAACGCAATGACAGCCGACCAGGTGCACGACAGCAGCGATGTCGCATTCATTGACATCCTTCGAGCCGTCGCAGACGCGCGTGGAGACGCACGCTGTATCAGCGGACCTGGCTCAACGTCATCGACCTGGGCACAATTCATTGAGCGAGTTGAACGCGCCAGTGCAGCGCTGAACGCCCTCGGTCTCGGGTGCCATCGCGAACGTAATGAGCTTGCGCATCACGAATCAGGTCAAGATCACCTTGCCTTGCTGATGCACAATTCACCGCAATGCCTCGAACTGATGTGCGCCGCATTTGCGAGTCGGGTTGCCCCAGTCAATGTCAACCACCGCTATACGGCAGACGAACTCGTTGACACCTTGAACTACGCGCACGCAACAGCCGTCGCAGTCCACAGCGACTACGCCGATGTGCTCACTGCAGCGCTACCTCGGTTGGCGCATGTCAAGGTCATCATCGAAGTCACCGATAGCGGCGAAACCGTGATCTCCACCGCGCACGACTACGAAACACTCCTCAACGCGCACCCCCCATATTTGGAGCCTCGACAGGCCTCAGGCGACGACCTCTATCTCGTCCTCACCGGTGGCACGACCGGTCGTCCACGGGCCGTGATGTGGCGAAACGCTGACGCTGTTATCGAATGTTTTGATGCGGCACGCGCACCACAACCGGTGAAACAGTTTCTCGAAACCCTTCGGCCTGATCTACGAACGCTGCCGTGCGCCCCCCTCATGCACGGTGCCGGCCAATGGATGGCAATGCGGACCTTGCTGGCGGGTGGTTCAGTCGTTATTCCTGATCACGCAGAGCACTTTGACGCAGCCGATACGTGGAAGGCGATCGAGAATCACGGAGCCACCACGGTCGGCATCGTCGGTGAGTCGTTCGCACGTCCTCTCCTCGAGCAACTTGACTCTGAGGACTTCGACCCCCACAGCCTCAACGTCGTCCTTACCGGAGGCGCACCGCTCACAAGCGCCACAAAAGCCCGGATACTCGAACACCTGCCGACGGTGCTCATTGTCGATGGTTTTGGGTCATCAGAAACCGGCGGACAAATGTCGATCGTCTCATCATTCGGTTCTGCGACGTCAGGAACATTTACACCACGACCAGATCGAACCGCAGTGCTCAACGAGCGCCTCGATACGGTGCTCCAACCCGGTGACGACGAGATCGGCTGGCTCGGAACAACCGGCCGATTACCGCTCGGCTACCTCAACGACGAACACAAAACCGCTCAGGTGTTCCGCATGATCGATGGTGTGCGCTACTCAGCTCCTGGCGATCACGCCAAGCATCTCATCGATGGATCGATCGAAGCACTTGGACGTGAAGCCGTATGTATTAACACCGGCGGCGAGAAAGTATTTGCGGAAGAAGTCGAAGAGGCCGTGCTGAGACATCAATCAGTTCGCGATTGTGTCGTCGTTGGTGTGCCGAGCGATGTGTGGGGAAGCGAAGTCGTCGCCGTCATCTCACTGAACTCCGACGATCTCGCTGCTCCAACCCTCGATGACATCACATCGACAATGCAGCATCTCGCTCGCTATAAGCATCCGAAAGCCCTCGCTGTCGTTCACCACATCCGACGCTCCCCCGCCGGCAAAGCCGATTACCCATGGGCTCGAGCGATCGCTATGTCGCACAGCTAACTGAAATCGTCGGCTCTACAGCGGCAAATTCCCAGTCGCAGCCTTGGTTGTTCCCGAGTCGTTAAACGCGGCGATGGTGCGCTGAGCGATTCGCATCTGATGGATCTCGTCGGCACCATCGGCAAATCGTGCCCACCGTGCTTGCTGCAGCATGTGCGCCAGCGGCGTGTCGGTGGAATACCCGAGCGCCCCGTGAACTTGAATCGCCCGGTCGATGATGCGCCACAAACTGTTCGCAACAAAGTGCTTCGCCATCGACACGACTGCAGTGAAATCCATTTTCTGATCGATCTGATACGCAGCATGCAGCACCATCAACTTGCACTGGTACAGCTCGACAGCAGAATCCGCAATGAGCCACTGGATGCCCTGCTTCTCTGCGAGCAGCGAGCCGTGCGAATACCGCTCCATCGATCGACTCACCATCATGTCGAGCGCAGTTTCCGCTTGGCCGATCCACCTCATGCAATGCGCGAGACGAGCCGGACCTAGCCGATATTGGCCGAGCAAGTGCCCCTGGCCTCGGCCACCCAGCATATTTGCTGCCGGTACACGAAGGTCGGTGATTCGTATTTCGCAGTGGTTGTGCCCACCCGACATTGTCTGCACATCTCTCACCACTTCCCAACCGTCAGAAGGCAGATCGACGATGAAACAACTATTCGCTGCTTGCGGTATCTCAGGGTCGTCTTCGGTGCGAGCGACGAGCAACGCAAATTTCGCACCCCGGGCACCCGAAATAAACCACTTATGACCGTTAACCACCCATTCATCACCGTCTTGATACGCCGTCGTCTTAATCAACGTCGGATCTGAACCGGCGACCTCAGGTTCAGTCATCGCAAAACACGAACGAGCCGTTCCCTCACAGAGCGGCTTCAAGTACTTCTCTTTCTGCTCATCGGTGCCCCAGTGCAACAACGTGTGCTGGTTTCCTTCATCTGGCGCCTGGGCATTCAACACAAACGGTCCGATCGACACCTTTGCCGCCTCTGCCGACACCGCTGCCATCGCCGTCGGACCAAGTGCCATTCCGCCCCACTCCTCAGGCATATGAGGAAGCCACAGCTGCCATTCGTTGCGTGCTTCTTCTCGCAACTTCACAATGCACTCAACAACCTGCCGGCGTTCAGATTGATCGATCTGCTCCCACTCAGGCCGAACCCGAGTGTCCATAAATTCGCGAACTCGAAGTCGAACCTCGTCAACGTCAGGCGGAAAACTGAAATCAATCATGATGTGAGTCTGACCGCACTCGAGTGAGCGGTGCGAGCCGGGTCGTCGTAGCCTGCACACTGTGACCGACAACGATTCACGTGCCAACCCAACGAATGTTCGGCCTTGGGAGGGTGACACATTGCCTCAGGGCGATGAGAAGCGCGCGGCGATTCGAGAAATGTTCGACACTATCGCACCGCGATACGACATGGTCAATCGCATCATGACGTTTCGGCTCGACACTCGGTGGCGAAAGCGAGCCGTTCGAGATTTACGCCTTCCACCCGGTTCAATCGTTCTCGACCTTGCATCGGGCACCGGCGATCTCTGCATTGATCTCGTCAATGCACATCTTCGCCCGATCTCGATGGATCTAAGTTTTGGGATGCTCGCAGCTGACCGATCAGGCTCCCCACGAGTGCAAACCGACATTTTGCGACTCCCAACCTCATCACATTCGGTAGACGGAGTCACGTGCGGATTCGCACTACGGAACCTCACCAACCTCAATGAGTTTTTTGCCGAACTTGCACGCGTGGTTCGTCCCGGAGGCCGCATCGCTCTCCTCGATGTCGGAGTGCCAAGTAACCCGGTGATTCGATGGGGCAACTCGATCTATTTCGGCAAAATAGTGCCGTTTATCGGAGGTCTCCTCTCCGACCGCGGCGCCTACCGCTACCTGCCAAGAAGTGTCGCCTACCTGCCATCTCCAACCGAGATGGTTGCCGCCCTTCAAGACGCTGGGTTCGCTGATGCCCACCACGCTGAACTCAGCGGCGGGCTCACCCAGCTTCTCACCGGCACTCGAGACCCACTGTGATCGCCGTCACCCGTGACCTTTCGGGCACACCGTTTGAGCACGTACCGCTCGTCGATATTGCTGGTGATGACGGACTGCTCTTCAAAAGTGCATCGTCTGGCCGGGTGGGGATTGGTTGTGCAGCAGTCGTCGATGTCGACCGAGCCGTCGAGGAACTCCAGACGATCGAGCGACGGAACGAATCATCTGCAGACAACGCTCTGCTTCCCCTCGCATTCGGGTGCGTCGACTTTCTGCCCGGAGCTCCTGCAACACTGACGATTCCCGAACTCACCATCGTCGATGATGGGTCAGGGCACCGGTTCGCAGTTGTGTGTGCAGATGAGCACGACGTCGAGCGCATATTTGGGTCTCTCACAGTGAATCCGCCACCACCTCCCACGGCGAACAGCTTCCACGTCACCTCTCCAATTCCGATCTCGACCTACCTCGAGGCGGTGACCGGAGCCCGCGATGCAGTGCGATCGGCCAAACTTCGCAAAGCGGTTATCGCCCGGCCAGTGATGGTGACCGCCGACCACGCAATGAGCATTCACGCCGTGCTCCGACGCCTCGATGCCACCTTTGGCTCTACCTACCGCTTTTCAATACAGGGCTTCGTGGGGGCATCACCCGAACTGCTCGTCAGCGTTAACGGCGCCACCGTTCGTTCGCACCCTCTCGCCGGCACGACTCGAACAACAGGAAACGACGACGTCGACGCCCAACTTGCTGCCGAGCTACTGGCCAGCGAAAAGAACCAAATTGAGCACCAAGCAGCAATCGAGATGGTGAGAGACTCGCTGTTGCCATTCTGCAGCTACCTCGACTGGACACCAGAGCCGTCGATCATCAAGGTGGCCAATGTGCAACACCTGGGATCACTCGCAGAAGGTCATCTCAGCGAGCCACATCCGACCGTCGTAGAGCTGGTCAGAGAACTCCAACCAACTCCTGCGGTCGGTGGCCACCCCCGAGCCTCGGCGGTTGATCTCATCGTGAATTCTGAGGGGTTCACCCGAGGCCGATACGGCGGAGCGGTCGGATGGGTAGATGCGGCAGGCGACGGCGAATGGGCAGTTTCACTGCGCTGCGCCGAGTTTTCTGACGATCGCCACCACGCTCGGCTCGTCGCCGGTGGCGGAATTGTCGCAGACAGCGATCCTGAAGCGGAGCTCGCTGAAACGCAGGCGAAGTTGCAAGCGATGCTGGGAGCGATCATCCGGCCCTAGCCCCGGGCAACCATCGCCTCAACCAATCGCTTTGCGAACCTCATCGACGAGGAGCTCATGCACCGCAACATTTCGGCGACGATTGCTGGGAACTCGAACCACACGTGGGCCTGGCACAGCGAGTTCTTTGACGAGTTCGTCACGATCTTGAACCGACACCGCTTCAACACCGTGGGCGGTGGCAACCGCGCAGAGATCTGTGCCATGCGGGGTCCCAAACAGGCGTTCAAACTCTGCACTTGGCAACTCTGAGGCTTGAGGAAGAAAAGAAAAGATTCCGCCCCCGTCGTTGTCGATCACGATGATTCGAAGGTCAACATCATGGGCCCCAATTCCCCACAGCGCGTTGCTGTCATGGACAAATGCAAGATCACCAATGACCGCAATGACCGGCACACCGGTGAGAGCAAGGCCGAGTGATGTCGACATGACACCATCAATGCCGTTCGCCCCACGATTCGAATGTGCAGCCGCCAGACGCCCTCCACACCATTCTTGATCTCGCACAGGCATCGAAGAAGAGACAACAACACGGGCATTACTCGGCGCGGCATCAGCCACAACTCGAGCAACGGTGGGCTCTGACAACTCGGGCGCAAGGAGTAACTCGCTGAGGGTCTGTTCTGCGATCGCATCCACATCAAGCCATGACGTTCTCCACGATTCAGCCCAACGGGAGCCCGTCGCCCCTGAAAACCCTTGAGCAATCGCAGCGTCAACGTCATCGGCCGAACAGTGAACCACCACGTTGTGGTCGGGGTCGATCACGCCTGGACCCCCAACTTGGATCACCGGAGCACCCGAGTTTTTCACCCACACCGACAGCACCTTGGATGCGGGAGGTCGGCCGAATCGAAGCACCGCTTGCGGGATATGGCTGTTTGCAAATCCCTCGTGACGAAGGAGGACATCAAAATTTGCGACCGAGCGGGCGTCAGAACGCACACCGGAGAGCGGATCAGCAAGAATTGGCCAACTCAGTGCCTCAGCAATGCGAGAGATCGTGTGCGCATCAACCCCTGATGCACCGCCAGCGACGATGATGCCACGCTCCACCTGGACCGACTCGGGAAGCGCAACCAGCGCGGGTCGCTCCTCTTCAGTCGACAACTCAGCCAAGGGCGCCGGGAGTTCATCAACCTCTCCAAGCAGCGGCTCACGGAACGGGAGATTGAGATGCACCGGGCCGCTTCCGGCAGCTACATACATCTCGCGAGCGAATGTTCTCCACGTCGATGGCTCGGAGTCATCGGGCACGGAAGCATCGATCGACATCTTTGCCGCAGATCCATAAATGTTGATCTTGTCGATCGTCTGCGGGGAGCCGACTCCACGAAGCTCGGGCGGCCGGTCGGCGGTACACACGAGCATCGGCACTCCGGAAAGGCCCGCCTCGACAACCGCAGGCAAAAAGTTCGCGGCAGCAGTTCCGCTCGTGCAGATGAGGGCGGCGGGACGTCCACGCAACCCGAGTCCGAGTGCCACAAATGCCGCAACACGCTCATCGAGAATCACGTGAGTGCGAATCCTCTCTTCCCGAGAAGCCGCGATCGTCAACGGAGTGCTACGAGACCCCGGAGCGATGACAACGTCCGTGAGGCCGAGCGAAACCCACTCGTCAAACAGAGTCGCAGAAAAAGTTGCCGATGCCGACACAGCCCCGACGATACGGCCTTATCGCTGACGACGTATCGTCGTGTTATGACGATTTCCGACACACCCACCATCAACATCGACATTTGGTCTGATGTCGTGTGCCCCTGGTGCTACATCGGAAAGCGAAAATTTGAGTCTGCTGTCGCAAAACTTGGAGATGAGATTCACGTCAAGGTCACCTACAGGGCATATCAACTCGACCCGACCGCTTCGCCCGGAAAAACGGAACCGGTGCGGGGTGTATACGAACGAAAATTTGGTGGACCCGAGCAAGCCGACCGCATTCTCACTCACGTGACGTCAGTCGCTGCCGAGGCCGGACTCGACTTCCAGATGGACAACGCACAGCGAGCAAACACCCTCCTTGCACACCGTTTGATTTGGCGGGCCGGTCAACCCGACTCACCGATCGCTCAATCAGAGGTGAAAGAACTACTTCTTGCGTCGTACTTCACCAACGGAAACAACATTGGTGATCCCGGGGAGCTCGCTGAACTTATGCAACAGCTCGGCGCAGATCGAGCCGACACCCTCGCATTTCTCGAAACGCACGAGGGTGAACAGGAAGTGCGAAAAGAGTTACTCGGAGCCTCCGAACTCGGCATCACGGCCGTCCCGACATATGTCGTCGAGGGGCAGTGGTCGATTCCTGGCGCCCAAGAGTCTGAGACATTTGAGCGCGTACTGAGGCGGCTCGCTGATCGGATGAACGAGGCCTAGAGCATCACCATGCAGTTCAACCTTCTTCATGGGTTCACTCAAACCTCAGAAAGTTGGGCTCAACCCATCGCTGCACTGAAAGAGCGCCTTCCCGCAGCAACCTTTTGGGCTCCCGACATGCCTGGTCACGGTAACGGCATGACCCTCCCTTACTCTCTCACCGAGGGCGCCACTGCGATCGCAGAACTGGCCTCACCCGGAATCTGGATCGGGTACTCAATGGGTGGTCGCTACCTGCTCCACATCGCCACCCAGCATCCCGAGGTCGTGACTGCACTTGTGCTCGTCAGCACAACAGCCGGGCTCGACACAAGCGAGGAACGTGAAGAACGACGAAACGCCGATCACGTTCTCGCTGACAGCATCGAGCACGACGGGGTTTCTGCATTTCTACAACGATGGATAGCCCTTCCGCTGTTCTCACGTCTTCGACCAAGCGCGCTTGACCTCGCAGCGAGACACCGCAATAGCAGCACCGGCCTCGCTGAATCTCTCCGCCACGCAGGCACCGGATGCCAACAGCCGCTCTGGGACGAACTCGCCTCAGTCGATGTTCCCACCCTCGTCGTGACCGGCAGTGAAGACGAGAAATTCTGCGCGCTCGGTGCTCGTCTTTCGCAAACAATGCCCCAAGCCAAACACGTCACGATGAGCGAAGCAGGCCACGCTGCCCACCTTGAGAACAGCAAAGAATTCGCTGATCACGTGGTCGATTGGGCGAACAGCGTGAGCACACGCTCACCGTCTACATAATGACGAGACCGACGCTCAACAACACGCCAAATAACAACTGCAATTTCCCTGTCGAGCCCAGCACCGGGATGAGTTCTGCACCGACTACTCCACTGTGAATCGTTCTCACCACCGATAGCGCCGGCACCGCAACGACCAGGGCGATAAGAGCCCCGAGGTCAGCGATTGCAACCGAACTCGCCAACGCCGCAACAACAAGCGTGGTGAACATGACCCGCGTGCGAGCGTCGCCAAGCCGAACCGCCAGTGTTCGCTTGTTGACATCTCGATCAGTCGGCAGGTCACGCAAATTATTTACGACCAGCAACGCACAGGCGAGCGCACCAACCCCAGCGCCTGCTACCCACGACCTCCATAGCAGTTGCTCGACTGCAGCGAACGTCGTACCCACCGTTGCAACCAAACCGAAGAACACAAACACAAACACCTCACCAAGACCGAGGTAGCCGTAGGGCTTCGGACCACCCGTATACCCCCAGGCCGCAAGCACAGCAGCGACTCCAACCGCAATAAGCCACCACGACGTCATTGCCGCCAGAGCACAACCAGCCACCGAGGCCAGCAGAAGGCTCGTGAGCGCAGCCGCTCGCACTTGTTGAGGCGTTGCAGAACCGGATGCAACAAGCCGAAGTGGACCAACCCGCACGTCATCAGTGCCACGAACCCCATCTGAATAATCGTTCGCGTAGTTCACCCCCACCTGCAACAACAAGCTGACCACCAGGGCAAGAACGATGCCAGCCCACGACACCGATGACCACCCCGAGTCGTCGACCGCAACCGCAGCACCTACCGCGACTGGCACCACAGCTGCAGGCAACGTCCGCGGACGAGCACCCGCAATCCAAAGGCGTAGTGATGGCGCTCTGCTCATACTTCGGCAATGATGGTGCATGAACCCCGGGTTCACAACTTGACCCCCGCTCGAGACATGCCCAAACTCACTGCCCTCAACCTTCCTGGATCACCAGATTTTGTTCACGCTCTGCAATCGGTGTGGGAACGAGGCGATGCAGTGTTTCCTCTCGATCGCCGGCTGCCTGTGGCTGCGCAACGCTCAATGCTGCAGGGCTTCGGCGTCGCAACGGTTATCTCAGAAGACGGTGAAACGGCTCTCAGCGACGGAGAACCGATCGAGCCTGGGGATGCCCTCGTCATTGCAACGAGCGGCTCTTCAGGGCCACCAAAAGCAGCGGTGCTCACCCACGCAGCGGTGGAAGCGTCAGCCCGAGCAACATCAGAGCGTCTGCAAGTAACCGATAATGATCATTGGCTTGCCTGCCTTCCGCTTGCGCACGTCGGCGGTCTCTCTGTCATCACCAGATCTCTCATCACCGGAACCACCCTCACCGTCATCGATGGGTTTGATACAGACGTTGTCAGCGCGTCGGAGGCGACCCTTGTTTCACTGGTAAGCACTGCTCTCCAACGAATTGATCCATCACTGTTTCGGGCCATCGTGCTCGGGGGCGCACGTCCACCAGCCGATCGTCCACCTCATTGCATTGCAACCTATGGACTCACCGAAACAGGAAGTGGGGTCGTGTATAACGGCAAGCCTCTCAACAGCGTCGAGATCGAGATTCGAGACGGCGAGGTGCATGTACGAGGGCCGATGCTTCTCCGCTGTTACCGAGACGGCACCTCGCCTCTCACCAGCGATGGGTGGCTACCTACCGGTGATCTCGGATTCCTTCGCGATGACGGCAGTCTTCATGTCGAAGGCAGGCGGGGCGATGTCATCAACACCGGTGGCGAGAAGGTATGGCCAGACGATGTCGAACGCCAACTGATTCAGCATCCAGATATTCACGACGTCGCCGTTACCGGGCTCCCCGACAACGAATGGGGGCAAATCGTTGCTGCGTTCGTCGTCAGCGCACGCCCCAACTTGTCACTTGACGAGATTCGTGAGCACTGTCGAGCGCAACTGCCGGGCTACGCGCTCCCCAAACAACTCGAACTCGTCGAGGCCATTCCCCGCACCGCCCTCGGAAAGGTTCGACGTAGCGAACTCACCGTGTGAGCGACGTCACCCTGCAGCGTCTTTTACACCTGCCCCACCGTCGATGACGTAGGTTTCGCCGGTGATCCATGAGGCAAGGTCAGATGCAAGGAATGTTGCGAGATTCGCGATGTCTTGGGGCTCACCGAGGCGTTTCACCGGAAGTTCCTTCGCCAACTTGTCACCGAAATTGTCAACAAGCACCTGAGCAAAATCTGTGACGACAAGCCCTGGAGCGATACCGAGCACTCGGGTCGGACCAATTTCACCGGCGAGCTGTTTTGTCAGATGTATGAGTGCCGCTTTCGTAAGGTTGTAGACGCCGAGGTGTGGCCCTGAGCGGAGCCCACCGACCGAGGCCATATTGATGATGACTCCGGGCTTCTCTGCGAACGCGGCGCGATGGGCGGCCGCCGACCAGAACATTGGTCCCCGAAGGTTGACCTCAAAGGTCTTGTCCCAACGGCCCTGATCGACTTCAAGTACCGGACCGTAATACGGGTTCGTTCCAGCGTTGTTCACAAGAATGTCAAGCGAACCGAAACGCTCGATTGTCGCCGCCACCGTTTTCTCACCGGAGTCAGCATCACCGACATGCGAGGCAATGACATCTACATCACCTTCCATCTCAGCCTTTACCGCTTCAAGTTGATCAAGCTTCCGAGACGTCAACATGACCTTGGCGCCAGAGGCAGCCATTGTTTCTGCAATCGCCTGACCAATTCCTCGTGATGCGCCGGTGACGAGCGCGACTTTGCCTTCAAGAGATACGTCCATACGACGAATGTACATGAAGGGCTACAAACGACGGTTAGTCAGATGAGGCCTCGGCTGCAGAGTCGTTGCCACCGTCTTGTGGAGCGGGAGTAATGCGAACGCGGCGTACGCGCCGCCCTTCCACCGACTCAACAACAAACGCAAAACCCTCAAAGTCAATCGCATCACCAGGTTCAGGCACGCGCTCAAGCGCGGAGAAGACGAACCCGCCGACGCTGTCAAAATCTTCGTTCGGAATGTCAATGCCAAGTTCATCAGCGACATCACCGATGTTGAGACCGCCATCAACCAGCAATGTGCCGTCGTCGAAGCGCTCGATGTCGTGTTCTTCCGCGTCGTACTCATCGACAATTTCACCGACTAGCTCTTCGAGGCAGTCTTCGAGAGTGACGAGCCCGGCAATGTCGCCGTACTCATCAGCAACGATCGCAATATGAAACTTGCTGTCCTGCATCTCACGCATCAGCCGGGCAACGGGTTTATTTTCTGGAATGAACGTCACATCTCGCGCAAGGTCGAGTACCGGAAGGTCACCGCGGCCCTCGCGCTCTGCGCGCATCAGGTCTTTCGTGAAGGCGAGACCCACGATGTCATCCTCGTCACTGCCTGAAACCGGCAAGCGACTGAAGCCATGCGCAATTCCAAGGTTTAGTGCGTCGGTGATGGTTGCCGTATTCGCCACCATCACCATGTCAGGTCGAGGAACCATGACCTCCCGAGCGACCGTGTCACCAAACTCGATGATCGACTCGATGAGTTCGCGCTCCTCGTGTTCGATGACCTCATCTTGAGCGGCGGCCTCGACGATGCCGAGAAACTCCTGCTCGCTCACGAATGGGCCGCTCTCTAAACCACGGCCTTTCACCAGCACATTGGTGAGGCCAATCAAGCCTGCGGAGATCATTCGGAGTGGAGGAAACGCGGTGAGCGCGCGTACCGGTCGGGCAGCGATCATCGCTGCCCGATCAGGATTGAGCACGGCATACGTCTTCGGGACCGCCTCTGCGAGCACAAAAAAGACGATGACGTTCAATGTGACACCGACGGCCACGCCAACTCCCCCAAACAGATTCCCCGCAACGATTCCCGTCAAGGTTGCTTGAACGGTCTGACATACGTTCACCATCAACAGCAGGGGGTTGATCCATCCCTCTGGGTTGTCGACGAGAGCGGTCAGACTCGGCTCAATACGCGGTTTGTCCTCGGTAATCGCCGCGGCCCGGGGCTTCGTCATCTTTGACAGGCCCATTTCGGCAATCGCCAAAAAGATCAATGCGAACAGCAGCACAATGATGACGAGCAGCATCACGAGGTTGGCGCCGTTCATGACCTCACCTCTGACCGGTGATCAAAATTGAACCCATCAGGCACCTCACCATGCCAGAACTGATTGATGAGATGTTCGCGCTCGCGCAACTGCATTTCGTGACGCTCAGCGTCGCTTTCATGATCGAAGCCGAGGATGTGAAGAATGCCATGCACGACGAGCAACGCAATCTCATCTTCAAACGTTCCGGCGTGGGTTGATGCCTGAAGGTCGGCGACCTCGGGACAAATGACGACGTCTCCGAGCAGACGAGGTACATCATCGCCTTCCCTCACATCGACATCGAGAGGGAATGACAGCACGTCGGTTGGGTGCTCACCTGCGTCACCGAAATGCTCAATTTTCAGGTCGATGATGTCGGCAGCATCAACAAAGGTGAGCGTCAGTTCACCCGACTCACCCTCGGCGCGCAGAACGGCCTCGGCAAGACGCCCCCACCGATCAAGGTCGACGTGCACAACGTCTTGGGCGTTTTCGGTGACGACAACCGCATGCGATTGGCTGCCGTCGGTGGGACTTGACGGCTCCTTCATGACGACGTCCGCTCTTCGTAGGCCGCAACAATGTCAGCGACAATTCGGTGACGGACAACGTCACCAGCACCAAGCCTCACAAAACCCAAGCCGTCGATTCCGTCGAGCACGTGTTGCAACCCGCTGAGACCACTCCGACCGTCGGGAACATCGACCTGAGTTGCATCACCGGTAACAACAACCTTTGACCCGAAACCGATTCGGGTGAGGAACATCTTCATTTGCTCAGGTGTCGTGTTCTGAGCCTCGTCAAGAATGATGAACGAATTGTTGAGGGTTCGACCACGCATAAACGCAAGCGGTGCAACCTCAACGACCCCTCGCTCAAGCAACTTCTGAGCTCCGTCGGTATCGATCATGTCGTACAGGGCGTCGTACAGCGGCCTGAGATACGGGTCGATCTTTGCCATCAGGTCACCAGGCAAAAATCCGAGCCGTTCGCCAGCCTCAACGGCCGGCCGCGTCAAGATGATGCGCTGAACCTCTTTCGCCTGCAACGCTTTCACCGCCATCGCCATCGCCAGCCAACTCTTACCGGTACCGGCAGGGCCGATTCCAAACGTGATGACATTGCGCTCGATCGCATCGACGTACCGCTTTTGACCCGCAGTCTTCGGACGCACGTGGCGACCGCGAGAACCTCGCAATACCTGATGGGTAAGCACCTCTGAGGGTCGCTCATCGGCTTGCACCATCTGAATTACACGACCCAACGTGACATCATCGAGCTCTTGGCCACGCTCGATCAGTGCGATCAACTCTTCAAAGAGCCGGCCGACATGACTTGACTCATTTCCTTTGATGAGGATCTCATCGCCACGAATCTGAATCGATGCGGCGGGAAACGCTGACTCGATTGCCCGCACATTGACATCTCGCGGACCACATAGCGGCGCAAGCAAGTGCTGTCCGGGCACAACAACCCTTGTTAGGGCATCTGTGGTTGTCATTCGGGTGCGTTCATCTGAGGTGTAGGTGTGTGCCAACCGCTCGAAGCGCCGGCGTATTCGGTAAACGGTAGCGGGTTCTGACCACCTCGTGCGACTGGAATCGGTACAACGCCAAAAAACGGCCTCGTCCGCCGGTCACAACAGGTCGGGAATACCGTCATCGATGACAACCCCTGCCGAATTCAACAACATTGAGACCAGGGTGTACTGACCGACGGTAAACACGATGTCAAGAAGTTGCTCGGTGCTGTAATGCTCTGACAGCGAAGCCCACGTCGTGTCATCGATTCGTTGGCGGGCGTGCAATTCATCAGCGGCTGACAACAATGCCTTTTCGAGGTCTGATCCGGGCCATGCGTCGATCGGGCCTTTCGTCGCCTCGATGTCATCATCAGACAGGTCGCAATCTTTTGCGATTTGGGCGTGTTGCGCGAACTCGTAGCGGGAGCCACAACGCACCCCAGCACGCAAAATTAAGATCTCACGATCTCGGGGCGACAGCGTGTTCTTCGCCATGATGTGGCCCGCAAACACCATCCACCGACGAAGAAGATCTGGGTGGTGAGCAAGGGTTCCAAAGATATTGATCGGCTTTCCATTTGGCCCTTTCAGCCCGGCGCGGTCAATAAAGTCGGCTACTTCAGGGGATGGATCCTCAATAGGGAAAATGCGCGTCGAATCTCCGGTCATGAACTGACAGTAGAGACTCCACGCCCTTGCGGGAGGATCGGAGGTTGTAACCACCCGATCTCTCAGAGGCGACGATGGGAATCGAACCCATGTACAGGGCTTTGCAGGCCCTTGCCTAAGCCACTCGGCCACGTCGCCAGACCTAAGACACTACCTGCATGCCTTGCCCGACCCTCGGTCGGCGGGCAACATAGAGAGATGCAGTCTTTCTCGATCGCCCGACGGTGGTCGTTTGCCGTTGCAGCATTGGTGCTCACTGTGAGCGCATGCACGGCAGAGACTCCATCTGCGGCGCCCACCGATCCGTGCCAACGTCGCGTCGATGCAGCCGCCCTCGCCATCGATATCGATGAGACCGTCGAACTTCTCGACATCGCAATGGAAATCTGTGACTCTCTGACCAAATTTGAGACGGCCTTTGCTCAGCACCCCGGGGTTCTCGGCTATTCGCCTCTCGAAGTGGTAGCCAGAAGATGTCGCACACATTCGGCACAGCGGACATCGAACGCTCCACTTTGCGAGGAAGCCCCCGTCATTGCGCTTACCGGCCTTCAACCTCCCGACGACAACGGTGACCCTGCGGTCTTCACCGGTATCGCTCTCGACGGTCGAGCAATCGACATCACCGAAGATTCGGGAATCGAATTTGACCGTGGAATCCCGGCAGACCTCATCACGATCGCCAACCTGGCGGCAAGCCGCGACTGTGAAACGCTCGTAGAGTCAGCAGAGATCTGGCGGGTGCTCGCCTCGACCGAGGGCGAGGGCGACACTGCCTCAACATTTGCTCATGCAGCAGACGTCATCGCTGACCATGTTGGCTGCAACCTCTGACCAACTACATCAGCGCAACGATCTCATCAACAATCCGTGCCGATGAGTTGGTGTCGGTCCGCACCTGAGGAAACCTTGCGTACGCCGATTCTCGTTCTGCAACAAGTTCTGCGATGCGCTGTCGGGGATTGGCAACCGCAAGCATCGGCCGTCGTTCTCCGGCCCGTTCTCCACCGACGCGTTGATAAATCGTGTCAACATCGGCAACAAGGCTCACCACCAATGAGCCGGCGCCGATAAAGACGTCTGCCACTGCACTGTCGACAAGCATCCCCCCACCGGTTGCAATGACGAGCGCAGGCAACGCAGCAAGCTCGGATGCCAACTCACGCTCTATCGCCCTGAAGCGTTCCTCGCCTTGAGTTCGAAAGATCTTCGGAACCGGACCAAACCGTTCTTCGATAAGGCGGTCGGTGTCGACAAAGCCGTAACGCAGCCGTGCGGCAAGTTGTCGGCCAACGGTCGATTTGCCGGTCGCCATAAATCCGGTGAGCACCACACTTCTGCTGCGACTTTCCCCGTCTCGTCGTTGTTCGTGACCGCTCACCGTGGTCATTCTTCCACGAACGAGACAACTCGTGTCGGGAACGACGCATCACAGCCGCCTCACCGACGCTTCAACAGAGGCTTAAGAATGGTGGCCTGCGAACTCCAACAAAGCCGCAGTGACGTCGTCGGGGCGCTGCGCATGCACATCGTGGTGAGCCCCCTCAAACCAGACCGCATCAACTCGGCTACCGCCCTGAACGACGAGCGCATCGATCGCAGATCGGCGCTGAGCTCGTCGGTCTGCATCACCGCTGTCGGCGACAAAGAATCTCACCGGTGCAGTCGTACGCAACAGCGCATCGGCGGGCTCATGACGCCATAAACCTGCGAGCACATCGTGATGGTCGTCGCGGTTCAACCGGGGAGAGATAGTGCCATCTTCACGCACGATGAAGTTCGCCAGCGTTCCGCGTCGACCCTCCTCAGGCCAATCGGCTGCAGACTGGGTGAGCCACTGCTCAATCCGCTGAAGAGGAACGCCCTCAAGAACCGGGGGCGCCAATTCTTCCCAACATGCCTCCCACTCCGGATAGTGATCTTTTAGGCGAATGAAGCCACCGTCGACGCCAACGACCCCCGATGCCAACCCCGCGTGCCGAGCAGAACACTCCAGTACGACGTTGCCTCCCCACGATTGACCGACGAGGAAGAGTTGCGCGATGTCGAGAGATTTCGCCAGTTCGGCAAGGTCGTCGGCAACGATGCCCATTTCATAACCGCTCGGCGACGACTGCGAATGGCCGTGGCCCCGTTGGTCAACCGCAATCACCCGGTCGCCCTCAGCCGTGAGGCGACGAAGCACACCATCCCATAATCGAGCATTAGAGGAAAGACCGTGAACGAGCAACCACGCTCTCGATGCCTCATTGCGCTCGTTATCGATAACGGAAAGCTCGACGCCCGACGAGAGCACTACCGACCGACGTGCGGCGTTCGGAGGCGCCAGATCATTGCTTTCCACAGAGTGAACGTACCGATGAACCGCGCACGGTGCCGAACCGTGGGCTTCACCGCATACAAGACCTCGATGCGAGTGAACGCGGGTGTTATCTCGTAAAGTCATCGCAGTGACCGCCCACAGTTCCCCCAATGTGGCGACAACAGATACCGAGCTCGACCCCCGCTACGCGAAGCGAGTTCTCATCACTGTCGTGACCACCGTCATCGTATTCACGTCATCGATGACCATTGTTTCTGCATCGCTTCCGACCATCGCCGACGACCTCAACTCGTCTGAGGGCTTCCTTGCGTGGTCGGTTACCGGCCTCTTCTTGGTGATGGCGGTCACCACCCCGATCATGGGACGACTTGGGGACAGTCACGGCCACCGGAAGATATTTCTCATCGGAGCAGTACTGCTCGGGCTCGGAACCCTCGCCTGCGCACTTGCGCCGTCAGCAGGGGCGTTTGTCGCCGCCCGCATGCTGGTCGGTCTCGCCATTTCTGCGACCATGCCGACAGGGATGGCGCTCATCATGGCCGCACACCCTCTCGAACAACGCGGCGAGGCGATGGGCTGGTTCCAGATGACCATGACCGGGGCGCCCGTCCTCGCTCTCGTCGCTGGCGGACCGCTCATCGAAGCGTTCGGATGGCGTTCGGTATTCGCTGGACTCCTCCCCCTTGCGATTATCGGAACCACCGCCTCATGGCGCACACTTCGAAAGTCTGGTGGCGACAGCGATGTTCCGATCGATTGGACCGGTGCCGCAACCCTCGCCCTTGGAACCTTGGGCTTCCTCCTCTTCCTCGAGTTCGGTGGCCGTTCGGGCTTCACCGCACCTGTGCCGCTCTTCCTCGCAGTCTGCGCGGTGGTGGGCATTGGCCTATTTCTTCGGGTTGAGCGTCGGGTCGAGCAGCCGATGCTTCGTCTCGACTATTTCAAATTGCGCAACTTCACCGGGCCGCTCATCTGTCAACCTCTCAGTCAATTTGCCTACATGGGTGGGTTTCTCATCGCCCCGATTTTGTTGGCGAGCCTGTTTGGTTACTCGGTGGGAGCTATCGCTCTCATTTTGCTCTTCAGGCCCGCATTCTTCAGCCTGACGTCTCCACTCGGTGGACGCCTGTCAGGGAAATATGGCGAACGCTTCTTCTTGCTGATCGGCTCGGCACTCATGGTGCTTTCGATGGCTGCCTGGATCGGCGGCGCGCAATCTCAAAACCTGACACTCGTCATCATTGGTCTCTCGCTTTCAGGTATCGCAATGGGTCTCGCATCACCGTCGTACTCGATCGCAGTCGCAAACGCGGTCGACAGCGCCGATCTCGGCATTGCAAACGGCATGAGTTCCACCGTGATGAACATTGGCATGCTCACCGGCATTCAGTCGATGTTCACCGTTCTCGGCGAAGGCCGTGACCCTCGCGACTTCGTCCGAACATTCATCGTCGGCGCATGCGTGGCCGGGATCGGGTCAGTGGGGGCACTGATGATGTCGAAACCCAATCCTGTTACTGATAGTTGAGACGAAGCCCGGGGCGTTCCCACGGCATCTCGTACAGCAATCCCCAACCCGAAGACGTCACATATGCCGTCGAGAGGTCGGGTCCACCAAAACAGATATTGGTGACATACGCATCCCATTTCGGGATGTGCACCTGATCGAGCAGCTCACCTTCGGGGCTAATGACGCTGATGGCGCCTGTGACCAATGTGGCAACGCACACGTTGCCGTCACCATCTACTGCGAGCGAATCAAGCAGCTGGTACCCATCGAATCCGTAGAGCAAGGTGCCATGGGCGAGCGGCGTCGTTCCCCGCTCGACAACACCCGGACTCACAATGTTCCATTTCCAGACACGCCCAACCGATGTTTCTGCCACGTACACCGTTGAACCATCGGGCGACAGGCCGACCCCGTTGGGTTTCGTCAATCCGTAGGCCGCGCACACAATCGAGGATCCATCAGCAAGGGCGTAATAGAGGCCGCCGTTATCGGAATCTCGAGAACGACTCTTGCCAAGATCGGTAAACCAGAACCCGCCGTTGGTGTCGAAGACGATGTCATTTGGGCCACGCAGTTGGTGACCGTCGCACTCTGTGTACAAGGTGGTGACCTCACCAGTTTCGATCACGACGCGTTGAATTGACCCGCCGAGGTAGTCATCTCCTTGATGGCCCGGTGCCGTCATTCCGTCGATTTCACGCCATGCGAATCCCCCGTTGTTGCACACATACAACGCTCCATCAGGGCCAATCGCCATTCCGTTGGGTCCGCCGCCGGTTTCTGCAACCACCTTTGTCGAACCGTCCGGCCAACAGCGCGTAATCGTTTGCCGCTTAATTTCGACAACGAGCACACTGCCGTCGTCGAGCGCAACCGGCCCTTCTGGAAATTCAAGTCCTTCGGCCATCACTCGAGTCATTGCAGAACCTCCTCACCTCGTGTTGTTGCATCCTGCCCGCTCGGCACTGTTCTGGACGAGCGCAAACCCGACTCGCTACCAGCGACACAAGGTTGCAAGGATCACTCCATGATCAGACTTCGTCAAGTTGCCCTTGTCGCCCATGACCTTGAACCGGTTGCAACAGCACTCTGCGAAACCTTTCAACTGTCGATCTGTGTCAGAGACCTCGACGTCTCAGAGTTCGGACTGACAAACGCCCTCATGGTGGTCGGCGATCAATTTATTGAGATCATCACCCCAGTAACCGAGGGCACCGCAGGGGGTCGAATGCTTGAGCGACGAGGTGGTGACAGCGGCTACATGGTGCTTCACGAGGTTGATGACCTTGACGACCGTCTTGCTGACCTCGCAGATCGCAACGTGCGAATCATCTGGGCCGCCGATCACCATGACATTCGTGGGCGGCACCTCCACCCGAAAGATGTCGGCGGGGCAATCGTTTCGCTCGACGAAGCAATCCCTGAGGGATCGTGGCGTTGGGCCGGCGACACGTGGACCGCTCACCGTCACAACTCCGTTGTCTCGTCGATCGCCGGTGTCACGGTTGGCGCCCACGACCCCGAAGCGATGCGTGCACGTTGGGAGGAACTTGGAGTATCCACCTCGGTCACCTTCGCGGACGCTGGTCCTCGAGGCGAAGGAATCGACCACATCGATCTCGTTGCCTCCGACCGTCAGCGAGTCGGAGAACGTCACGACATCGGCGGTGTCACCTGGGTGCTCGTCTAACCGCGAAAATTCGCAGCGTTAACACTCCAGGAGGTCGTCAGCCGACTCGTTGACACTCCCCGACCACACCGCATCTCGGCGTTCGAAAAACGCAGTGACTCCTTCGACTGCGTCGGGCATGCGAGCGATCGAACCAATCACACGGCCCTCTCGGCTCAACATCTCGTCAACACCGGCTGTCACCCCTTGCCATAGCAATTGCTTCGATACCGCAAGTGCAACCGGTGAGGCGATGCGGACCATGTCTGCAGCAAGTGACAACGCTTCGATCAACACCAGGTCTGCGCGAACCGCCCGAGAGGCGAGCCCGAGTTCCGCTGCCTCCGCTCCCGACAGCATCCGACCTGTCAACATCAACTCGGCTGCCTTTGAGAATCCGATCACCCTCGGCAAAATGACATGTGATGCAAGCTCGGGCACCACGCCCCGCCGAACCATGGCGTATTGAATCTTGGCGTCCTCTGCAACCAACCTGACATCGCAGAGCATCGAAAATGTGATGCCCACGCCCACTGCATGACCAT
This sequence comes from Acidimicrobiaceae bacterium, assembly GCA_012269985.1. Taxonomy (GTDB): domain Bacteria; phylum Actinomycetota; class Acidimicrobiia; order Acidimicrobiales; family Ilumatobacteraceae; genus Casp-actino5. The sequence goes on from JAAXJF010000090.1 coordinate 26,929, forward strand.
TGACTGCCGCAATGATCGGCTTGCGAACTTGATACGGCCAGAGACGGGGGCGGCAATCGTCATCAGCTTAGACCGGAAGCAAACCGCATTCGCAATCACCAAGGTCATCACCGCCCTGGACTCCGGCTCTTCTGTCCCGGCCGCACGCGCTGAACACGAGCGCGGCCGACCTGCGGAACCTCCCGCCGAGCCTGTTCGATCG
>JAAXJF010000045.1:0-14367 GCA_012269985.1 Acidimicrobiaceae bacterium
AAAGTTCGGTCAAAGCAGATCTTGCGTTGCGCGCAATTGCAGTCGCAGAGAATATCGAAGTTGACGGCGAAGATCTTGAGCTCGAATACACCCGACTTGCAATGCAATTCAGCGACTCATCTGACAACGTCCGACGTGCGTACGAGCAGAACGGGGCCGTTGGAGAACTGACTGCCTCGGTGAAGAAGTCGAAAGCGTTTGACTGGTTGCTGCACAACATCGAATTTGTCGACACAAATGGCGCGCAAATAGATAGCGACACAGTTCTAGGTCGCGACCATGATCAAGACCATGATGGGGAGACCGAAGAGGACGAAGGAGAAGATGCATGAACCTCGAGGCAATGAACTACCTGGTCCCGAACGTCGTCGAACAGACGAGTAAAGGTGAGAGGGCTTACGACCTCTACAGCCGTCTGCTGAAAGACAACATCATTTTTTTGCAGACGCCCGTAGACGATCAGATTGCGTCACTGATCTGTGCGCAGCTCATCCACCTCGAATCGGAGAATCCTGACAAGGACATCAATATCTACATCAACTCGCCTGGTGGAGATATCACCGCCCTGTTTGCGATCTACGACACGATGCAGTTCATTCGAAATGACATTGCGACAATCTGCCTTGGTCAGGCGGCGTCAGCAGCTGCGGTGTTGCTTGCGGCAGGCACTAAAGGCAAGCGTCTTGCCCTCCCTCACAGCCGGGTGTTGCTGCACCAACCATTTGGTCAAGTCGGTTATGGGCAGGTCACTGACTTGGAGTTGGCGGCGAAAGAAATTCTTCGTATGCGAGACCTTCTTGAAGAAATTCTGGCGAATCACACCGGTCAGTCTCGTGAAAGAATTCATGCTGATACCGACCGTGATTACGTAATGGAAGCCTCTGAGGCCCTCGAATATGGCATCATCGATCAGGTGATTTCGTCTCGTTCGGTCATCGACCGTGCGGGTGCAATACGCTGAGGGTGACCTCAGCGCACAAAAAGCGCTTGAGGAGGTGAAGCGATGGCAAAATTCGGCGACAGCGGGGAACTGCTGAAATGTTCATTCTGTGGCAAGTCGCAGAAGCAAGTGAAGAAGCTCATCGCCGGTCCAGGTGTGTACATCTGCGACGAGTGCATCGACCTTTGCAACGAAATCATTGAAGAAGAACTCAGCGAATCCACTGAGATTTCCTTCGACAATCTTCCAAGCCCACGAGAAATTTCGGAGTTTCTCGATGAGTACTTGGTCGTCTAAGACCTCGAAAAGAACAATGTTTCGGTCGCGTTTTACAACAATTACCTGCGTGTTCAATATCAGCAGTCGTCGTCTGGCATCGGGCGCCGTGACGAGGTCGAACTGACGAAGTCGAATGTGTTGCTCCTCGGGCCCACCGGCTGCGGCAAAACTCACCTCGCTCAAACTCTTGCTCGCATGCTCAATGTGCCGTTTGCGGTTGCAGATGCGACAGCGCTCACCGAGGCGGGTTACGTCGGTGAAGACGTCGAGAACATACTGTTGAAACTGTTACAAGCCGCAGACTTTGATACGAAGCGTGCAGAGACGGGCATCATCTACATCGACGAGATCGACAAAGTCGCGCGAAAAAGCGAGAATCCGTCGATTACCCGAGATGTTTCCGGTGAAGGTGTGCAGCAGGCGCTGTTGAAGATTCTTGAGGGCACTCAAGCCTCGGTGCCACCTCAGGGCGGACGCAAGCATCCCCATCAGGAGTTCATCCAGATCGACACGACAAACGTGTTGTTCATTCTCGGCGGCGCCTTTGCCGGCCTTGAAGAGATCATCGAGCGTCGTGTTGGGGAACAAGGTGTCGGCTTCCACGGAACTGTTCGGTCTCGTCAAGAACAAGACCCAGGAGAACTCTTTGCTCAGGTTCTCCCTGAGGATCTTGTGAAATTCGGGATGATCCCAGAGTTCATCGGGCGTCTGCCAATGGTCGGTGTGGTGCGTTCGCTGAATCGAGATGCGTTGATGGCGATCTTGACCGAACCCAAGAATTCTCTCGTCCGACAATTCACCAAGGTGTTTGAGTTTGAAGATGTTGAACTTGAGTTCACAGATGATGGGCTCGGAGCAGTGGCTGATCAGGCGTTGATGCGAGGTACCGGCGCGCGAGGCCTTCGAGCGATCATGGAAGAAGTGCTTCTCAACACGATGTTCGACTTGCCGGGCCGCGGCGATATTGCAAAGGTTGTCATCGACGCAGACACAGTTTTCGAGCGGGTGAACCCAACTTTGGTGCCTCGTAAAGGTGCATCTCGTCAGCGCCGCGCTGCAAGCTGAACATCGGACGCAATGAACTTTGACGATGCTCTGAGGTACCTCGACGACCACACGTCCTACGACGTGACCGGAAGAATTGACTCGCCAACCACCGAGCGAATTGGCCGGTTGTGCGCTGCCATGGGAGACCCGCAACACGCGGCGCCCGTCATTCATGTCACCGGGACGAATGGCAAGGGTTCAACCGTCCAGATGATTTCTCGCCTGCTGATGACATCGGGTTTGACGGTAGGCACGTACACCAGTCCGCATCTCGAACGCATTAACGAACGCATTCAGCGCAATGGTGAGCCAATTTCTGATGAGGAATTTGCCGAACAGATCGCAGCCATCGCTCAGTTGGAGGCAATCACCGGGGTGCGTCCAAGTTTCTTTGAGGCGATCACCGCTGCTGCGTTCCGTTGGTTTGCTGATGTTGCAGTGGACGTCATGGTGATTGAGGTGGGGTTGTTGGGCCGATGGGATGCAACAAATGTTGTCGACGCCACGGTCGCAGTCATTACGAACATTGGGCTTGATCACACCGAATTTGCGGGTCCAACGCTCGCCGACATCGCAAGTGAGAAAGCCGGAATCATCACCGAGCACGGAGCCGTTGTTGTCGGCGCGACCGACTCGAACCTCATCAGGGTGTTCTCCCAGGAGCCTCACGCCTCAATGTTGGTGCGTGATGAAGACTTCGCGGTTGTTGACAACACGTTGGCTGTTGGTGGCCGGCTACTCGACTTGCGTACGCCGACCACCGTGTATAGCGAGGTGTATTTGCCTGTTCATGGCGCCCATCAAGCTGACAATGCATCGGCAGCACTGTGCGCAGTTGAGACATTCTTTGCAGCGCCACTCGCAGATGAGGTTGTTCGGGAGGGCTTTGGGGCTGTCGAACTTCCGGGACGTTTCGAAGTTGTGGGTGTGCAACCACTTGTCATCGTTGATGGAGCTCACAATCCTCCAGGTGCAGATAGTTCGGTCGGCGTGTATTTCGATGATTTTCGGCCCGAGGAGCGCCGAATCCTCGTCGTGGGCACCCTTCGCGATGCTGATGAAATGATCTCGGCACTGCGCGCCGACGATTTCGATGTTGTGATTGCCTGCACCGCTGCGACTCCCCGTGGTGTTGAAGCGGCCGTTATCGGTGCTGCTGCTCGTCGAGCAGGATGTGTCGAGGTGCTGGTGATCGACGACCCTATTGCCGCATGCGAGGAAGCGCTTCGCCAAGCTGGCGCTGATGACGCGATTTTGGTGGCGGGATCGATCTACGTTGTCGGTGCGGTGCGCTCAACCCTTCTGCGTCACAGTGGGAGATGACCGATAGCGTCATCTTCTATGTCAGACCGCACTCTCGTCCTGTTGAAACCAGATGCTGTTGAGCGCAAGCTCGTTGGATCGATTCTTGACCGTTTCGAGTCAAAAAATCTTGACATTGTTGCGATGGAACTTCGCCAGCTCGATGCGGCAACGCTTGAGCGTCACTACGAGGAGCACGTTGGTAAGCCGTTTTATGCCGATCTCGTAGTCTTCATGAGCCGCGGTCCAGTCGTTGCCATGGTGGTTGAAGGCCCAGAGGATACGTGGGAGGTTGTTCGAACGATGATGGGCGCAACAAACCCCCGCACTGCGGCACCCGGGACAATCCGTGGTGATCTAGGCATTCTGTTCACCGAAAATCTTGTTCACGGCAGCGATTCGCTCGAAAGCGCCCAGCGCGAAATCGGCATTTTCTTCCCGAATCTGTAACATTTCGCCCGCAGGCACACATCGTCTGCGGTGGCCTATACGACTATTTGAGCGCGCGGGAAGGAGGAAGTTGTGCGAAGTAACCCACTCGGTTTAGGACGTGATCTCGCCATCGACCTCGGGACGGCGAACACCCTGATTTATGCCCGTGGTCTCGGTGTCGTGCTTGACGAGCCTTCGGTCGTGGCGATCAACGTGAACGATGGGCGGCCGGTCGCGGTTGGCGTCGAGGCGAAAAAAATGATGGGTCGGACGCCCAACCACATCAAAGCAATACGCCCGCTTAAAGACGGTGTGATTGCAGACTTTGAGGTCTGCGAGAAGATGCTGCGGTACTTCATTCAAAAGGTGCACGCATCGAAGTGGTCGAAACCAAGAATGATCATCTGTGTTCCTTCAGGAATTACCGGTGTTGAGCAACGTGCGGTGCAAGATGCGGCTGAATATGCAGGGGCACGAAAGCCGGTTCACATCATCGAAGAGCCGATGGCGGCGGCGATCGGCGCTGACCTTCCCGTACATACCGCAGCAGGAAACATGATTGTTGACATCGGTGGCGGAACAACCGAGGTTGCGGTGATCTCGCTCGGTGGAATCGTTACCGCTCAGTCGGTGCGGGTTGCCGGTGATGAACTTGACGATGCCGTCATTCAGTACATGAAGAAAGAGTTCTCCCTTGCAATTGGAGATCGAACCGCTGAAGAAATCAAGATCCAGATGGGTTCGGCCTGGCCGCTTGGAGACGAACTCACTGCAGACATCCGCGGTCGTGACCTCATCAGCGGACTTCCTCGAACAATCCAAGTGACAACCGAGCATGTACGTGAAGCCTTGGCTGAGCCGGTGAGCTCTATTGTCGATGCGGTGAAGACCGCTCTTGACCGCACGCCGCCTGAACTTGCGGCAGATATCATGACCGACGGCATCACGTTGACCGGCGGGGGAGCACTGTTGAGCGGACTTCCTGATCGCCTGTCACATGAAACTGGGATGCCGGTCAACATCAACGATGAGCCGCTCTACAGTGTGGTGGTTGGATCTGGGCGTGCGTTGGAGAACATCAATGAGCTCCGAGGCCTGATGTCTCTCGGCGGTGACCTCTGAGGAGGGCCCGATCGTGGCGACATACTCTCCTGGACGTCGACGGGTAGTTATTGCCCTCGCGTTGACCTCACTTTTTCTGCTTACCTTGGACCTTCGAGGGAATCAGGTGCTCGATGGAGTCCGCTCAGGCTTCGGCGTTGTCTACCGGCCCATTAATCGGGCGGGGGAAGTGGTGTCGGCTCCAGCTGTCAGGCTGTGGCGCTCATTTCAGGAGTTTGACGACCTCGAGGAAGAGAATCGTCAATTGCGAGCCGAAATCGATGCTCAACGTTCAGCGGAGATCTCTGCCCAGAACGCAATTATTGAGAACCAAGATCTGTTAGCACTCGCCGGCCTTGAGAGCCTCGCATCGTATGGCTCGGTCACTGGTCGCCTCGTCGGCCAGTCGCCGAGCAACTTCGACCAGCAGGTTGAAATCGACCGCGGAGCCCTTCACGGAATTCGCGTCGGAATGGCGGCGATCAACGAGGCAGGTCTTGTTGGCAAGGTGACGAGCGTTGCGCCCCAGTCGAGCATCATCATGCTGGTGACCGACCCTTCATACGCGGTCCCAGTGAAGATTTTGGCGCCAAAAGAGGAAGTTCCGGGCGCTGCGACATCAACGACTGTGACTCCGGTCGCTGATTCCGATGGCGCGGCTGTCGCCGCAGTCGAAGCCAGTGATGAAGAAGCCACCGAGAGCATTGCGGAAACAACGACGACCGTGGTGGAGATCATCCGTGAGACCGGCGTGCTTCGCGGGCAGGGAAGCGATCGCCTGCCGAGAGTCTCGTTTATCGCCCCCGCTACGGCTTTCGGTCAGATCGAGGTCGGTGACACCGTGTTCACTGCCGGCGGAAGTACCTCTCTCGCGCCTCCCAACATCCCGCTCGGTCGAGTTTTGAACGTCATCACGAGGGCAGGCACTGCAGGCCAAGAACTCGAAATTGAGCCGACTGCAGATCTTGATCGCCTGCAGTTTGTGCGGGTGGTCTTGTACCAACCTGCGAGTGAGGTCGGACAGTGAACGATGTGCCGGCTCGGGTATGGGTCACTCGAACTGTCTTGGTTGGCTTCATCGTGCTGTCGTTTCAGATGACGATTGCGACCGAGATTCGTGTATTCGGCGTTGTCATTCAGATCGTTCTGGCATTTGCGGTTGCTGCAGGAGCGGCAAGCGGCCCGGGTGAGGGAGCGAAAGCCGGATTTGTTCTAGGTCTGATGTACGACCTTGCGTCAGGTTTGCCGATGGGGTCGACTGCGATGTCGATGACTTTTGGAGGCTACGCAGCTGGCTGGGGTCGGCGATACCGACTTGAGCCAACCTGGTGGATGCTTGCAGCTCTCGCTGGCATCGGAGCGGCCGTCGGCGAGGTCTTCGTTCCGATTATCAGAGTGCTGACCGGTGAGACCGGTGTGTTCGAGGCGCGCATCGCACTCGTGCTTCCAGTAGTCGCACTCTCCGCTGCGATGTTCTCTCCGGTGTTGATCCCGATTGCACGATGGGCGTTGGCTATCCGTCCGGCGGAAGTGCGAGTTGCCGATGCTGACACCTAACGCGCAAGGAAAGACGCGAGACTTACCGCATGGCAGTTGACCGACGTTCTGTGCGTCTCGGAATTCTTGCCTCGGTCGCTTTCATTCTTGTTGGTTTGCTTGGCGTCAGGCTCTGGTTCCTTCAGACGGTGCGTGCAGATGAACTTCAAGCACGAGTCGACCGATCCAAAACTCGTGTCATTCAGCTTGCACCCGAGCGTGGGCGGATCTTTGATGCAGACGGCCGAATTCTTGCCGATAACGAGCGCATTTTGACCCTCGCGGTCGATTGGAAATACCTGCAACGCTCAAGCGATCGAACGGCACTTTTCACCAAGATCGCAGAATGGGTCGAGACCGATGTCAGCGAGATGGAAGACCGTTACCTGTCAGGTTTCTATTCGCCGTTCCTTCCGTTGCCTCTCGTGGAAGACATTGACGAGCCGACTGCGATCGCAATACTCGAACGCGTCGAGCAGATGCCCGGAGTCGAGATTTTGAACGAATGGAAGCGGGTGTATCCGTACGCGCCTCACGCTGCCCATGTCGTTGGCTACATGGGAGCGATAACCGCTGAGCAACTCGACGATTACCTCGTTCGTGGGTACCTGCGAAACGAGCGCGTCGGCCAGTTCGGAGTTGAACGCTCCCTCGAAGACCTCCTACACGGGCAATGGGGATATCAGGTACTTGAGGTCGATGCGACGAATCGCCCCGTCAACATCGTTGAGGAGGTGCCACCGATCAACGGTTATGACGTTCAGTTGACTATCGATCTCGATGCGCAGGTCTACGTCGAACAGGCACTTGAAACGGCAATCGTGTCTCGGCGTTATCAATACGCGCCAAACCCGTTAGTTCGTCAGCCAGACGGCACCTACGACCTCCTTGACCCTGCGCTACCAGAGCAGGTCCCGTTCAAATCTCCGGCAGGTTCAGCAATTATTCGGCGGTATGACACCGGCGAGGTGATCGCAATGGCGAGCTACCCGACTTTCGATAATCGCTGGTTTGAGGCTGACCTCACCGGCACAAAGTTCAGAGAGATTTTTCCCTCGACGAAACCAGACGGCTCACCGATTGACCCTGACGAGTCGATTCTTGTCAACCGAGCGGTGCAGGGTCGATACAACCTTGGATCGACTTTCAAACCGTTCACTGCGTACGCAGCGTTGAACACCGGCCTTATCACCCCCGAAGACACCTACGTGGATACGGGTTACTACGACATCTATAGCGTCAACCAAGACCGGTGTGCTCGTGGGCTGATCCGCTGCACTTTCAAGAATGCGTTGTGTGGCACCGGGGCGCCGTGTGTCTACGGCGAGGTTGACGTTGAGGCGGCGCTTGCGGTCTCGTCAGACGCGTTCTTTTACAAACTTGGTGAAGATCTTCTGGTTCAAAACGAGGGAGAGCCGGTCTTCCAAGAGGAAGTTGAGGCATTCGGCTTTGGCGCAGACACGGGAATTGAACTGCCCTTTGAATATGACGGCACCGTTCCCGACCAAGAACTCAAACGTCTCTACGCCGAACGAGGAGTGATCAGCGAAGACGAAGGACGAGGGTTTTATGTGGGAGACAGCATTCAGATGTCGATTGGCCAGGGTCTGCTGTCGGCCACTCCGCTTCAGTTGAACCAGGGGTACAGCGTTCTTGCGAACGGTGGTCTTGTCATTCAGCCCACTGTCATTTCGACGGTGTTTGAGCCTGGCACACCAGACGGCCGACCCGGATACGCAAACATCTATGGTGGGACTGTGCACCTGTCGAGTCAGGCCCCCGTCATTCAGCGCAATCTTGATATTGACGATGATTTACTGACCCCGATCATCACAGGCCTCACGCGCGTGGTGACGACTGGTGCGGGAACACTGGGGACCGACATCCCTTATCACTCGACGACCGGAGAAAAACTCTTCTTTGATTACCCCGATGACGCAATCCCGGTTGCTGGCAAGACAGGAACGGCACAGGGCAAAGGAAACTACCCGTGGAATGACTCCTCTGCATTCACTGCGTTTTCGCTCGACGACAACGATCCGTATGTGATCACTGCGTACTTGGAGAAGGCAGGTTACGGATCTCAAGCTGCTGCGCCCGTGGTGAAATGTGCGTTCATGATGCTGTCAGGGTCGATCCGAAGCGCTCCGGTTCGTGTTTCAGAGCCGCTCGACGAGTCGTCTACCGTTGCAGCCGGGCCTCAGCGCCTTGATGAGGTGAGTTGTTTTAACCGCCGCGGAGGAGCAACAGTCGGGTTGATCGAGTAGGTGTGAGATGGCGAGAACACTGATCTCACGCCGCCCGAGCAGTGGTCTCGGCAATATCAGGCGGTCGCCGGGCGACCCGAGCAGAAATGTGGACTGGGTACTTCTCATTACCCAGTTTGTTTTGATGGTGATCGGGTGTTTTGTTGTGTATTCAGCCTCACGAACCCGAATCGAAGGAGAGCCTTTTGCCTTTGCGACCCGGCAGGTGGTGTTCGGAATTATCGGACTCGTCGCAATGGCTGTTGTGATGTCAATTGATTACGAGACGTTGAAGGATCGTGCGGTATCGATCTATATCGCGACGATTGCAATGCTGGTGCTGCTGCTTCTGGTCGGCCTCGCACAAGGAGCTGATCGGATCTCTTTTGACTTCGGCCCGTTCAACCTTCAGCCTGCAGAACTTGCCAAGTTTTCCACCATGCTGCTGCTTGCTGCGTTTCTCGCCGAAGAACGCACCGACGAAGTGAGTTACCCGCGGTTTGTCGGAGGCCTCATTCTTGTCGGGTTTCCGGCGGTGCTGGTGATCATTCAGCCCGACTTGGGCTCAGCGTCGGTGCTCGTCGCGCTTGCGATGGGGACACTGCTGATCGCAGGTGCTCGGCCGAAATACATCGTCGCAGTCTCTGTGCTTGCGGTGATGACGGTGCTCGCAGCGTTCATTGCCCGTCTCGTTAACGAATACCAGGTGCAACGACTCAAAGTGTTTCTTGACCAAGAGACCACCGATCCGGGGCTCCAGGATGCTGTGTATCAGGTGCGAAACGCTATCCGCGCGGTCGGCACTGGGGGTCTCTGGGGTAAGGGGTGGCTCGAAGGGCCTCTGACGAATGGTCGCGACATCCCGGTGATGTGGGCCGATTTTCCGTTTGCGGCGGTTGCTGAACAATTTGGCTTGGTCGGATGTCTGATCCTCATTTCATTGTTTATGGTCGTCCTTGCGCGAATTTGGCGGGTTGCAAGCCTCTCTAAAGACGCGTTAGGCACGTACATTTGTGCCGGAGTATTCACCATGGTGCTGTGGCAGATGTTCCAGAACATCGGTATGACCCTCGGAATCACGCCCGTGACCGGTTTACCGATGCCATTTATTTCCTATGGCGGCTCGAGTTTGATCGTGTACTGCGCAATGTTTGGGCTTGTGCAGAGTGTGTACATGCGGCGGATGCGCTGATCTGCTATTCAGGTTTCCCCACATGCGGTCGGGTAAACTAATGGAGTTATGTCCACTCTTTTCACCCCGGTTGTCTTGACGGTGTTCTTTGTGGCCATTGCAGCTATTCGTTTGCAGAACGTGGGCGAGTTTCACGAAGCCGGTTTCTGCTCATCTGTGCGCATCGATTGCGCGAACTCTCATAAGGAATTTCCTCATGGAACAGTCACCCCCTCGCGGCGGGTCCGAAGATCATTCGGACACCTCCGAGCAGTCCTCTTCGACAAACGATCGCAGTTCTAACGCTACAAACGCGCCTTCATCCACGTCATCAAATCAGCCTCGGCGACGGGGCTCGCGCGGTGGCCAAGGCGGCGGGAAGTCTGCTGCTGATTGGTCGTCATCGGCGAAAAGAAATCCTGAGGAATTGCCAGAACCAATGCGAGAGGGCCGGTTGGGTTCTCCTGAGGCGCGCGAAGAAGCATTGGTGAAGAAGCCACAAATTGGCGACACGATGCCGGTTCCAAACGTGCCACCACCCGGCCCGGCAAACGGCCCCTCTGAAGATGCAGAGAGTTCACCGTCATCTAACCGGAGTGGCCAAAAGCGACGTCGCAAGAGCGGTGGACAAGAAGGGCAACAGCAGAAGAAACAGGACTCCGAGTCGGCGAGTAGCAAGGGTGCGTCGTCAGGTTCCTCATCTAAGGGGCGTTCGTCGTCGCGCCGTCGCCGGCGCAGCGGTCAGCTCTCAGCTGAAGCGCGAGATCAGCGGCGCGGCCGTGAACGCAATGGGAAGCCGATTGGGCGTTATTTCATGTGCGTTCAGGTGCGTGAGGGTATTACCCAGGTTGCAGTTCTCGAGGGCCGGAACCTCATTGAGCACTATGTGAGTCGGCCGGCTGACGATGTCAGCCAGATTCACGGCAACATCTACCTCGGACGAGTGCAAAATGTGTTGCCGGGCATGGAAGCAGCATTTGTCGATATTGCAACACCAAAGAATGCGGTGCTCTATCGGGGTGACGTTCAATACGACTCTGAAGACATTGAGAGTGATGGAAACGACCCTCGTATCGAGCAGATTTTGAAGAATCGACAGACAATTCTCTGTCAGGTCACAAAGAACCCGATTGGAGCGAAAGGCGCTCGCCTCACCCAGGAAGTTTCGCTTCCCGGGCGATTTGTTGTGCTGATTCCAAATTCAACGACGTACGGTATTTCAAAGCGCCTACCTGACCAGGTTCGCCGCCGTTTGCGAAGCATTCTCGACAAGGTGAAGCCAGAGGGCCATGGTCTTATCGTGCGTACGGCTGCAGAACACGCGACAGAGGCAGAACTCACTGCTGATATGCGGATGCTGTTAGAGCAATGGGATCGCATTGAGGCTCAAGCAGACGGACTGAAAAAGCCAACATTGCTGCACCGCGAACCTGAACTCGCAGTGCGTGTGATCCGTGAGGAGTTCAACTCTGACTATCGCGGAGTGGTCATCGATGATCGCCGTTTGTACGAAGAGGTTCGTGAGTATGTGGCGGCATTTAACCCTGAGCTCGCCGACCGTGTTGAGTACTACGACGCCGAAGCTGAGGGCTTAGCGCTGTTCGAGCGTCACCACGTACACGAACAAGTACATAAGGCGCTCGATCGCAAGGTCTGGTTGCCATCTGGTGGTTCGCTCATCATTGAGCACACCGAAGCGCTTTCGGTGATCGACGTGAACACCGGCAAGAACGTAGGAACGTCCAACCTCGAAGAAACCGTGTTTAGCAACAATCTTGAGGCTGCCGAGGAAATCGCCAAGCAGCTTCGGTTGAGAGATATCGGCGGCATTATCGTCATTGACTTCATTGACATGGAAGTAAAGGCGAACCGAGCAAAAGTGATTGAGACGTTCCGCGACGCGTTGGCCCGAGATAAGACACGAACCCAGGTCTTCGATATTTCTGAATTGGGTCTTGTCGAGATGACGCGTAAGCGCATCGGCGAAGGACTGCTGACCGAATTTTCTGAACAGTGTCCCAATTGCACCGGGCGGGGAGTGGTTGTTGATCACTCCTTACTCGACTGATCGAAACGGCAGTTGGTACTGATGTCTGCACCCGTTAGCATCCGTGAGGCTATGTACGCAGTAATTGCCACGGGCGGTAAGCAAGAAAAGGTCGCTGAAGGCCAGCAGGTCACCATCGAACTGATCGATGGCGATGAAGGCTCTGAAGTGTCATTTGTTCCGGTTCTCGTCGTCGATGGAGACCGTGTGCTCGCAGGGTCCTCTCTCGAGAGGGCGGCGGTAAAGGGTCGTATCCTCGGCACGATGAAGGGGCCGAAGGTAAACGGCTTTACCTATAAGCGCCGGACGAATCAGCGCCGTCGCTACGGGCATCGCCAAAACTACAGCGTCGTCGAGATCACCTCGATCACTGCGTGAGATTGAGCGGAGGTTAGGACATGTCAAAGACAAAAGGTGGCGGCTCAACCCGCAACGGACGTGACTCAAATGCTCAACGTCTCGGTGTCAAGGTGTTCGATGGCACCAAGATCACTGCAGGAACGATCATTATTCGTCAGCGTGGCACACGCGTGCACCCCGGCAAAAATGTGGGCATTGGTGGTGACGACACGTTGTTCTCACTCGTTGACGGCTCAGTGAAGTTTGGCGAGCGCAAGGGCCGCAAGGTCGTTGACGTCAACCCCGTCTCGTAATCTTTGCTACACGTCAATGCCGGCTGGCAATTGATCTTGTTGCCAACCAAGAAGTTCAATCGCCTGCCCACAGGCGTAGCGATCGGTCATTCCACTGACCCAGCTCACCGCCGCAAAGAGTGATTCATTATCGTTTCCAGTCGGTCGGGAATTGAGAAGCACCTCGACTGGAATGAGATGAGTGTGAGCAGTGAAATGCTCAACCAGCGCCTGCAGCATCGAAATAACGCTTTGAGCCTGACGAGTTGATGCTGGTCGCAGATAGATGTTGTCGTAGTTAAACCTTCGGAACTCCGAGAGCGCTTCGGCGACGTCAACGGTCATTCCGATGCGTCCCGATTGCTCGGTAGCGCTCAGCATGGCTCTCACAAAGGTGCCGAGCTGTTGGCTTCTTGCGGTACCACATCGAGAAGAGACGATGCCGGGAAGCATCGAGGGAGTGACGATGCCTGCGGCGACCGCATCTTCGAAGTCGTGGCATACGTAGGCAATACGGTCCGCCCACGACACAACCTCACCTTCGGGAGTGGTGGGTGCTGGCCGGCTCCATGAGTGGTTGCGGATGCCGTCAAGAGTCTCGGCACAAAGGTTGAGTGGTACGAGGGTGACATCTGCTCCCCACACCGCGTGGTCGTATCCATCGTTGAGATATGGGCTGAACGCGTCTTCACTCGCATGGCCTCCAGGGCCGTGCCCGCAGTCGTGACCAATCGCGATCGCCTCAGCGAGGTCTACGTTGAGGCCAAGCGGCCCTGCTATCGAACGAGCAATCTGGGCTACTTCGAGCGCGTGGGTGAGACGCGTACGTTGATGATCGTCAGGAAAGACAAAGACTTGGGTTTTGCCGGCAAGACGACGAAATGCTGACGCATGCAGGATGCGGTCACGATCACGTTGGAAGCACGTACGAAAGGGATCAGGCGATTCTTCGACCATTCGCGAACCGGCGCCGTGTGAGCGGGTTGCGAGGCGTGCGAGCGAGCGGTCTTGTCGTTCTTCGCACTCTTGGCGGGAAATGACTGCTGGATCCCCCGGCCCGGCCCATGAGTCTTCGTGGGCGAAAGCGACTCCATCATGGTGGTGACCGCGCATTGTCGACAACCACTTTTCTGCACGTTCACCGAGTTCACCCTCGGAGGGAAATCTGCCATCGACAGCCATGTCCTCACGATAGGGCAGGGGTGTCGCTAGCGTGCTTGTTGTGTCACAGTTTGTTGATGAGTGCCAACTCAATATTCGAGGGGGTGACGGAGGTGCAGGGTGCGTGTCGTTTAGACGTGAGGGCCCGGTCGTTGATGGAGGCCCTAACGGAGGCGATGGCGGAAACGGCGGAGATGTGTGGCTCGTGGCCGACCACAATGTGGCGTCGCTACTTCCATTTCGTGATCATCCACACCGGCGAGCGACAAACGGCGTGCATGGCAAAGGCAAAGATCTGCACGGAAAGCGCGGCACCACCCTCGAGGTAAAGGTTCCTGAAGGCACCGTCGTAAAAGACCTCTACACGAATGAAGTGCTCGCAGAAATAATAAACCAACCTTAAATAATTCATAGAACACATAGCCACCAAAGACTACCACAAAAAAAAACATATCTATCAAATAACCAGAGCG
>JAAXJF010000045.1:14377-26463 GCA_012269985.1 Acidimicrobiaceae bacterium
GACATGGTGACCGCTGGCTTGGTGCAGCTGGCGGCCGAGGCGGACGCGGAAATGCACGGTTTCTCTCAAATAAGCGTCGCGCCCCGACGTTTGCTGAGCAGGGCGAACACGGCGATGAACGCTGGTTGAAGCTTGAACTTCAACTCATGGCCGACGTTGCACTCGTCGGGTTTCCAAATGCCGGCAAAAGCACATTGATCAGCGTGATTTCCGCTGCCAAGCCGAAGATTGCGAATTACCCGTTCACCACTCTCGAACCAAATCTTGGTGTCGTTGCTCTTGACGACGATACCAACTTTGTCGTGGCAGATATCCCGGGTCTCATCGAAGGTGCAAGCGAAGGAAGGGGATTGGGCCATCGTTTTCTTCGCCATGTCGAACGAGCGCGGGTGTTGTGCCTGCTGATCGATCTAGTGCCGATGGATGAGATGAGCGCTCAGCAACAAGAAGAAACGTTGCTCAACGAGCTTGGCCAGTACCGACCCGACCTTCTGGAGCGCCCGCGCATCGTGGTTGGAACAAAAGCGGATATGGCCTCGACCGAAATTGTGGAGAGCTTTGGCGACCGCTTAGTGATTTCATCGATCACCCACTCAGGGGTGAGCGAACTCGTTGGACAAATGGCATCAGTTGTTCACGAATCTCGCTCGGTCGAACCACATCACGAGGGGGTTGTCGTGATGCGGCCCGAGGTCACGGGGGCGGTAGTGGAGAGGCTCGATGACAACGAATTCAGGTTGGTCGGACGGGAAGTTGAGCGTGTTGTTGCGCTCAATGACGTTACAACGCCCGAAGCTCTTGACTGGATTGATTCTCGTCTTGAGCGGCTCGGGATTTCAAAAATGTTGGCCCGAGCGGGCGTTGCTGATGGCGACATCGTGTGGATCGGCGAGTTCAGCTTTGAATACCAGGCCGATGTGTGAGCTCGTATGTTCGATTTGAACTGGTAGTTGTGTGGGTATGAAAGTTGTCGTCAAAATCGGCTCCTCGTCGCTGACACACGCGGATGGGGGAATTGATCATGAGGCAATTTCGCGTCTTTGCCGTGATGTTGCCTTACTCACATCATTCGGCCATCAGCCGATCGTGGTGTCATCTGGAGCGGTAGCGGCGGGCGTCCGCGCGGTCGGACTGAGTGAGCGGCCCACCGATGTTGAGACACTTCAAGCGGTTTCAGCCGTCGGGCAGAGCCGGTTGATGGGGGCCTATGACGACGAGTTGGCTTCGCATGGCCTCGTAGGTGCACAGGTGCTGCTCGATCCGCTCGATTTTGTACACAGAAGCCAATATCTCCACGCTCGACAGACGTTAGAGCGGCTGCTGTCACTGAAATGTGTGCCGGTTGTGAATGAGAATGATGCGATTGCAAGTAGCGAACTTCGGTACGGCGATAATGATCGAATCGCAGCACTGCTTGCGCACAGTGTGAGTGCCGACCTGCTCGTGCTGCTGACCGATCTTGACGGCTTATACACCGCTGATCCCCGATTGAGCGGCGACGCAAAGTTGGTTGATCGCGTGTCGGCTGACGACCCGCTGCTGTCGATTCAGGCATCGACCTCGAAAAGTGACGTTGGGTCTGGTGGCATGGCATCGAAACTTGTTGCTGCCCGAATTGCGTCGTGGTCTGGGGTGAGGACAGTGATCGCAAATGCTGAGCATGAAGGTGTTGTTGCAGCGATTGTTGCTGGCGAAACCGCCGGCACGACATTTGAGGCGCATCAACGAACACTGACCGCAAGAAAACTGTGGATCGCGTTCGCTGCGGAAACCGCCGGCCGCATCACCGTCGACGACGGGGCCCAAGCAGCTCTCACCACAAAAAACACGAGCCTCCTCCCGGCGGGCGTCACCGAAGTCGATGGAGCATTTAATTCTGGAGCGACGGTCGAGATTGTTGATGCAAGTGGCGTTGTCTTTGCCCGAGGGATGACCGGCCTATCGGCTGCCGAGCTACGTGATGTGAAGGGACTGCAGACTTCTGCGCTTCCTCAAGGCATGCATCATGAGGTTGTCCATCGGGATGATCTCGTCGTGCTTCCACGGTGAGCTACTCTGCGAGTGCTTTCAGGCTCTTCCAGTCGACCTTGAATACTTTTGTGCAGGCGATGTAGGCCGCAAAGAGCACAGCTGAAAGTGCAAAAGCACCGAAGATGCCTCCGATTCCTCGCCAAGAAGACGCGCTCAGTGCGGACATCAAGAGCCAGGTAAAGCAGCCGCCGATGCCTGCCGACACCGAGAGCACGGCGATGTCGCGGGTAAGTGCAATGGCGTGAAGAGTATGCGCGTGTCGCTGGCGGAGAATGATCAGGCTGACGGCCGCTGCAACGAGATAGGCAATGCCAAGCGACAGGCCGAGGCCGAAGACGCCGAACGGACCCACGAGAATCACGGCGAGTACAACGTTTAGGCCGTTCTCTCCGACGTTAAGAAAGAATGGCGTTCGGGTATCGCCGTGAGCGTAGAACCCACGGAGAATGAACAGATATGTCGAGAAGCCGATGAGGCCGATCGCAAGCCCAGAAAGTGCATCGCTGGTGTTTTGCGCTGAGGTCGCATCGAATTGACCCCGCTGCATGAGGCTTGTAATCGCAAGGGGTCCGACGACGAGCAACGCGGCTGATGCGGGAGCGGTAAGAGCGACGATCGCTCTGATGCCACCGGCGAGTAATCGTGTGAAGCGTTCGCCTTGTTCTTGGGCAACCGCTCTTGCGAGTTCGGGTTGCAAGGTTGTTGCGATAGAGACGGCGAGCAGGCCATGCGGAAGAACGAAGAAGATGAATGCGTCGAAATAGGCAGATGCGAGCGACGAGCCCGGGCTAGCGAGGTTACGTATGACAACCAACGCAACTTGATTCGCAAGAACGAATCCGAGTGTCCATCCGCTCATCTTTGCGACGCGGGCAACAGATGGGTGTCGAAGATCGAGGTGCCATTTCAGCCCGACCTTGGTGCGGAACACGGCGACGGTGGTGATGAGCGCCATGAGCGCAATCCCCCCAGTTGCTCCCAAGCCGAGAGTAAGGAAAAAGCGCGTATCAGTGGTGACATCTGAGAGGCGCCACGTTGTTGAGCCGGCACCAGGAAGCGTGAGCAAAGTGGCGATGATGATGACATTTGATGCGACAGGAGCCCATGCAGCCGCAAGAAATCGACGTAACGAATGAAGGATTGCGGTCATCACCCCGGTGATGCCATAGAACAGCACTTGGATGACGAAGAGCCGAGTGAGCATCGTTCCGACCGATCGAAAGGTGTCTCCATCGACCGTGTCGGCGGTGGTGAGGGAGTACAACCGGAAAATCAGCGGAGCAAGTGCCACCGCGAGAACTGCAAGCACAGTTGACGCCAGAATGGCAGCGCTAACGACAGCATGGAATCCGCGCTCGTCATCGTCGGAGCGCCGCTCCTGAACAATGAGCGAGGTGAACACCGGGACCAAGGTTGCGGAGAGCACTCCACCGATAACGAGGTCGTACACGATGTTTGGTGTTTCATTCGACAATTTGTAGGCATCAGAAAGCGCATTCTGGCCGACAACATATGCGAGCACGATGACACGAAGAAGCCCTGTTGCCCGTGAGCATGCGGTTCCGGAGGCGACGATGAGGTTAGACCGCACAAAGTTCGCCACGACTGAACACTAGCCCTCGTCGTATCCCGAGTTGAGGCGTCCGATGTGATGATTGCCCTGACAAACTGTGCACGTGAGAAACATTGCGTACGTGCGGAAACCGAGCCCACACCTTGGTGACGGGTTGGTCACGCATATCGAACGCACCGAAATTGACGTTGAGCGCGCTTTCGAGCAATGGCGCAACTACTGCGATGCTCTTGGACGTTGTGGATGGAGCCTTGTCGAAGTTCCTGCTGTCGACGAGCACCCCGATGGTGTATTCATCGAAGATACCGCGGTGATGTTTGGGGAACTCGCAGTCATTACTCGCCCGGGTGCCCCCGAACGTCGGGGTGAAACCACTGGGCTCGCTGACGTGTTCGGTAACGCAGGTCTTGCGGTAGAAGAGCTGCCAGCCGGTGATCTCGATGGCGGAGACGTGTTAAAGATCGGGTCGACCGCCTATGTCGGAATGGGTGGGCGAACTAATGCTGCAGGTGTTGAGGCGCTTGCATCGGTCATTGGGCCACGGGGGTGGGACGTGCGTCCAATTCTGGTGACAAAGGTCCTTCACCTCAAGTCGGCGGTGACTGCTTTACCTGATGGAACAGTGATCGGCTATCCACCGCTGATTGATGACCAGACGCTGTTCCCCGGCTTTTTTGAGGTTCCGGAAGAACACGGCGGACATGTCGTTCTCGTAGCCGATGACACGGTGCTCATGTCGACCTCGGCGCCTCGCACAGCGGAGATGTTGCAAGCGCGCGGCCTTACGACCGTGTGTGTCGACATCTCGGAATTCGAGCGCCTCGAAGGCTGTGTGACATGCCTCTCTGTTCGGGTACGCGCCAGTTAGCCTCATCTCGTGGCACTCGCCGATCCGCTTGCTTCGCCCATGACTCGTCGTACGGTGATGAGCCTCGGCGTGATAATGGCGGTGATGGCTTCCGGCTACGGCGTCATGTTCACCGTGCTCGATGATTATCGAGACCGGTTCGGCATTTCGGAGAGTCGACTCGGCATGATCGTCGGAATCGGGTTTCTGTCGTCGTTTCTTGCGCAGATCTTCCTCGCGCCCCTTGCAGATCGGGGACACGCCAAATCAATCGTTGTCGTTGGGCTTCTGCTGAATTTCGGCGGCTTGGTCATGCTTGCGTTCGGGCAAACCACTGTCGTCCTACTCATTGGCCGTTTCGTTATGGGAGTTGGTCTCGGTGTTGCGTTTCCTGCGATCCGGCGGATTGTCATCCTTGGCGATGCTGATCGCCTCGGCGACAACCTCGGTCTTCTTCTCGCCGCAGATGTGGCAGGATTCGCAGTTGGCCCTCTGCTGTCGGCACTGGTGGTCGGACCGTTAGGGCTCCCGGCCCCGTTTTTGATGATTGCAACAGCATCACTCTTGAGCATCTTCATCATCGTGCGAATCAGCGTTGAGGAGCGCGCCGACGCTGAGTCAAGCAAGCTGGCCTTTGATCTGCTGAAGATTAAGCCTTATGCGGCGGCCGTGTGCATGGGTGTTGCAGTCTTCGTGATGATTGGCACTTTTGACGCGTTGTGGGTTGTCATGCTCGACGACCTTGAGGCCTCTGAATGGATTGCGAATATCGGGATCACCTTGTTTGTGCTCCCGATGATCTTCTTCGCGGAGCGGGGCGGCCGCTTGGCGCAGAGGATTGGACCGTTTCGTGTTGGTCCGGTTGGGTTGATCATCGGTGCTACCTACATGGTGATGTATGGGCTGCTTCCATCTGCGCTTTTGATGTTGGGAGTCGGGGTCCTCCACGGCGTTACCGATTCATTGACGGTGTCGAGTTCGGCTATTGCCGTCGGAATGGTGACACCCGAAGATCGTCACGCCGGCGGGCAGGGCTTGCTGGGGGGCGTTCAGACTCTCTCGGCCGGTGCAATCGCAGTTGTGGCAGGGTTTCTTTATGAAAGCTACGGCCGGTTCCCGGCATACGCCGTGTGTGCGATCATCATGGTCGTCCTTGCGGTGACCGCATTTATCTTGAGTGGAAGTCAGCGTTCAGCAACACCTGATGATCCAATCGACGTGAATGATCCCGCAAACGCAGTTACCGGTCACGCCTAGGACATCTCAAACGTTAGGTGGTTGGTGAAGACGCCCGTGAAATGGTCTTAGCCGTCTGGATATAGGTCTCGGATGCGCCGAGAGGTTGATTCGAGATAGCGAACAGCGCAACGACGAGTAATCCGAGAAGGGGAAGCGATCCACCACGGGAGCTGATCAGGTAAAACTTCCATCACGCTTCTTCGCACTCTGCGGGCACCATCTCAACAATGTCGGTACTTCTTGCCTTGTAACTCAACCCTGTTGTAGGGGTAGCGTGGGTTTGTGGCCGAGAGCGACTCCCAAGATGAAGTCGAGCGCCCCTACGGCGGCGCCGAGAACTCCGACGCGCCGAAGCGTGTTCGGATTCGTCACTTTGCGCGGGCGAAAGAGCAAGGAATTCGAATTACTGGCCTCACCAGCTATGACGTGCTTACGGCTCAGATTTTTGACGAATCAGGAATCGATTTTCTTCTCGTTGGCGACTCTGCGGGAAACACCGTGTTCGGATACGACACAACCCTTCCGGTGACTGTCGATGCGCTCATTCCATTGACCAGAGCAGTTGCGCGGGCAGCGAGGCGGGCACTGGTCATTGCTGACTTGCCGTTCGGCTCATACGAACTTGGGCCTGATGAGGCTCTGCGCACAGCGATTCGCTTCATGAAAGAAACTGAAGCCCATGCGGTGAAGCTAGAGGGCGGCGAGCGATCGGCCGAACAGATCAGCAAAATTGTGACTGCGGGAATCCCTGTGATGGGCCACATCGGGTTCACCCCTCAAAGTGAGCACGGCCTCGGCGGTCACCTTATTCAAGGTCGTGGGGACGGGGCCGAGCAACTACTTGCCGACGCACGGGCTGTCGAAGCTGCCGGCGCATTCGCAGTGGTTCTTGAGATGGTGCCCTCGGCTGTTGCGCAACGGGTGACAGAGGCGGTCTCAATTCCGACAATCAGTGTTGGAGCTGGACCGCATTGCGACGGTCAGTTGTTGGTATGGACCGATTGGGCCGGGTTAACGACCGGTCGTATTCCGAGGTTTGTCAAGCAGTACGCAAACCTTGCCGGTGTGCTTCGTGAGGCAGCCGAGCAGTTTTGCGCCGATGTGGCCTCCGGCAAGTACCCGTCAGCAGAACACGAATATCAGGAGTAGCTTCGCTCTGGTTCGTAGGTGATAATCGGCCGCCTGCTGCTTCTAAATCTTCGATTTGGAGCTTGGTGGCTTCTACTGTTCGGATAAGCGGTGTCAGAATGTCCGAGTGGAATTGCTCGAGGGCCTTGTCCGACGCGCTGGCAACACCGGTGATGATGAAATGGTGGTCGTTGGCGACGACCGGATGTCGGCCGACGCACTACTTGCTCTGGCCGATGCGACGGCCTCCCGCATCCGTGGGGCACGCGCAATCGCGGTGTGTGCGACACCGTCGATGTCAACGGTTGTTGGTGTCGTCTCTGCCCTTCGAGCAGGAGTTGCGATCGTGCCAGTTGCCTCTGATTCAGGCCCTGCCGAGCGAGACCACATTTTGGGTGACTCAGGTGCGGTTGCGATCCTCGGTGATCACGTATGGGATGAGACGTCGCTTCCCGTCATCCCTCTTGGCGGTGATGGCAGCTCGTTATCATCTGGCGAAAGCGGCGGTCTCGATGATGCTGCTTTAATCATGTACACCTCGGGAACGACAGGCGCGCCAAAAGGTGTGCTCATGCCGACAAGTCCGATTGCAGCGTGCCTCGACGGATTGGCTGACGCCTGGCAATGGACCGAAGATGACCACCTCGTTCACGGGCTCCCGCTGTTTCATGTTCACGGGTTGGTACTTGGAATGCTCGGGTCATTGCGGCGAGGTAACCGGGTGACACACACCGTTCGCCCCGCTCCCGAGGCCTACGCCGCCAAGATGGCGGACGGAGCAACGATGTTTTTCGGTGTTCCCACCGTCTGGTCGCGTATGGTGTCTGACATATCGTCAGCCAAAACCTTGAAGGGTGCGCGAGCGATCGTTTCAGGAAGTGCGGCGTTGCCAGTCGCGGTCTTCGAACAACTCCAACAACTCACCGGAGTGACCCCGCTCGAACGTTACGGAATGACCGAGACGATGATCACCATCTCAACCCGAATCGATGGTGATCGCCGCCCGGGCCATGTGGGGTTACCACTCAACGGCGTCGAAACAAGACTCCGAGGAGACGACGGTGAACTGCTCAACTGTGACGGGGAATCGATCGGGACGCTTGAGGTAAGGGGCGCAACCGTTGGCGCTGGCTATCTCAATCGCCCCGATGCGACCGCTGAGTCAACCACGACCGATGGGTGGTTTGTGACCGGCGACTCTGCGGTCATTGGTGCTGATGGAATGCATCGAATCGTTGGCCGAACGTCGGTCGACATCATCAAATCTGGCGGTTACAAAGTTGGCGCTGGTGAGGTTGAAGCCTCCGTCGCAGAACTCGCTGGAGTGGCAGAGGTAGCAGTTGTGGGCGTGGCCGACGATGACCTCGGCCAGCGAATCGAAGCCGTGGTCGTGCCGGCTGCGGGTGCGACAGTGCACCCAGACGAGGTGATCGCACATGTTGCCGGCCAACTGTCTGTTCACAAGCGCCCACGGCAGGTGCACATCGTCGAGAGTTTGCCACGCAACGCTCTCGGAAAAGTTCAAAAATCGCAACTACGCGCCTCACTCGAGGAGATGTCATGACGACACCGAAACCGGCAACCGTTCATACCCAAAAAGCGAACGCACCACGCGATCTTGGAATGGATGATCGCGATATCGACCGAGCTCGGCAAGGCCTCATCGCCCAGCATCCCACCGGCGTTCTTGAGGGCCCGCTCGGGGTTGCGTGGGATACAAGCCGACACGATTACGTAGTCGACGGTGCGCAACCTGACACGGTTCATCCCAGCCTGTGGCGCCAAGCCAAACTCAATGCGGAGCACGGATTGTTCAGTGTCGCAGACAAGGTGTGGCAGGTGCGTGGTTACGACATCTCGAACATCACCTTTATCGAAGGGCAGACCGGATGGATCGTGATCGATCCGCTCACCGTTGAACCTGCAGCGAGAGCGGCACTCGAATTAGCGAACACGCACCTCGGAGAACGCCCCGTTGTCGCAGTGATCTACACCCACTCTCACACCGACCACTTTGGTGGCGTGCTCGGCGTCACCAGCCAGGAAGAGGTTGACGCCGGACGATGCCGGGTCATTGCTCCTGAGGGATTTCTCTACGAAGCGATCGCCGAAAATGTGATTGCTGGTTTTGCGATGGGCAGGCGTGCTGCGTACCAATTCGGACCGCTGTTGCCACCAGGGCCTACGGGACACGTCGATTGCGGCCTCGGAAAGGGGCTTGCGATTGCCGCTCCGAGTCTCATTGCGCCAACTGAGGAGATCACCTTCACCGGTGAAGAGCTCGACATTGATGGGGTTCGGGTTGTGTTTCAGTTGACCCCCGAAGCTGAGGCCCCAGCCGAAATGAACTTTTTCTTTCCAGATTTCGGTTGGCTGTGTATGGCAGAAAACTGCACTCACACGATGCATAACCTCGTGCCCATCAGGGGTGCCCTGGTGCGTGACGCACTCGCGTGGTCGAAATACATCGACGAGGCGATCAGCCTCTTTGGCGACGAGACCGAGGTGTTCTTTGCCTCCCACCATTGGCCACGCTGGGGTCACGACGACATCGTTGACTATCTCCGCAAGCAGCGAGATATGTACCGCTGGATTCACGACCAAACGATGCGGTTCGCGAATCACGGATACACGGCTCTCGAGATCGCAGAAGAACTTGAACTCCCAGAAGAGTTTTCATCGCAAGGGCATACCACCGGGTACTACGGCCATCTCGTTCACAATGTGAAAGCGGTGTACCAGAGGTATCTGTCGTGGTACGACGGAAATCCGGCAAACCTTTGGCGCCTACCTCCGACCGAGGTGGGCTCTCGCTATGTCGCCCTTGCCGGCGGGGCTGATGCAATGGTGGCCGCTGCGCAGAAATCGTTTGATGAGGGCGATTATCGGTGGGTGGTGGAGATGCTCAACCACCTCGTCTTTGCTGAGCCCGACCATGCCGCGGGGCGAGCGCTCCAAGCTGATGCTCTTGAACAACTTGGCTACCAAAGTGAGTCGGCGACATTCAGGAACGCGTATTTGACCGGAGCTCAAGAATTGCGGAATGGTGCGCCACCGAGGCGAGAAGCCATGCGTCGCGGTTTTCTTGATGCAATGACGGTCAGCCAACTGCTTGACACAATTGCCGTGCGATTGCCTTCTGATCTGGTCGGCGGACGCCATGTCACCATCCACTTGACGATCAGCGACCGTCCGACCGAGGCCGACTGGACGATAGAAATTTCGAATCGTGCAATGTCGTCGATTGCGGGGCTGAGAGGTAGCTCAGATCTTGCACTCACGATGCCGGTGGAGTACCTCATTGCGCTTGCTGCCAATGAGATGACAGTCGATGACGTACTCGCAGCATCACGCTGTGAAGGTGACCCCACTGCGTTCGAATTTGCGTTCGGTCATCTCGAGTTGTTCTACTCGGGATTCCCGATCGTTGAACCGTAAAGGCGTCAACCCGTCATCACGGAGCCTGTTGCGAGCGCACAGCGAACGAGCGCGCAATGACCCCAGCGATGATGACGATGACTCCTGACACCATTGCTTGCCATGGAAGTGCGAGCGCCAGCACGCTGCATCCAACAAGACCGAGGCGGGCAATCCATTGCGGCCACAGGCGTTCTGCTGGCTGTAGACGCAGTGCAGAAGCGTTCGTGATTGCGTAATAGGTGAGCACCGCTACTCCAGACAGCGAGAGGGCAGAGGTGAGGGAAACGGTGTTGATGAGAGCGACGACGACCGCAACGACGCTGAGTTCGGCACGAAGGGGGAGTGAACGCTGCGACGAGACTTGGGCGAACCATGCAGGAAGATCTGCGCCTCGACTCAGCGCCAAGATCGTTCGGGCGACCCCTGGAATGAGATTGAGTAACACCCCAAAGCATGCGATGCCTGCACCAACTGAAATGGCCGGAGCAACGCGAGAAAGCGAACTGAATTCGACGATGGTGCTCAGCGGGGCAGAGCTTGCCGAGATGTGCTTAGGTGTCAGCGATGAACGCACGATGACTGCGACCGTGAGATAGATAAGGAGAACGGCTCCGAGTGCTCTTGGAATGGCCCAGGGAATAGTTCGTTCGGGGTTGATGACTTCTTCGCCAAAGGTCGCGATACGCGCGTAACCTGCGAACGCGAAAAAGATGAGCCCGGCGGCTTGCAGAACTCCATAGGCGTTCGCGTCGATGGCGCTCAGTTGTTCGACAGGGCGTGTCGTCGTCTGCACCCAGGCGCTGGTGACCACAATGATGAGGGTGAGGCAGGTGGCACCAAGAACGACTCGGGTAACAAACGCTGTTCTCGACAAGCCACCCAAATTGATCGCGGCGATGAGCACCACCGCTGCTGTTGCGACGAGTCGAGCCTGAGAGGGCCAGATGTAGAGGCCAGCAGTCAGGCCCATCGCTGCGCAACTCGCGGTCTTACCGACGATAAAGCCCCATCCAGCAACATGGCCCCAAAATGGTGACAGGCGCTCTCGTGCGTAGACGTAGGTTCCGCCACTCTCTGGATGTCGGGCGGCGAGTTGTGCCGATGAGGTGGCATTGCAGAGGGCTACACCACCAGCGATGACGAGGCTCAGCAGGAGCCATGTACCGGCAGCATTCGCTGCGGGGGCCCACACCGCGAATACTCCGGCTCCAACCATTGACCCGATGCCGACGACAACGGCATCGGTCGGAGTGAGTTGGCGACGAAGCGCTGTTGTCATTGGAACATACGAGTGCAGTATTCGCCAATGACATCGTGGATGCCGACGGCCGTCGACATCGTGTGCCATCGAGCGATAAACCCGTGGACAACGCCAGGCACCGCAAGGTATTCGGCATCGGTGCCTGCAGCGGCGAGACGTTCTGCATAGAGAGCCCCTTCATCGCGAAGTGGGTCGAACTCTGCAGTGATGGTGAGGCTGGGAGCGACATCGTTGAGCGATTCGGCTCGTGCAGGCACCGCATACGGGTTCTCACGGCCGCCGTTGGCAAGGTAGTGCCCCCAGAACCAACTCATGTCAGCCGCAGTGAGGAAATATCCCGTCGCGTTCT
Source organism: Acidimicrobiaceae bacterium (assembly GCA_012269985.1). Lineage (GTDB taxonomy): Bacteria > Actinomycetota > Acidimicrobiia > Acidimicrobiales > Ilumatobacteraceae > Casp-actino5. The sequence continues at coordinate 26,226 of JAAXJF010000045.1, forward strand.
CGGTCATCGACGGGTAGGCGTCTTGTTCGGTATCGACGCACGGATAGCAGAGAACTTGCGCACAGAGGCGAAGCCCCTCATCGCGAGCGCGAAGTGCGACACCGGCAGCAAGATTTGCGCCAGCCGAGTCGCCAAAGATGACGAGCCGGGATGGATCTCCACCGATCGACGCTGCCTGTGTGCTGAGCCATTGAGTCACCGCCCAACAATCATCGTGCGGCTGAGGAAATGGGTGCTC
>JAAXJF010000002.1:0-32431 GCA_012269985.1 Acidimicrobiaceae bacterium
CACGACCGCTTCGTTCGCTCCTCCGTGCAGCGGGCCATATAGAGCGCTTGCTGCCGCGGCAGCAGAGGAGTACGGGTCAGCATTTGAAGAACCGACAACTCGCATCGCGGTGGTTCCGCAGTTTTGTTCGTGATCGGCATGGAGAATGAACAGAACGTCCATTGCCTTTTCAAGTACCGGGTCGAGCTGGTAGTCGTCACCGATCTTCCACATCATCGACAAGAAGTTCGCCGGGAAGGAAATGTCGTTATTTGGGTAGTTGAACGGAAGCCCGACACTGAATCGGTAGCACATCGCGGCAATTGTCGGGGTCTTAGCGATAAGGCGAAGCACCTGCTTGTGGCGACTTACAGGGTCATCGATGTCTTTGGCGCCGTCATAGAACGTTCCCAACGCAGCAAGCGCGGAAACGAACATTCCCATCGGGTGAGCGTCGTAGTGGAAACCGTCGACAAAACGCTTACGCATGTTTTCGTGAATGAACGTGTGGTGCGTGATGTCATGGCTCCAGACAGCAAGTTGCTCAGAGGTCGGAAGTTCGCCGTGAAGGAGGAGGTAGGCAACTTCAAGGAACGTTGACTGTTCTGCCAGTTGCTCGATGGGGTAACCGCCGTAGCGCAAGATGCCGTTTTCGCCGTCGAGATATGTGATCGCTGACTTGCACGATGCCGTCTGCATATATGCGGGGTCGTAGACAAAGAGTGAAGGGTCTAACGAGCGGATTGCTGACGCAGGAAACACCCCACCTTCAATAGGAACGGTGACGGTCTGTCCAGTCCTGTCGTCTGTAATCGTGATCGTCTCAGCCACTGTGGCTTCCTCCAAATTTGTAGAGCTTTGGTCGCTTCAAATGTACCGTTTTTGGCCCATATGAAACTAACGCTGGATGAAGTGTCGGGTTTCTTCTACAGCGGAGAGTTGCTGTTTAGACGGTCTGTTCGATGGTCTCGATTGTTTGACTGAAGCGAATGCTATGCAGCGATAATTACCCGAGTGTCGGCTGGGTCGATGACATCGTCGACGTATCCGCGTTCGGCTGCGATGTACGGATTGAGCAAACGTTCGGTGTAATCGCTTTCGAAGGCAATGCGGTCGTCGTCGGATGCACCTCTGCGAAGAATTGCAGATGCTTGACCGGCGCCCATGACGGCGAGTTCTGCCCATGGCCACGCAAGGCAAACATCATTTCCCATCTTCTTTGAGTCCATCACGATGTACGCGCCGCCGTAACTCTTTCGAAGTATGACACAGATGCGAGGCACTGTTGCTTGACCGTAGGCGTACACGAGTTGGGCGCCGTGGCGGATCATGCCGCGCCATTCGAGATCTTTGCCCGGGTAAAAACCAGGAGTGTCAACGAACGTGATGATCGGAAGGTTGAAGGCGTCGCAGAAGTTCACGAAGCGGGCTGCTTTCTGCGAAGCCGGAATGTCGAGGGTTCCTGCGAGCGCCATCGGTTGGTTAGCAACAATGCCGACAGGGCGTCCATCGATTGAGGCGAATGCAGTGACGATGTTGAGGGCCCACTGTGATCGAATTTCGGTGATGACGCCATCGTCGACAACCGACTCGATAACGGAGCGAACGTCATAGCTTCCCGTGGCGGTCTCGGGAATCTCATCCCCAGCTTCAGGGGTTAACCGATTGATCGGATCTGACGTCGGGAGGCGTGGGGTCTCTGCGTCGACGCGGTCTGGAAGGTAATTCAGGATTTCAACGATGACATCGCGGCCCTCTTCGCGAGACTCAACAACCGCAGTGGCGAGGCCAGCGGATCGTTCCATCGTCGATGCACTTCCAAGTTCGTCTTTGGTGATGTCGACACCGGTGAATTGACGGATCATGAGAGGCCCGTTGACGAAGGCATATGAGGTTGAGGTCATGATGACCACATCGACAAGTCCGAGAAGCAGGGCAGGCCCTGAGACTGCTGGTCCATCGACGATTGCGAATGTCGGCACTCGACCTGAGCATTTAGTAAGCAGCCGTGCCGCAGTGCCCCAGCCATGAAGCGGGGCGACGCCCTCTGCGATATCGGCTCCCGAGCTGTTGATGATGAGCACAATCGGAATGAGTTCATCGAGGGCGGTACGAAGCCCTTCGGAAATGATCGTTGTCATCTGAGACGACAGCGGGTGCGCGACCTCGCTTGCGTCGAATTCGATCCACATGACCTTTCGGCCCTCAAGCCTCGTTACTCGTGCCGAAACGGGGGCAGGAATGCCGGTTGCGATTCCTACGTCGTCAATGGTCATGGCATTGAGACTAGACGTTGTCGGGCTCGTCGACAGGGTAGGCGCGGTCGATGAGCGCGAGTTCACTCTTCGCTGTGATGCAGGCCCTGATCTTCTGAAATCCGTTGACCGATGACATCAGCGATCACGTCGTGAACCGCCCGAGTCGCAGCGGATGGGTTTGGTCGCTGGCGCCTCACCCACGCAACGCGCCGGCGGGGGAGGCCGCTCACATGGACCATCGATGCACCTGCCAACTCGGTTTCGCTCAGAGCCGTTGCAGGAACGATGGTCGCACCATGGCCATCAACTGCAAGCGCAGCGAGAAGGCGCATACTGTCGACTTCTGCAAGTGAGTTCAGAGAGACTCCGCGCTCGAGTGACGACCGTTCCAGAATTCTGCGAAGTCCGGCGCCAGCCGGCGGAAGTAGAAGGGGAACTCCGTCGAGATCGGTGATGTCGACTTCTTCACGTTGCGCAAGGGGATGTTCAGGTGGTGCGAGCAAGAGAAGTTCTTCATCAAAGAGTGGTTCGACGATGAGGTCGGGGTCATCGATGGGAAGGTGCAAGATCGCCGCATTGAGAAGACCAGAAACGACGTTCGGCACGAGCGCAGACGAGCTTCCTTCGGTGACGACGGTATGAACCCGGGGGTGGGTCTCGGACATTTGGCCGAGCATTGGGGGGATCGCCCATCGTGCGATGGTCCCGATGACTCCAAGGCGAACGTCACCGCTGACATCGTGATCGTTTGACTCCATGTCCGAGCGGATGTCATCCATCTCGTGCATGCTGCGTCGAGCTCGTGCGAGCACTCGATTGCCGACTTCTGTCATTCGGCCGGTTTGCAGCTCGATGAGGTACGCACCGAGGTCTTTTTCGAGGCGTCTGATGTGAGCGGAAACGTTGGATTGCACCGTGAACAGGGCACGAGCAGCTGCAGAGAAACTGCCGTGATCGGCGATTGCAATCAATGTGTTGAGCTGGCGAAGATCCATCTCTAAAAATGATACGAGGTATCTCTGATATTTGCTTGCAAGATGCACTTACACACGTGCATACTTTCACAAGCAAATATCGTGCGGCACAACCCCCCAACGTACCGCTCGAGGAACCCGTTAGGGATTCCAGGTTGAGACGCCCCCCCCCCCACCCGCGGCTTTACCCGTGTCCCGGCCTCGCTCGAACAGTCGCAGCCCGCACGAACTCCGGCACACGACCTAACGGGAATCTCTTTTACGGTCTCCCAAACCCTCTGGAGCGTCATCGGGAACGCCGCGCGCTCAATGACGTCGGAGGTAATGGCGTGACGACGATGGAACAGCAGCGGTTACGACTCGGCCGCAACCTTGGCGCGAACGATATTGAGGGCCGAACCGGCAATAAACCACTCGACTTGTTCGGGGCTGAAGGTATGGGTGGTCTCGAATTCGTATGTTGACCCATCTGGGCGGGTGCCGACACAGCGAACCTTTTCACCTGGGACCGGTGGAAGGTTGATGATCGCAAGACGATCCTCCTCGCCAATGACGTCGTAGGAATCTGGATCAGCGAACGTCAGAGGCAGCATTCCCTGCTTCTTCAGATTGGTCTCATGGATGCGAGCGAACGATCGGGCGATGACAGCGACTCCGTTTCGGAACCTTGGCTCCATTGCTGCATGCTCGCGTGACGATCCTTCTCCATAGTTGCGGTCCCCAATTGCGACCCATTGAATTCCCGCCTCGTGATAGCGGCGTGCAATTTCGGGGTAGGTACGTCGATCGCCGTCGGTGGTGTCAAGACCCAGGCGTTGGGGGGCGCCGGAGGCGTTCACCGCACCCGCGAACAGCTTGCCTGAGATATTGTCTAGGGGGCCACGGTATTTCAGCCAAGGCGCAGCTGCGGAGCTGTGGTCGGTGGTGCACTTGCCCTGTGCCTTCATCAGCACTGGAAGACCCTCGTAGTCATTGCCATCCCACGGGGTGAACGGCTCGAGCAACTGGAGGCGATCGCTCGTCGGAGCCACCTCCACGCTGACGCCACTCGGATCAGCCGGAGGAGCAGTGAAGGTGTCTTCACCAGGGTCATATCCATCGGCTGGAAGCACCTCTCCAACTGGAGCATCAAGTGAGACCTCGGTGCCGTCAGGGGCAGTAATCGTCTCGGTGACGGGATCAAAATCGAGTCGTCCTGACAGAGCGATCGCCATCACCGTGTCAGGAGAGGTGACAAATGAGAACGTATTTGGAGAACCGTCATTTCGCTTCGGGAAGTTGCGATTGAACGAGTTGACGATGGTGTTGGGAACCGACGTCACTTCCTCAGGGCGACTCCACTGGCCAATGCATGGACCACACGCATTCGCAAGAACGGTGGCCCCAACTGCTTCGAGGTCAGCGAGAATACCGTCGCGTTCAATTGTGGCACGAGTTTGCTCTGAGCCGGGGGTGATGAGTAGATCGACCTTGCAGGTCAAACCGTTAGCAGCGGCCTGACGTGCGATTGACGCAGCACGAGTGAGATCCTCATATGACGAGTTCGTGCACGAGCCAATCAAAGCGGCTGAAACGTCGAGCGGCCATCCATTTTCAGTTGCGGCTGCGCCAACCTCAGCACCGGTGCGGTGAGCACGGTCGGGGGAGTGAGGCCCGTTAATCATCGGTCGCAGGTCACTCAAGTTGATTTCGACGAGCTGGTCGTAACTTGCGCCATCGTCTGGCCGAAGATCGTTAGCAACCTCATCTGCGGCATCTGCGATGTCTGCACGCCCGGTTGAACGCAAGTAGTCCGCCATGTTGGAGTCGTATGCAAACACCGACGTCGTTGCGCCGATTTCCGCCCCCATATTGCAGATCGTTGCTTTGCCGGTTGCGGAAATGGAGTCAGCTCCTGGGCCGTGGTATTCCACGATTGCTCCGGTGCCACCCTCGACCGTAAGTTGGCGCGCAACTTCGAGAATGACGTCTTTTGGCGACGACCAGCCGCTGAGAGAACCGGTGAGGCGGATACCAATGACCTTTGGCCACCGCACATTCCATGGGAAGCCCGTCATGACATCGACGGCGTCTGCACCACCTACGCCGATCGCGACCATTCCGAGTCCGCCAGCATTCGGGGTGTGGGAGTCGGTGCCGATCATCATTCCTCCAGGGAATGCGTAGTTCTCGAGCACTACTTGGTGAATGATTCCTGAACCGGGGCCCCAGAAACCAATTCCGTATTTTGCTGAGACGCTTCGGAGAAAGTCGTACACCTCACGGTTGGTATCGACAGCCACACCGAGGTCGATGCTTGCGCCAACCTTCGCCTGAATGAGGTGATCACAGTGAACTGTTGATGGCACGGCCGCTTCAGGAAGGCCGGCCGTCATAAATTGAAGAAGCGCCATTTGAGCGGTGGCATCTTGCATCGCAACACGATCGGGGTTGAAGTCTGCGTATGAGACTCCGCGCTCCATCTCTTGGCCCTCTGGGTCAGCGAGGTGGTTGATGAGGATCTTCTCGGCGAGTGTCAACGGGCGACCAAGGCGGGTGCGCCCTAGGTTTACACGCTCAGGAAGGGATGCGTAGACAGCGTTGACGAGTTTGATCGGTGTAGAGGCGCTCACGGACATGCGACCACTATACGGAGCGGATGTCTGAGAGCGAAGACCGGAATTAACTCAGCCGCTCGCCCCACTTACCCCAGTGTGTGACTTCAGAAGCGGGGAGTCGCGATGCGACCTTGAAGTCGGTCCCGATCGTGTGTGCAATGGGGAACAGTCCTGCTTGGGAGTAGCGGTCGAAGGGGATTCCGAGAAGTTCAGCAGCCTTTTTCTCGCCGCCATTAATCATGTGTAATGTCGTCCAAGCAGAGCCCAACCCGCGTTCGCGAAGAGCGAGCATGAAGCTCCACACCGCAGGAAGCAGAGAGCCCCAGAACGCGGCCGAGTTATCAGCATCTGTTTTGCCCTCGATGCAAGGAATGAGAAGCACAGGCGCCTTTTCAAAATTGTCGGCGAGGTATTGAGCGGAATCGACAACTCGTGGGGTGGCTGCCGCTCGAGGGTCATCAGCGTCGTATTCGGGGCGAGGCATCTGACGGTAGAGGGCGAAGTTCTCGGCGTAGATCTCCTTCAGTGTTGCCCGATCGGATTCATCGGTGATGAACATCCACTGCCACCCCTGCCGGTTCGAACCAGTGGGGGCCTGAAGGGCAATTTCGAGGCATTCCATGATGACGTCGGTTGACACTTCCCGGTCAAAGTCAAGACGCTTGCGCACGCTCCGTGTTGTGGTCAGAACTTCGTCGGCGGTGAGATTGAGCTTTGTCATGTGCAAAGTCTTGCAGAGGCGAGAGTTTTTCAACGCAGCGAAGCGACCAACTGAATTCGTTGTGGATCGTGATGATCTGAGAGCATTGAGGTCATGACTGCTACTTCCACCACCATCCTTCCTGAGGGCTTCGTGGCCGAGAGCGTCGACGCATCAGGCCGAGTAACGATTGCGGTTCACGACCATGTTGCGATCGTGACGTTTGATCGAGCTGACAAGCGAAACGCCCTCGACGGGCATCAATTTGCAGCCATCGAGGCTGCCGGAGCCAAGTTGAAGACAATGGGAGATGTCCGAGTAGTCGTCCTGCACGGCGCAGGAGCCTCATTTTGTGCAGGGCTCGATTTCTCAGGTTTTGCCGCGATGGCGGGAGACGGCCCCGACACGGGAGGCGACCCGAACAGCCCAGGGCGACTCACCGAATCAGGATTGACGCACCTTGGCCAACAAGTGTGCTGGGTGTGGCAAGAACTCGAAGTGCCGGTGATTGCAGCGATGCAGGGCCATGCGCTCGGAGGAGGACTCCAGATCGCCCTTGGAGCCGACATCCGCGTGGCGCACCCGGATACGCAGCTTTCCGTGCGCGAGGTGCACTGGGGAATCATCCCTGACATGACCGGTACGCACATTCTTGATCGCCTCGTGAGGCCCGATGTTGCTCGTGAATTGACGTATACCGCTCGGGTGCTTGATGCTCGCGAAGGCGCAGATATCGGATTGATCACCAAACTTTCCGAGACACCCCTCGATGATGCGCTTTCAATCGCCCGCGAGATCGCCGGACGGAACCCTCATGCAATCCGTGCAGCAAAGCGCCTCCTTTCGTCGAGCTTCACGCAGGGTGCTGGCACCCAATTTGCCGCAGAGCGTTCTGAAATTTCTGCGCTTGTCGGCACACCGAATCAAATTGAGGTCATTCAGGCCAATCTCGAAAAGCGCGTTCCAGTTCTTCACGACTGAAACGACTATTTGACTGCGCAGATTTTCGGTATTTCACCGGAAGCGCAGTACAATATTTCCGCTGGGCCAGCGTCGTCCCAGAGCTACATCCCCCCAACAACTAAGTAGTGGAGAAACACGATGCCGAGCTTGATGCCAGCGCGAGGGTTGTACGACCCTCGATTTGAACACGATTCATGTGGCGTGTCGTTTGTCGCGAATCTCCGCGGGGAACAGTCAAATGAGTTGGTTCAGACTGGTCTGCGCGCCCTCACCAATCTTGAGCACCGGGGTGCGCCCGGGGCCGAGCCTGACACAGGCGATGGCGCGGGCATTTTGCTGCAAATCCCTGATCGTCTCTTCAGAAATGTCGTATCAGCAGATCTTCCGCCGGCTGGAGCGTATGCCGCTGGCATCGGGTTCCTCCCACAGGACGGGGGCGCAGAACCAGCGAAGACCGCCATTGAGGGCATCCTTTCCGAAGAAGGACTTGACGTCGTCGCGTGGCGGGAACTGCCCATCGACCCCTCGACCTTGGGAACAACAGCTCGCGAGGCAATGCCATCGTTTTGGCAACTGTTTTGCGCAGCGCCCGACGGCCGCACGGGTATTGAGCTCGATCGCCTGACATTCATTGCCCGCAAACGAATCGAGCACGAACTTTCTGACGTGTACTTTCCGTCACTGTCGTCGCGAACAATCGTCTACAAAGGGATGTTGACGACGCCACAGTTGAGTGCGTTCTTTCCTGACCTCACGAATCCGTTGATCGAAAGCGCGTTGCTGCTCGTGCACTCTCGCTTCTCGACGAACACCTTCCCGTCGTGGCCGCTCGCCCACCCGTATCGCTTCGTCGCCCATAACGGAGAAATCAACACAGTCCAAGGCAACCAAAACTGGATGCGCGCCCGAGAGGCCCTCGCATCGAGCGAACTTCTGCCCGGTCTTGAACGGGCCCTTCCAATTTGCACACCGGGAGGGTCAGACACCGCACGATTCGATGAAGCGCTCGAGCTGCTTCATCTCGGTGGCCGTTCAATTGAGCACGCCGTCCTCATGATGATTCCCGAAGCTTGGGAAAACAATTCGGACATGGATCAAGATCGACGTGACTTCTACCGCTACCACGCAGCCCTCATGGAGCCATGGGATGGACCAGCGAGTGTCACCTTCACCGATGGCGAAGTCATTGGTGCCGTGCTCGATCGCAACGGTCTTCGTCCAAGTCGCTACTGGGTGACCGACGACGACCTTGTAGTGATGGCATCCGAAGTCGGCGTAATCGACATTGAGCCCGAAAAGATCGTGACGAAGGGCCGCTTGCAGCCGGGACGTATGTTCCTCATCGACACCCGAGAAGGCCGCATCGTTGACGACGAAGAGATCAAGAAGCGGCTTGCAGCAGAGCAGCCGTATGCCGAATGGTTGGCCGCCGGCATGGTGAGCCTCGATGACCTCCCAGAGCGTGAACATGTCGTCTTTAGCCACGACAGTGTTCGCCGTCGCCAGCAGATCTTCGGTTACACCGATGAAGAGTTGAAAGTCATCCTCGCTCCGATGGCGAAGAGTGGAATCGAGCCGATCGGCTCAATGGGTACTGACACGCCGCTGGCGGTTCTCTCAGATCGTCCTCGACTCATTTTTGATTACTTCCAGCAGCTCTTCGCTCAGGTGACCAACCCGCCACTCGATGCAATTAGAGAAGAAGTCGTTACCGCAGTGGCCTCCACGATCGGTCCGGAAGCAAACCTTCTCGAGCCTGGCCCTGAAAACTGCCGACAGCTTGTTTTGCCATTCCCGATCATCGACAACGATGAACTCGCCAAAATTATTCACGCTGCAGGTGAAGGTGGCCGCGAAGAATTTGTGTCGCACACTGTGCGGGCGCTGTACCCAGTGACCTCAGGTGGAGCGGGGCTTGAGCGTCGGCTCGAAGAAATCTTCGACGAAGTCAGCACTGCGATCGACGACGGCGCACGCATCATTGTTCTCTCTGATCGAAACACCGACGAAACCTTCGCTCCGATTCCATCGCTGTTGGTGACCGCAGCGGTTCACCACCATCTTGTTCGAACGAAGCAACGCACCCAAGTTGGCCTCGTCGTCGAATCTGGTGACGCCCGCGAAATTCATCACATGGCGCTCTTGATCGGCTATGGGGCTGGAGCAATCAATCCGTACCTTGCGTTCGAAAGCATCGAAGATCTCATCTCCGCAAACATGCACGGGCTCGGTGACGAAGACCCCGCAACAGCCATTCGCCGGTATATCAAGGCGTGCGGCAAGGGAGTCGTCAAGGTCATGTCGAAGATGGGCGTCTCAACCGTCGCCTCATATACCGGCGCCCAGATCTTTGAAGCGATCGGCATCGGCGAAGCCACGATCAACACGTATTTCACTGGCACCGTGAGCCGCCTCGGCGGAATCGGCCTCGACGAAATCGCAACCGCCGTCGCCATGCGCCATCGTTGGGCACACCCCGAACGCCCTGAGCAGCGAGCACACCGGCAACTCGAAGCGGGTGGCGAATATCAATGGCGACGTGAGGGGGAGTATCACCTCTTCAACCCCGAAACAGTCTTCAAGTTGCAGCACGCAACCCGAGAGAAGCGTTGGGACATCTTCAAGGAATACAGCTCTCGAGTCGACGACCAATCGGAGCGCCTCGCAACCCTCCGCGGACTCTTCAAATTTGCAGACGGCCGCACCGCCATTCCACTTGAAGAAGTTGAGTCGGCATCGTCGATCATGAAGCGCTTCTCAACCGGCGCGATGTCATACGGCTCGATCTCAGCCGAAGCCCATGAAACCCTTGCGGTGGCGATGAACTCCATCGGGGCAAAGTCGAATACCGGCGAAGGCGGCGAAGACTCCGATCGCCTGCACGACCCAGAACGCCGTTCATCGATCAAGCAAGTCGCCTCGGGACGCTTTGGCGTGACCGCGGAATATCTCACCAACTCTGACGATATTCAGATCAAGATGGCTCAAGGAGCGAAACCTGGAGAGGGCGGCCAGTTGCCTGGGCACAAGGTGTATCCGTGGGTTGCAAAGACGCGTCACTCAACACCAGGTGTTGGGCTTATCAGTCCGCCGCCACACCACGACATCTACTCGATTGAAGATCTCAAGCAGCTGATTCACGACCTCAAAAATGCGAACCCGGCCGCCCGAATTCATGTGAAGTTGGTGGCCGAGATGGGTGTTGGAACGGTCGCAGCCGGTGTCTCAAAAGCGAAGGCTGACGTCGTGCTCATCAGTGGCCATGACGGCGGAACTGGTGCCTCCCCACTGACATCCCTCAAGCATGCTGGTGGTCCGTGGGAGTTAGGTCTTGCCGAGACTCAGCAGACACTGGTGATGAACGGTCTGCGCGACCGCATCATCGTGCAGACCGATGGCCAGTTGAAAACTGGTCGAGATGTCGTCATCGCCGCTCTGCTCGGCGCCGAAGAGTTTGGATTCGCTACCGCGCCTCTCGTCGTGTCTGGATGCGTGATGATGCGTGTCTGCCACCTCGACACATGTCCGGTGGGCATTGCAACCCAGAACCCGGAACTCCGTGCACGATTTGCTGGCAAGCCCGAATTCGTCGTCAACTTTTTCGAATTCATTGCGGAGGAAGTGCGCGAGTTGATGGCGCAACTTGGCTTCAGGACCATTGACGAGATGATCGGTCGGGTGGAAGCGCTCGACATTCGGCCCGCAGTTGACCACTGGAAAGCATCGGGCCTCGACATTTCTCCAATGCTGATTCCCGGAGACAACCGTTACGAACAGACACTCCACTGCACGGTTGAGCAAAATCATGGTCTTGACGAGGCCCTCGACCAGAGCCTCATCGAACAGGCACGTGGCGCGATTGACGATGCAATACCAGTCGTCATCAGTTCGCCGATCAGAAACGTGAACCGGACTGTCGGAACCTTGCTCGGCCACGAGATCACCAAGAAGTGGCATGACGACGGGCTGCCCGACGGCACGATCACCATCAACTTCACCGGTAGCGCTGGCCAAAGCTTCGGGGCGTTTGTGCCCAAGGGTGTAGACATCCGACTCTCCGGTGATGCCAACGACTACGTCGGCAAAGGACTTTCAGGTGGACGCATCATTATTCGTCCAGACGAATCTGCGCGGTTTGTTGCAGAAGACCAAGTCATCGCTGGAAACGTCATCGGTTACGGAGCGACCGGCGGAGAAATTTTCATTAGAGGAGTCGTCGGAGAACGTTGATGCTTGAGGAACTCGGTTGCGACTGCAGGCGTTGATTTTTTTGGTGATCTCGCCTGCTAATACATGCCGGGCGCAACGGTGGTCGTGCTCGGCGCCACAGGACGAAACTTCGGCGCAGGGATGTCCGGGGGGATTGCATACCTGTATGACCGCGACGGAGACGTTGATCGCTGCGTCAACCCAGAGATGGTTGCCATCGAGACTCTGTCAGACACCGACCGAGAGCAGCTGAAAGCCATTATTGAACGGCACCGAGACTTCACCGGCAGCCAAAGTGCCGAGCGCATGCTTGCGTCCTGGAGTGTTGAAGTGAGCAAATTCAAGAAGATCATGCCAACCGACTATCGCCGAGTGCTCGAAGTACTCGAGATGGCCGAGCGTGAAGGCGTGAGTGAATCCGAAGCAATTGACCGTGTCATGGAGGCCGCCCGTGGGTGAAACAACAGGATTCCTGCAATGGGAACGGCAACTGCCCGAACGCCGACCGGTTCCAGTTCGACTTCGTGACTGGAAAGAGGTGTACGAAGAGTTTCCGGCCGACGAGGTCCGCACCCAAGCCGGTCGATGCATGGATTGCGGCATCCCGTTCTGTAACAACGGCTGCCCACTCGGCAATCTCATTCCTGACTGGAACGACCTTGTGTACCGAGATCATTGGCGCCAGGCCATCGAACGCCTCCACGCCACGAACAATTTTCCGGAATTCACCGGCCGGTTGTGCCCGGCTCCTTGCGAGTCAGCATGCGTGGTTGGGATCAATCAACCACCGGTCACCATCAAGCAGGTCGAGGTTGAGATCGTCGATCGAGCCTTCGATGAAGGCTGGATAACCCCGCAACGACCAACCACGTTGACCGGACGCCGCGTTGCCGTCATTGGCTCTGGACCAGCAGGGCTCGCCGCCGCTCAGCAGCTCACCCGGGCCGGTCACAGCGTCACCGTGCTCGAACGCGCCGACCGGATAGGTGGCCTCTTGCGGTACGGCATTCCGGAATTCAAGATGGAGAAGCGCCACATCGATCGTCGCATCGAGCAGATGTCGGCAGAAGGAACCGAGTTCCGAACAGGTGCGATCGTTGGCGACAATATCGACATCGACGTTCTGAGAGCGTCAAACGACGCAGTGGTGCTCGCGTGTGGCGCAACTGCATGGCGGGACTTGCCGGTCCCTGGTCGCGAGCTTCGCAACATCTATCAGGCGATGGAGTATCTGCCGCACGCCAACCGTGTGCAACTTGGTGACATTGACACCTCGCCCATTGATGTCAATGGTGGGCATGTCGTCATTATCGGTGGTGGCGATACCGGCGCCGATTGCTTGGGAACTGCATTGCGGCAAGGTGCAGCTTCTGTCACTCAGCTCGAAATCATGCCTCGTCCGCCAGAAGATCGCAGCGATGGTAACCCGTGGCCGCAATACGCAATGATCTATCGAGTCTCTTCAGCCCACGAAGAGGGCGGAGAGCGCATGTACAGCCTAAATACTGAGCGCTTCATCGACGATGGAAGCGGCGCGGTCAAGGCTCTTGCGATTCATGAGGTTGAGTTCGTTGATGGTGCGTTCAAAAAGATTGAAGGCACTGACCGTGAATTGCCGGCAGATTATGTGTTTCTTGCGATGGGCTTCGTCGGCCCAGAAAAGGGGTCCTGGCTTGACGCTCTTGGTGTCGATCTCGACGAACGAGGAAATGTCGCTCGAGACGAGAACTTCATGACATCTGTGCCTGGCGTGTTTGTCGCAGGTGACATGGGACGCGGGCAAAGCCTTATCGTGTGGGCCATTGCTGAAGGTCGCTCGGCGGCAGCAGGTGCTGACTCGTATTTGATGAGTCAGTCACGATTGCCTGTGCCGATCAAGCCTGGTGATCGTCCACTGATGTAACGCTCTTTGATGGTCACGTGCCATCGAGTTGGAGGGTGTCATCATCGAAGACACCAAAACGCGTACGCTGTTGGAATGTCTCCCCGCGTCGTCATTGGCCTCACTGGCGTTCTCGTTGTCGCCATTCTTTCTGCTGGGTGTGCAGGTGGAGCCGCCTCAAGTGCTGCGACTGTTGCCCCGATTCAGCCCACCTCATATGTGGTGAAGGATCTTGTCACAACGACAACCACGATCGCTCCGACGACGACAACAACGGTGCCTGGACAGATTTTGGAGCCCTATCTGCACACGATCGTCAAAAATGACAATCCTTCGTATCTGGCGGATCTTTACAACATCACCCTCGCTCAACTCAACGACGCAAACCGCTCTAATCCTGACTACTCGGCGTTTCCTATCGGAGGGATGGTGATCATTCCGGCGGGCGGAATTATGCCGAACGCAGCACTCGTGTTGAATAACGTAAACACCTCGAGTGAGGAATCATCAGGGTGTTCGGTGATTGAGCACACCGTCGTGAGCGGCGATAACCCAACCGTTCTTGCGAATCAGTATTCAGTTTCACTTGAAGATCTTGCTAGAGCAAACGCAACAAATTCCACCTACTCAAATTTCTTGCTTGGTGGAACGATCGTGATTCCTGTTGGCGACTGCTGATAACAGCGAATGTTTATCTGGATCGTGGTCCAAGATTCGGCCAGTCACGTTCAGGTCGGCTATTCCTTCCCGAAACCTCCCGGCGCCGCCTGTCAGTAAGCATCCATTTGCGTCGCCAACTTGCTGTTTCGGGACCGCTAAGTCGGTCTGCGGATCCGGTGGACGCTTTTCGTGCCGCAGTCCAGTAATCGCTCACCGATTCCTCTGTGAGGCGCCCCACCGCTGACTCAATGCGAGCGTTATAACGACGAGTGTTTTCGTCTTCGAATGACGTAAGCGGTGCCCCGAAAATCACCCGGGTACGGCCTGGTCGCGGTCGTTTCATGCCTTTGCCAAAGATCGCACCGGTGCCCTCAATGTGAACCGGCACAACAGCAACCCCGGTTTTCGCTGAGAGATACGCAGCTCCACCTTTGAACGGTTGGGCCCAGCCATCCGGTGAGCGACCGCCCTCTGGGTAGATCAACAGACTCCGTCCGTCATCGATGAGTTCCTTAAAGAGATCGGCAGATTGGCGTCCTGTTGCTTCCCGATCAATCGGAATTGCGTTCAACGCAAGCGCAGAAAACGTGGCCTTCCAGCGTTTGTCAAAGAAATAGTCGGCCGCTGCGGCAACGACGAGATCCTGTCGCCATGCGGGAGGGATTGCTCGAATCATGACAATGGTGTCGAGATGGCTGTGGTGGTCGGGCGCAAAAATAAGCGGCGGCGAGTCGTCCAGACGCGAAAGGTCAGCGAGGCGATCGAGACCGTGGACCTCGGGGCGGGCGATCACGGCAGTCATTAATTTCAGTGGGCCAGCGATAAACGCTGATCGAGCGACCGATGCGAGAGGGCGGCGTGCCCAATCGGTTTCGAAGTTGCTGCCAAGAGTGTCAGGCTTTTCAGGAACCTCAATGCCACGGGGCACCGTTGGCGCGCGCCACGGGAAACCGTACTTTGCAAGGGGCTTCGCAACTGACCGAATGGTCTGCTCAGCCCGACCGGCGAACTGCTGTGCCCGCTTGGTGATGTGTCGTTTTGAACGCATCAGAACTATTTCACGTCGGCAACGAGAACAGACGGTACGTGAAGGTGGGTAATGGAAGGGGAGCGGCCGACAACATCGCTTGCCAACTCAAACGCATCGTCCATCGTCGACGCAGGGGTGAATCCCATACGTCGCACTGCTGTGGGATCACCTCCAACGATGATGACTTTGCCGGCCCACTGCTGACCATGCGCGCCCCAGTACCAGGCGTAGAACGGATGAACGCCGTGATAGGCGTTACCGGTTCGGTAAAGGTGGCGATACCACTCGTCTTCGGCGTACCGCTTTTCCCACTTCTCTGACATGACGGCAGGGTCGGTGGTGTCAGCGAGAACTTCATCGAAGAAGTCGATGTAGCTCGGGTGATGAACAGGATGGAAATCTCGATACGTCGGGTGGGTCATGATGATGACACCTCCCTCGCGAACGAGCGGTTTGTTGCGGTACATGTTGAACATGTAGCCAAGTCCCATACACATCACGAGAATCGGATTCATGATCGATTCAGGGTTGTACGGACTGATGAATGGCACGCCGAGAGTCAAAATGTCAGTTTGGCCTTCAACCTCGACGATGTGCTGGCGGTACACATCTTCAAGAGTCCGTTCATGAACGCTTTCGGTGAAACCGGCGTAGACGCCGGTCATCGCATACGGCGCCTCAATTCCGTGAAAGATTTTCCGGGCGGCGCGCCGAGGCATACGGTCTAACGTTTTGGCAGTTGCGAGATAGGTCATTCGGTCGCGAGCTGTCCACTCCCATTCGCGTTTTGAGAGAAAATCAAATGGTGATGGAAATGCGTCGGTGTTGATCGTTGATTCGATTTGGAACACCTTTGGCCCGCTGTCACGTAGCACCTTTCCAAGGCGCCAAATCGAGTGATGAAGGGCGGAATGATGGCGATCCATCAAGCTACGAGTGTTCTGTAGAGATTCGGGGTTGTGGTGGTAGCTCAAGCATCGATACGAGGCCACCCCGGTGACGAGCGATTTCCAGCCGCCATCCATCGCAACCTGATTGACGTTTGCGTAGACGACGAGGTCTGATTCAGCGACCCGACGGTTGATCTCAAGAACTTCGCCGTGATCGGTTTCTCCGAGGACTGCGAGATTCTCGGGGTCTTCCGCATCATGCTGGTAGAGCGTTCCGTTGGGAGCGAATGCATCAAAGATTCGATCGCCGAGCACGTGACGTAGTTCGTAGTCGTGCATGCGACGGTGAAGGCCAAGCGCCGCAATGATGTGGACATCATCGACTCCGGCCTCTGCAGCTAGATCGAGTACCGCTTCGATAATCCGTTGGCGCGAATCGGGACGACGCATCTTTGGTAGCGAGAGACTTGCGTCATCGAAGCAAATGGTGAGCTTCATATCGGCGTGAAGAAGGGCGCGAAGTGGCTCCATATCGAGAGGATTCTCAAGAGCATCACGAATCGCAGATTGTGGGTCTTCGAGACCTGGGAACGACTCTGCGGGATAAATCACTCGGCTGCGGTCAGCCGGAAGTCGCTCGAGGCTGAACTTCTCCCCATGCCAGAACAGCATTGGCGGCGTTGAGCGATCAACGTCTAAGACAAATCCGGGACGTGGCATTAGTGGTCCTCTCGTAGATCGAAAGCAATTTTTACGGCGCCGCGCCGTCCAGCGGAGGCGGCATGGGCGAGCGCCTCAACATGCTCGTCGAGGCGATAGGTGGCAGAGAGCAGGCGTTCGGCATCGATACGTTCGGCGAGGGCAAGGGCAAGATCGAAGGTTCGCACATCGGCTCCATCGATGTGTTCGGTGCCATAGGTGTACGCGCCCAGCAACGCAACCTCACGATGCCACAGGGGAGTGAGGTCGAGTTTGGTGTCTCCGGGCATACCGAGCACAACAGCTGCGCCTCGTGGGCGAGTGATGTTGATCGACAACGCAATCGATGCACTGTCGCCGACGGCATTGATCGTTGCGTGCGCTCCCGACGACAGGCTCGCTCCAATGCGGTGGGCACCCGACATACGACGCACAGCCCGAGAAAGTTCGTCGCCTGGAGCAACCACGTCAGCCCCAAGACCTTTTGCGAACCTCATCTGGTGGGGGTAACGAGCTCCGGCAATAATCCGGGCATTCGGCAGTGCGCCGCGAACGGCAGCAATGGCACCCAATCCCATTGTGCCCGCACCGAGAACGGCAATGATGGGTGACTCGGTGTCGGTGAGATGGTGATTCGTGTGTTGCGTTGCAATGAGCGCGGCGTGAACAGAGCCTGCGAGGGGTTCAACCAGTACCGCCGTCTCATCTGACATGTCATCGGGTACCGGATGAAGTTGTGACTCGTGCGCCCAAAACCACGGTGCCCAGCCCCCTCCGGTTGAGCAGCAGAAACCGGTTTGAATTCCGGGCTTCAGGTGTCCTCGAACGAGGTGGGCGTAGTCGTCTCCATCGGCGGGTGCTGCAGATTCCCATGGTGGCACAGAGCCACGAGCGGCATGTCCGAGAACTGGTTCGATCACAACACGCTGACCAGACTCAAGTTCCCCAATGATCTCATGCCCGGGAATCAACGGAAATGAGACGAAGTCTTCAAAGTAGGTAGACGCATGGCCATCGATGAGCGCAAGATCTGAACCGCAAATTCCAGCGAGCCGAGTGGTGACTTTCGACCAGCCCAAACCGGCTGGTTCAGGGGGGTCATCAACGTTCCGTAAATGAACTGGTGCAATCCGAGCCGAGGCTTTCGGGCTCGTGACAGAGAGCAGGCGAGCAGCACCGAATCGCCGAACATTGTGTTGAACTTGCAGCGCTCTCACAGGAACTGCCTCCGTTGTTCACGTTCAGATAGCAGCGGGCCAATCGGAAGAAGATTCCGGGGACCTCCCTTTGCCTTTGACCAATGTTCAACCAGCCATCCTCGTTTTCTCGCAATCGACGCGAGGCGGGTTTCGGGATTCACTGCGACAGGAAAACCGACCGCTTCGAAGAGGGGTAGGTCGGAAGAAGAATCTGCGTACGCCACACATTCGTCGAGACGAAGATTCTCTGCATCGCAATATTCAGCCAGGATCTGGGCACGTGCCTCGCCGGTTGGCGGCACGGTCGTCATCTCACCTGAGAGGGTGCCATCGGGCCGGACCGTCATCTCGGCGGCGACGATCTCATCAAAGAGGGGGCGCAAACCTGCGACGTTGAACGAAAGTGCGCCGGTGATGAGGACGGTGCGGTGGCCGGCAGCTCGGTGAGCCCTTACACGCCGTATTCCCTCAGGAAAGCACTTTGAGATGATGAGTCCGGTGAGCATCGCCTCGACATCGGTGTCGATTTGTTCAACAGGTGCATCTGCATATCGGCGATAGAAGTGGCGTAAAAAGTCGGTGCGGTCGCGCCGATCCATCCGGAGTAGGCCAGGCGCCTCGGCAAGAGTGCGTGCAACATATTTGAGCCGCTCGCGTCCGTCGAGACGGCGGGTGGCGAGCCATGAGTAGCTTTCGACAACGTTCGACGCAATGAGGGTGTTTTCGAGGTCGAATGCGGCGACCTGACGTTTCGGGTCAAGTACCTGGCCGCGAAGGCGCGTCGTACGGTCTGCCGTTTTGACTTTGCCGGGAGTGCTCTTCACGCGGGCGTGTTCGATAATTGACGGCAGGTGAATTTCGTGGACGTAGTGGGTCCAATCGATCACTCGTGGGTCGAAACAGAATGCGTCGCGGTCGGTGTCGGGCATCTCATTCCATAGGCGCATGAGGTTGTCGACCTGATAGATCGCTTCGCACTCGGTGTAGAGGCCGTAAAGCTCGACGTATTCAAGGGCTCGCTCTACTTCGAGACGCCGGGTCTCCAAGGTGGCAGCGAACTCAGCCTGGCGCCCTCGAAGCGGCAACATCTGCATTGTGTGTTCGGCACGTTCGATCGCAGTCTTCGCCCGAGATAACTGGGTCTGTACCTTGCCGCGACCAGGGAATCGCCATTCGGGAACGACGATTGGTTGCCCGTCATTGTCATACAGCGGATTCTCGGTGAACCAACTGCTCACGTGATTGACGAGAGTTCGATATTTCAGCGGATTGATTCCACCGGAGGCAACCTGTGTGATGGCCGGCGCGTCATCTGGGCCTGCTGCAGCAACTGCAATGATGGCGGCAACCACGATGTCAACCGGTATGACGTCGATGGTGCCTTCTGGAACGCCAGGGAATTCTTTGAGAAGCCCTCGTGCGTAGCTGATGATGACTGGTTCTGCCATACGAAAGCCGCGAATCCAACCGGGACGAGGTTCTGCCCATGCGGACTCGATAATTGACGGACGCACAATAGAGACAGGAACATTTCCTTTTGACTCGGTAAGCGCTTGTTCACCCAAGGCCTTTGTGAACGCATACGCATCAGGCCAACCGACCGAGGCCGCACGTGAACGGCCTGCGCCGACCAATTGATCTCGCACCCAGCGTTCACGCAGCTGTTCTGTTTTTGCAGCAAGAGCGGGAGCGCCAGCGGCACCAAGTTCGCTTCGGGCTCGTTTGCGAAACTCGCTGAGGCGTTCGGGCTGGCGTGATGAGGCCTCGGTATCGCCTTTGAGCCGCCGGGCAGATGCGACTTCGTCTTTCCACTCGAGTCCGATGGCGAATGGCCCCTCTGACACAAGTTCTTCGGGTGCTGTTCCTCGACGGTTGCCTGCCACGTAACAGGTTGACACTGCAACGAGGTGGGGAGTGATGCCCAAGTCGTTGCATAACTGCGCAATGCGGACGGGGCCGAGAAGGTTGATCTCAACGGCTTGGTCTAACGGAGAGTCGAATGAGACTGTTGCTGCTGAGTGAATGATGGTGTCGGCGGTGGAAAAGATCATTCGGTCTTCATCAGAAAGGCCAAGTCCGTCGGCGCTGACATCACCCGCAATGGTGGTAATTCTTCGCGCGCACATGTCGTCAAACGACTCGTCAGAGGTGGCGTGCTCTTCCCGCAGGCGGTCGAAGGCATCGTTGGCAAGAATTTCTCTCGCCGTTCTACGAGCAGCAGGGGTGCGGCGGCCGTCGCGAACGAGAAGGATGAGTTCGCAGTCGGGGACGCCGCGCAGAAGACGTTCAACGAGAGCAGTGCCAACAAAACCCGTTGAACCGGTAATCGCGATGCGCCGTTTGGAGAGTGACTGTGCAATCACATCTATAGTTCTATCACGTCTCTACCATTTGGTAGACAAATCTGATACAACTTTTGCGTGGTCAACGGGTCAACCCGAATACGAATCCTCGACACGGCGCTCGATCTATTCGGTACGCGTGGGGTCGGAACTGTCTCACTCGATGACATTGCCGACGCGGTCGGTGTCCGTAAACAGACAATTCTCTACTGGTTTAAGTCTCGAAGTGGACTCATCGATGCGGTGCTCGACCACGCCGCTGACGAATTGCTGGTGGTGGTTGAGGCCGCAATTCGGTCACGAGGGGATGAACCACTCGATCGAGTCGATGCCGTTGTTTGCGCGGTGTTCCGGCCGGTCGTGCGTCGGCCAGCACTTCTCGGCCTGATCCGTGAGGTCACTCGACTCGATGAAAGCCACATCAACCATTTGCGTGGCCGTTTGTCAGCTGTGGTCGAACGGTGCGTTTCCTACCTCACTTCTGAAATGGAGAAGGGGCGTCTCAGAACATGCGACCCGATGGTCTTGGCGGGTCTGCTGTACTCGACG
Source organism: Acidimicrobiaceae bacterium (assembly GCA_012269985.1). Classification (GTDB taxonomy): domain Bacteria; phylum Actinomycetota; class Acidimicrobiia; order Acidimicrobiales; family Ilumatobacteraceae; genus Casp-actino5. The sequence continues at coordinate 20,932 of JAAXJF010000002.1, forward strand.
GTGTCGGGTACCGGTACCGAACCGATCGTGCTTGAAACGTTCGGATGGGAGCCAAATGCTGCGGGTCTTCGACAGGTGCGACGCGAGTTGCGCGGCTTCGTGCGAGCGGCTCTGCAACCGAACTGAGGTTGAGTGTCGTGATGGGTGTGAGAAAAAGAGATCGAGCCAGTGTTCGAGAAGGGCTCTGAGAGCGTCTGCTGTGGTGCTTGCACGGATCTGGGTTCGATCGTCAAAAGAACCCTCGCTTTCCGCCTGACGGAAGAGGGGATTGAGAGTTCTAACGTGAGGTAATGAAAATTGCTCTCACAAGTATCTTTGTCGATGACCAGCAGATCGCCCGTGCGTTTTACACCGAAAAACTTGGATTCAGGGTGAAACACAATGTGCCAATGGGTGACCACTCGTGGTTGACAGTGACTTCTCCCCAGAGCCCGGACGGGCCGGAACTTTTGTTGGAACCGGCAAGTCACCCCGCGGTAAAGCCCTATCGGGATGCATTAGTTGCAGATGGGATTGCTCTCGCACAATTCGAGGTGGAAAATGTGGAAGCCGAGGTTGAGCGTCTTACGCACCGGGGTGTCCGATTCACTCAACCACCAACTGCGGTGGGCCCGGTGACAATCGCTGTATTTGACGACACGTGCGGAAACCTCATCATGATTCAGTCATCTTCTTCATAACATGAACAGTGTTCGATGAGGAATAGACAATTTCAGAGTACGCCTACTCCGTGGAGAGTGGTTTTTCTGTGTCGCTGCTGAGACTTCTTTACGACTCCAGCAACCGGAAGGAGCTTTTCGGCCCCACCGGGCTAGCGCGCAGTGTTCCGAACCCTCGACGAGTGGCGTTCTACGGCGAGGTCAACAAGGTTGTTGATGAGGGTTGCATACGTCATGCCACTTGCGGTGACCATCTTCGGGTACATCGAAATCGGAGTGAACCCTGGCATCGTGTTCAACTCGTTAAACAACACCCCTCGCCCGTGCTCCTCGAAGAAAAAGTCACACCGAGCGAGGCCTGAACAGCCAAGAGAGGAAAACACGCGAACTGCAAGATCAGTGACTTCAGTAGCGACGTCCTCCGGCAACTGGGCGGGAAGCTCCGACGTTGAGTTTCCGTCAAGGTACTTATCTGAGTACGAGTAGAAACTGTCAGCCGGAATCACCTCTCCCGGTGGAAATGCGATCGGAGACTCATTGCCGAGCACTGCGCCCTCAATTTCTCGTCCATCAATTCCTTCTTCCACGAGGACAGAAGAGTCGAACGTAAAAGCAAGTTTGACTGCGGCTGCAAGATCCTGAGGGCCTTCGACACGCGAGACGCCAACCGATGAACCCATGTTTGCTGGCTTCACGAAACACGGGTAACCCAGTTCAAGCTCGACACGTTGGGCAATCGATGCCATCGCTTGCAGATCTGCGGTGGTCAACGTGAAGTAGCGAGGAATCGGAATACCGGCTGACGCAGCGACGGTCTTCGCCATCGACTTATCCATCGCGAGCGCAGATCCGAGCACACCAGAGCCGACATATGCCACATCGAGCACCTCAAGCAGACCTTGAATCGTGCCATCTTCGCCGAGTGGGCCATGCAATAACGGAACCACGACAATCTGCTCGGCCGATGATGCAGAAAGCTCGGCAACGAGGTTGAACGGATTAACGGGCACGCCCTCAGTCGAAAGGCTTCCATCTTCAGCCAGATCGTGATTCGACTCTGAAAATGGGTCGCTCACGCGATTCCATTGCCCGTCTTTGGTGATGCCAATGACTGTGACATCGTGAAGTGATCGATCGATGGCGGCGGCCACGTGCCATGCGGTTGTGCAACTGACATCGTGTTCTGCCGAACGCCCACCAAAGACGACGACAAGGTGGGTGCGAAGTTTGGCCACGACCTTCACGGTACTGTCCCTAGTTGTGCAGTTGAAGGCATCAGAAGTTGCGTCAGCAATCGGAGGTCGCCTTATCGGTGATGACGTGTTGATCAATGGCGTTCATTTCGACTCGCGAGCCGACATCCAACGCTGTATGTTCGTCGCAATTCGCGCTGAGCGGAACGGTCACGACTTCGTGCCAGACGCGTTCTCTCGGGGTGCAAGTTGCGCGTTGGTTTCTGAAGATGTTGACGATGTGGCGGGTTCACTCATCGTTGTTGATGACACGATGCAGGCGTTCTCTGATCTAGCAACACACGTCCGCTCACAGCAGTTATCAGATGTTGCCGTAGTTGGAGTGACGGGCAGTGTGGGTAAGACCTCAACGAAGAATCTCATCGCTGGAGCTCTGAGTTCCACTGCGGTATGGGCAAGCCCAAAGAGTTTCAATAATGAACAGGGAGTTCCCTTCACGCTCATCAACACCCCCAGCGGCGCGCGCACGGTGGTGGTCGAAATGGGAATGCGCGGATTCGGCGAGATCACGCACTTGTGCGATGTGGCCTCGCCAACTATTGGAGTTGTCACTCGCGTAGGGCAGGCACACACCGCCCGCCTTGGTGGAATCGAAGGGGTCGCTAAGGCCAAGGCGGAACTTGTTGCGTCGCTTCCAACCTCGGGCACCGCAGTGTTGAACGCCGACGATGAACGCGTGCTCGCAATGTCGGCAATCGCTCCGGGTGCGGTGGTGACCTACGGTCAGCACGGCAACGTCACTCCTACCGAAGTTCATTTTGATGCGTTCGGTCGAGCGCGATTTCGTTTTGATTCACCGTGGGGTTCAGCCCAGGTTGCCCTGCAGGTGGCGGGGAAGCACATGATGAGCAATGCACTCGCCGCCATCGCGGTCGGAGGTGTGTTGAGGGTTTCTTTGGAGGAAATCGTGGATGGACTTGAGGCCGTGGAGCCGGAGGATCACCGAATGGTGGTCCACGAATTGGCATCAGGTTCACTCCTCATCGATGACTGCTACAACGCAAACCCGACTTCAGTTGTTGCAGCATTGCGCACATTGGCCGACCTTGATGTGAGCCGGCGAATCGCGGTGCTGGGAGAGATGGCAGAGGTTGACGATCCTGTTGCCGCTCATCGGTCGGTTGCCGAAACCGCATCTCACTTGGGGATCGGGGTCATTCCGATCATGACCGACTTGTACGGCGAAGAGGGATCAGATGTGCTGCCCGCTTCCGTCATGGAGATGCTCACCACAGGAGACACCGCGGTGTTAGTGAAGGGAAGTCGGGTTGCTGGTCTTGAACGGATCGTTGAAGAGATACTTCACCGTTAATGAAGACGGCTTGGGCCAGTCTCTGGAATTGAGGTTGGTTCGCCGTCTAAGAAATCATCCTCGTCGAGTCTGCCCAGATCAGAGATCACCCCATTTACCGCCGCAGCGATTGCGCCTACGGCAAGCACCCATCGTGCCCCGACTGCATCCATGATCGGTCCACCGAGGAGATTGCCGATCGGGATTGAGCCCCCAAATGACATGAACCACAGCGGCATGATCGATGCCCGCTCAGCGTCAGTGAGGTTGTGTTGCAGTTCGGTCATCATGGCAGTCGCAAGAAGGAAATAGACGACACCGAGTACGAACGAAACCGGTAGGGCAACAGCGAAGTTGCTGGTGATGGCAAAGAGAAACAGAAAGAGAGCGAAGAGCCTGAAACTCCACCTAATGAGAATGTGTCGCGACACTTCTGAAAACACGGTGCCAACCGATAACGCCCCGAGAAACGCTCCGAGTCCCCAGGTGATGTAGAGCACCTTGTATGCACCGCTGTCTGCCGCAAGTCCGAGGTTCAGACGCGTGACCGAAGGGAACAAACCGATGTACGGCAAGCTGACAACGGAGAAGCAAAACATTGAGCTGAGGAGCACAAGCAGCACTTTCCGGCGTCGAGCAAGACCAACTCCGGCCGTCAGCGCCCGCCAGCCTTTCGCCTTGTTCATGCCGTTAATCGATGGCAAGTGATTCTTCGCAAGAGGAACCATGATGAAGCAATAAGTAGCGGCATTGATGAGGAAGAGTTGCCAGAGGTCGAGCCCGATCCATCCGAGGAATGCGGCGAGCGCAGGCCCGGCGATGCGGCTTCCATTGATCATCGCTGAGTTGAGACTCACCGCCCCACCAATGTCGGCGCGCGGTACGAGCGAAGGCAAGCTGGCGTTGAACGCAGGCGCTTGCACGGTGTTGGCAATGCCAATGCCAAGCTGAATGGCGAAGATCGTCCAAATTGGTGCGCTCCAGCGTGCGAGTCCACCCAAGACAACCGAGAGCACCATCATCGACGCTTGCATGGCGAGAATCAAACGCGTTCGGTCGACCCGATCTGCGAGAACACCTGCGGGTACCGAGCCAAAGAGCATCGGACCGAGTTGTGCGAAAATGAGCAGGCCGACGAACGCAGCCGACCCAGTCCGAACGTCAAGGTAGGCCGGCAGCATGAAGTTCTGCATCCAGGTGCCGACGTTCGACAGGGACGCACCGATGAACAGCACGCGAAAGTGACGGTGCTGAAGTGCGGAGCGGGCGGTGCCCGTGCGAGGTGAGGTACTGGTGGGGCTGGACATGGGGGGAGAAGCAAACCTAACTGCTTGCGGCACAGATGTAGCGGTTCACCTGCGAGAACGCAGATGACGCAACGAGGTTAAGGAGTTGGCACTACGAAAGGATGTCGACGTAGGTCTGCAACATCGACGTGGGGCCAGACAGCAGAAGTGTTGTCAGGACCGTCTCCTCCCATCGGGAGAGCTCTTCCTTGATCTTTTCGGGAGGACCGACAAGGGCAACGTCTTCCACCATCTTCAATGGGATTGCGGCGGCTGCCTCTTGTTTCTTCCCTTCGAGGTACAGGTCTTGCACCTTAAGGGCGACATCTTCGTATCCCATTCGTGCGAATACGTCGAAATGGAAGTTCGCGCCTTTCGCTCCCATGCCGCCGGCATAGAGGGCGAGCATTGGGCGGATCATGTCAGCACAGGCTTCGACGTCATCTCCAGGAATCACCGTGACCGGAGCGATTACCTCGAAATCATCAGCCTTTTCTGGACTCCCTGACCGCGCGAATCCTTCTTGCAAGCATGATGAGTAAAAGTTGTTCTCAGAAGGTGAGAAGAACAAGGGCAGCCACCCGTCGCAAATTTCTGCGGAGAGCGCAACGTTCTTCGGTCCCTCGGCTCCGAGATAGATCGGAATGTCGTTTCTGAACGGATGGACCGTTGACTTGAGAGGCTTTCCGAGACCGCTCGCGCCCTCGCCGTCGTAGGGCAACCGATATTGATTACCTGCGTGGGTAACGGGTTCGTCGCGTCGCAAGATCGAACGCACGATGGACACGTATTCACGAGTTCGCTCGAGTGGTCGGTGGTAACGCTCGCCGTACCATCCTTCAACAACCTGTGGTCCTGAGACACCGAGACCGAGAATAAATCGACCTTGCGAAAGGTGATCGATGGTCATCGCTGCCATTGCAGTAGCCGACGGTGTTCGAGCTGACATCTGAATGATGCCGGTACCAAGTTTGATTCGAGATGTTGAAGCACCCCACCAGGCGAGAGGTGTCAGGGCATCTGACCCATACGCCTCAGCCGTCCAGACCGATTCGAACCCAAGTCGCTCAGCTTCGATGACGCTGTTCAACGCGTCTCTGGGAGGGCCTGACGACCAGTAACCAACGCTATATCCAAGTTGTAACGCCATGCCCACACTGTAGGTCGCACACAGAATTCGATGAGAGGTCGAGACCTCAGCGTTGCTGCGTGAGAGATTGTGCGACGGTCTCGTTCACCACTTGCCCTGCCTGCACATTTAACCCTTCCGCCAGATGGGCGTCGATGTCGACTACCGCTGCGCCGTGCTGAGCAAGTTTGCTGATGTGTGGCAATGTGGCGTTGGTGAGCGCCAACGTCGAGGTGCGAGGTACGGCACCCGGCATGTTGCCCACGGCATAGTGCACAACTCCATGTAATTCTGTTGTTGGCTGGGCATGACTCGTTTCGGTCGATGTGGCGATGCAGCCACCTTGGTCAATCGCGACATCGACAATGACAGATCCTGGTCGCATTGTTTTCACCATGTCTTCGGTGACGACGACCGGTGCCTTATCGCCGGCGACGAGTACGGCGCCAATGACGAGATCTGCATCGGCGACACTCCGTGCGACCGTTGAGCGGTTTGACGAAAGATGGATAAGGCGACCAAATGAATGTGCGTCGATCCAGCGAAGTCGATCGAGCGAGGCAGCGATAACAGTGACTTGGGCCCCGAGTCCCAGAGCCAGGGTCGCTGCGGCCCAGCCGACGTTTCCTCCGCCGATGATGACGACTGATGCAGGAGCGACTCCAGGTGAGCCTCCGAGCAGCACGCCGGCGCCACCTAAATGCGCCGAGAGATGATGGGCACCCATTTGAGTGGCCAGTTTGCCAGCGATCTCGCTCATCGGAGCGAGGAGTGGTAGCCCGCCATGGCGATCGGTGACGGTCTCATACGCAAATGCAGAGCAGCCAGAACTGACGAGTGCTTCCGCCACAGCTGGATACGCCGCAAGATGAAGGTAGGTGAAGAGTGTGAGGTCGTTTCGTAACTGCGGAAATTCTGATGTCTGCGGCTCTTTTACCTTGACAACAAGGTCAGCTTCCCATGCCTCATTTGGTGTTGTGGCGATCGATGCTCCTGCTGTTTCGTACATCTCATCGGTGAAGCCCGCTCCGATTCCGGCACCGTGCTCGACGCGGACCTCGCAGCCGACTCCGACGAGTTCAGCCGCACCATCTGGAGTGAGGGCGACTCGTCGTTCATCTCCCTTAATTTCTTTCGGAACTCCAACGGTGGAGAGTGCGGGCTTTGCGGTTGCAGACATGTCGGTAGTTTGACCGAATTTACGGAATGAATCCGGGCGAAGAACAACTTGCAGACGCGTAAACTCACGGTTTATGAGTGCAATAGATGAGTTTGACGCTCGAATCCTTCGTCAGTTGGAAATGAGTGGCCGAATGTCGTGGGCTGAGCTCTCGAGCCAAGTTCACCTGTCACCAACCGCCGTTGCTGACAGAGTTCGGAGAATGGAGCGTGACGGCGTCATCCGCGGGTACCAGGCAAATGTTGACCCTGCGGCGTATGGGCGCACAACAAGAGCGGTCATTGAAGTCGGGTTAATCGCCGGAGCGCATGCCGAAGAATTTGAAGAGCGGCTGCGCACCCGGGTCGAAATTGCGTTCGCTGCCTATGTCACCGGGTCTTCTGATTACTCATTGCAATGCGAGTGCGAGGGCTCGGACGGACTCGACGCTCTCGTTCGGTGGTTGAGAGCTGACCCTGCGGTTGCACGAACCGAAACGAGGTTCATTCTCAGAGTGGTACGCGAGGGTGCAGATAAGTGCTAAACCTCGGGTATGTCAAATGAGCAGTCGTTAGTAAGAAACTTCATTGACGGTGAGTGGTGTGACGCAGCCGATGGCGGCCGAAGCAATCTGATCGACCCCACCTCAGGAGAGGTCTACGGAGAAGCGGTCGTGTCAACCGATGCCGATGTTGACCGGGCGATGGCCGCAGCGAGTGCGGCGTTCGATGGTTGGAAGCGAACGACGCCCGCACAGAGATCGCTCGCTCTACTGAAATTCGCCGATGCTGTCGAGGCGGCGGGCGACGATCTCATGACTGCCGAATCAAAAAACTGCGGTAAGCCCTACGACCTGCACCGTGAAGAAGAGGTCGGTCCAATGGTCGACCAGCTTCGATTCTTTGCGGGAGCCGCTCGTCATCTCGAGGGTAAAGCGTCAGGCGAATACATGGATGACATGACCTCCATGATCCGGCGCGAGCCAGTAGGCGTGTGTGCCCAGGTCGCTCCGTGGAACTATCCGATGATGATGGCGATGTGGAAACTCGCACCGGCGATCGCAGCGGGAAACACGATTGTCCTAAAACCGAGTGACACCACTCCAGTGACGACGGCCATGCTCGCAGAGCTCGCCGCCGAGCACCTTCCACCCGGTGTCTTCAACGTGGTCTGCGGTGATCGCGATACCGGCCGCGCAATGGTCGCTCACTCGACGCCATCGATGGTCTCAGTGACCGGGTCGGTACGAGCGGGAACCGAGGTCGCTCAAGCCGCCTCATCTGATTTGAAGCGTGTGCATCTGGAGCTCGGCGGCAAGGCGCCGGTCATTGTGTTCGACGACGCCGATATCCCTGCTGCTGCTGAAGCGATTGCGGTTGCGGGATACTTCAATTCAGGTCAAGACTGCACGGCCGCAACGAGGGTGCTCGTTCATTCCTCAATCCGTCAAGATTTTGTCGATGCCTTGAGCGCTCAGGCGCGTGAGGCAAAGGTTGGCACGCCGTTTGAAGCGGATGTTCTGTGCGGGCCCTTGAACAACAGCAACCAGCTTTCGCATGTACTCGGATTTCTTGATCGGGTTCCTTCTCACGCCTCGGTCACCGCCGGTGGTGAGCAGGTCGGGTCGAGTGGCTACTTCGTTGCGCCAACGGTCATCGCTGGTCTCCAACAAGATGATGAGATGAGCCAACGAGAGGTCTTTGGCCCGGTGATCACCGTGCAAGAGTTCTCAGACGAACGCGAAGCGCTGGGCTACGCAAACGGCGTTGAGTACGGGCTTGCCTCGAGCGTATGGACCGTCGATGTGGCCCGAGCAATGCGATGTGCCCGAGACCTTGATTTTGGTTGCGTCTGGGTGAACACCCACATCCCAATCGTCGCTGAAATGCCGCACGGCGGGTACAAGAAATCGGGTTACGGAAAAGATCTGTCTGCGTACGCGCTCGAGGACTACACCCGAATCAAGCATGTGATGGTCAACATCGCCGAGTAATTCACTCTCACCCCCCACCTACATGAACTCTCAACGAGACCCGCATGACGTCTTAGGCGTGCGTCGAGGCGCGAGCCGAGTCGAAATTAGAGCGGCCTACCGCCGACTCGCCCGCAAAGTGCACCCCGATGTCGACGACGGTCGGCATAGCGACGAGATGGCGGCATTGAACGAGGCCTATCGAACGCTCACCAGCGAGCCCCAACGAGCGCAGGGCACGACGCAGGCTCGTCCGCACGCCGATCACGCGGCGCCGACGCCTCCTCCAACGGTGGTCTCGAGGCCGGTCTCGTTTCCGTGGCGGGGCGTTGTCATCACCTCTGTGGTTGGTGCGGCGGCAATTGTGGTGCTGTCGCTCTTCGCAGGTCCAGAGGTTGACTCGCCACCTGATGGTGTCATCCAATCGGGCTCGTGCGTCGTGATTAATGAGGCGTTGTTTGCTGTTGAGGTGCCGTGTGATCAGGCTGACAGCGAAGTTGTGAAGCAACTGGTTCCGCTTGATGCCGTGTGCGCAGATGGTGCGCCAGGATTCCTCGATCAACTCGGTATGGGTCGAGTGTGTCTCGAGTAGTTAGTGGTGCAGCGATTGCGGTGGCGGTCGCAGTGATCGTGTCATTTGCTGTGATCGGTTCCTCGCAGCGTGACGTCACGATCCAAGATCTCGCCGCTGGCGACTGCTTCTTTCTTCCTGAAGATGACATCGGCTTGTCGATCACGTCCTTTTCGCTTGCCGAATGCGACGACGTTCTGAAGAGGGCGTCAAGCGGTGGGGGAGTCGCAGCCTATGTGTTGAAGGTTGGAACTCTCGATGAGTCGTCGTCGCAATTTCCAACCGCCAAGGACCTTCTGCAAATGGTCGACGAACGGTGTGATGAATTTGCGTTAACGGTGCCAGCGATCTTGCCGCTGGTTCCAGACGAGATTGCGTGGAATGTCGCTGGAGGTCCATACGCATGTCTCTCCGTATCGGCAGGCTGACGTGAGTTCTCGACACGAGTGGCTGGTAGCCTCGCCGGTGCTGAGGGCGATTAGCTCAGTTGGAAGAGCGCCACGTTCACACCGTGGAGGTCATGGGATCGAGGCCCGTATCGCCCACTCATCGAGGAAGTGTTCTCCTCGTTGCGCTGAGTCGCCTACCCTACAGACGTGGCCTCATGTGATCGTCCGGGATGTGCTCAGCCCATGGCGCTGAGTTACGGGTTTGATCCTGTTGGGGCTGTGGTGTGGCTTGACGTGCCGTCCGACTCAACAGCAACTGGTCTTTGCCTGCAACATGCCGAACGGCTTACCGCTCCCAAGGGCTGGACGATTGATGACCGCCGAGATCCTACGCTGAGGTTGTTTCGACCTGGGCCTGTCGGTGATCGTGCAGAGAAACCGTTGCGGCGCCGACGCAGAACATCGACGGCGACGGCGCCACAGACATCATTATTTGAGGCCGATCAGCAGAGCGTCCTGCGAGACGAACACTCGGTAGTTGAAAGTGACGCACAAACAAATGAGAGCCCACAACGACTCTCTCCATTACTGGCTCGGGCCTTCCGAGGTACTCCGTTCTTACACGACTGACCTCGGCAATGGCATTCACCGTTTCTCGCACAGTTGAGTTCGCCGCATCGATGGAGGCTGTTCGCCCATTGCTGCGAGATCTGTCGACGTATCCGAAGTGGGTGCCGATCGTTTCGTCGGTGACACAAGATGGGGAACAGCATTGGATTGTTGAACTCAGGGTGTCGATCGGGCCGTTCGCACGTTCGAAGCAACTCCGAATGGAGCGTTCGGTCGACAATGATGAACACATCATGTTCACGCGAAATGAGTCCGACGGTCGACAACATGCACATTGGGAATTGCGTTTCGACATGAGCGACGTGGGTTCGCAGACCTCGGTCACTGCTGTTCTTGAATATCGGGGAACGATGTGGACCCCGGGCCCGGTCGAAGACGCCCTCCACAACGGCCTCGATGCTGCGGTTGAGCAGCTTCGAGAATTACTTCAGCAGACGCAGTGACCTCTCCGAGGTGGTCAAACGCCGTGGGCTGCAACGGCCCTCAAGCGGCCTTCCTCAGTGGCGGTTACGGAGAGGTTCACGCCAAAGGTGTCAGACATCGTCGCACTCGTCATTCCCGACGACATTGAGCCTCTAAAGACTGTGGCTCCATCGCGAAGGCACAAGAGGTTGGTCATCCCTTTGGGGACTTCCTCAAGGTGGTGAGTGACAAGAACCAACGCGCCGATCGAACCGTCTTGGGTAAGGCTGCCAAGTGCATCGATGAGGTCTTCTCGGGCGACGAGGTCAAGACCGGCGAAAGGTTCGTCAAGAATGATGAGCGCCGGGTTATTAATGAGCGTTCGGGCCAACAGCACACGTTGACGTTCGCCCGACGAGAGAGTGCCAAAGGTCTGCTGAGAAAGGTGAGCGATGCCCAGCCGATCAAGTTGTTGATGGGCCATTGCGACATCGTCTTGCGAATATTGATGCCACCACGGCTCGAGAGCTGCATGTAAGGCCGTCACGACCACGTCGATTGCTCGTAGATCGGGTCGAAGCTGATCGGTGAGCCCCTGGGCGGCGAACCCAATTTGTCTTCGCATCGCTCGAACGTCCATTCGACCGAGACGTTCCCCAAGCACGTCAATTGTGCCCGCTGACGGATGTTCTCGCAGCGCCATCATCCGCAGCAGCGTCGCCTTGCCGCTGCCGTTTCCACCAACCACAAGCCAACGCT
>JAAXJF010000002.1:32441-61312 GCA_012269985.1 Acidimicrobiaceae bacterium
GTGTCGGTGAGAATGTTTCGCTCGCCCCGCGAAACTCCCCCATGGCTCAGTGTCACCAAGGGGTCACTCACGTCTGAGCAGCGCCTTTCGTAATCGTCACCGGCGTCATTGCAGCGAGTTGCCCGCATGCGGCATCAATGTCATTGCCTCGATTTCGACGAATGGTGGCCTCCACTCCACGACGAGTGAGCACCTGTTGAAACTTCTCGATCTGTGAGCGCCGAGAACCCTGATACTCGTAGCCGGCGGTTCGATTCAACGGAATGAGATTGACATGCGCAATCGGACGGAGTCGACGGCAAAGTTCAGCGAGCGCCTCAGCTTCTTCAACCGAGTCGTTGACGCCATCGATCATTGCCCACTCGAAACTCATTCGCCGCTTTCGTTGCGATACGTAGTGTGAGCATGCGTCAAGAAGCTCATCGATGGGGTAACGACGATTCATTGGAATCAAGGTGTTGCGGAGATCATCGTGGGCTGCGTGCAAGCTGACCGCAAGAGTTACCGGCAACGGACGGTCGGCAAGCCGCCGAATTCCAGGAACGAGGCCAACCGTTGACACGGTGAGATGGCGAGCGGAAAGCCCAAACTCATCGTGCACTGCTGTCATCGCGGGCCAGAGGGCATCTTCATTAGCGAGGGGTTCACCCATGCCCATCACCACCACGTTTGAGAGCCGGCGGCCTTGCTGTTGGGCTGTGTACTTCGCTCGTGCGACTTGCTCGACGAGTTCTGCGGAGGTGAGATGTCGGCTGAAACCCTGTTGGCCCGTTGCGCAAAAGGTGCACCCCATTGCGCATCCCGCTTGTGATGAAATACAGACCGTTGCTCGGTCGGGATACAGCATGAGCACTGACTCGATACGAGCGCCGCCGTCCACCTCGTATAAGAACTTCGTGGTGAGCCCATCATCGGCCTCACTGGCATGAAGTTCGGTGAGTGATGATGGGAGTTCCTCTTCAAGGGTCGCTCGCAACGTCGTCGGCAAGGTTGTCCACGTTGACGACGGACCACAGTCGCCGTAGAGGGCTTTCCACACCTGGTCGACGCGATATGACGGCTCGCCGTCGAGAAGATTCGCAAGCGCCTGCCTGTCAACGCCGTATCTGGGCTGCGAAGTGCTCATGCCGACGGTGGTCCCGACCAACGGTAGGCGCGATCAGTGTGGTGGACCTCCATGCCGATCGATTCGTAGAGGGCCATCGCCGCTGTGTTGTCGGCATCGACGTACAGCATCCCAATAAAGATCCCCGCACGAGCAAGGTGACTGAATCCGGCCATCACCATCTGTTTGCCCAAACCTTGGCCGACCTGCGAGGGGTCGACAGCGATTGCGTAGATTTCACCAAGTTCGGGCTCATGTAAGTCAGGTTCATGTCGCTTGGTCCAGCAAAATCCGGTGATGCCCCCAGAAACAGGGTGAAGACGGAGGTCATCAGCAAGAAACCACGGCGCTCTCACGCGACGTTCCAATTGCTCGTGCGTCCAGCCGCCTTGCTCTTCGTGGTCGGCGAACGCAGCGTTGTTTACCGAAAGCCACTCATGCTCATCGCTACCGACAATGAAGCCACGTGTTTCCGCTGCGCCATCGTGAAAGCGCGCTGCGTTCTCGATCGTTAACGAAATCCGCATTTGATGCAGCCGTCGATACTCAACGAATCCGAGAGCGGAGGCAATGTGCTCGACCCACGGATCATGGGCCCGCGCCCACCACGTGATGCGAACCGGATTTTCCCTCTGCAAGAGGTCGGTAACGCCGTTCACCACAAGCCGAATGATGTCGCGCGCCGGGGCGAGAGCATGGTCGTGCTGGCACACAACCTCTAACGTCCACCCCTCGTTGGTCCTGCTTGCGATCGAAACGGCAGCCAGCACGCTGTCGACCTCTGCCATAGCGACGACAGGTGGGTGCGAAGATGTCTCATCGAGCACATCTAAGCGCAACTGATCAGAAAGAATTCTGTGTCCATGATGACGTTCAACTTCATCACAGAAGTGAAGTAGCGCAGGGCGTATCTCCGCTTCGACTGGCCCGGCAAAGGCAAGTGAGGGGGCAGGCGGTTGCGTCACTCGCCTGAGGCTACTCGTTTAGATGAGAGCGCTAGCGGGTTGCGCGCTCGGCGCGAGAGATCGCTCGCTCAGCGCTTCGAAGTAAGCGCTCGGATTCGTAGAGGGGTGAAAGAATGTCCTCGCGTTCGCTCGAGCGGAGTGGCGTGATGAGGCCTTCGACGCGATCGCGGCAACGTGCCAAGTGTTCTTCGAGGGCCGATAGTTCGGCGCTGAACGCCACGAGGTCGATCTCCACGCTTGGAACCGTATTCGAAAATGATGAGAAAAGTTGTTCTCAGAGTCGCATTCGGTGATGAGTCGATGTCAGTAGCCTTAGGGCGTGCCTGAGTTACGACCAGAAATCGCAGCGATGCCTGGCTACCACTCGCCACAGGTCGATGTTCCCATTCGGCTCAATACCAATGAGTCGCCCTTTCCACCCCCAGAAGCGTTCGTCTCAGAGTTCACCGAGGCGCTTCAGGACGTTTCGTGGAACAGGTACCCCGACCGTACAGCGTCCCGCTTACGCGATCGCCTCGCTGCGTATCACGGTGTTCAACCAGAGCAACTCTTTGTTGCGAACGGTTCAAATGAAGTGCTCCAGACCATCTTGCTCGCCTACGCCGGCCCGGGACGTCGAGTGGTCGTCTTTGAGCCCGGCTACCAGATGCACGTTCAAATCGCCCGGATTTTGGGCTCTGAGGTCATCGTGATCGAACGCAATGAAGACTTCACTCTCGACGGCGCTCACGTACGAGAGGTACTGAGAGAGGTTCAACCTCATCTCGTGTTTCTCTCCTCGCCAAACAACCCGACTGGTCAGTGCGATGACGAATCAATGATTGACATCATCGGCGAGGCCACAGACGCAATGCTCGTCGTCGACGAGGCATATGCAGAATTTTCTTCGTGGTCAGCCATCGAACGCGCTTTACATTCCGACCGAATTGTGGTCTCCCGGACATTTTCGAAAACGTGGAGCCTTGCCGCCTTGCGACTTGGCTACCTCGTTGGATCTTCCGATGTCATCGACCATCTCTGGACTGCTGTGCTTCCGTATCACCTTGATTCGATGAAACAGATCGCTGGAGAACTCGCACTCAAGTTCACTGATGACATGAACGAGCGTGTGTCGCTTATCGTGTCAGAGCGCGAGCGAGTTCAAACAGCATTGATCGAGCTTGATGTCGACGTGAGTCCAAGCAGTGCAAATTTTGTCTTGTTCAAGACCCGACGAGACGCAGACTTCATGTGGAGCGCTCTCCTCGACCACGGCGTGCTCGTTCGAAACTGCTCCTCGTGGCCTCGACTCGAGGGATGGCTCCGATTGACAATTGGCACCGAAGACGAAAACAACGCGTTTCTTGCAGGTTTGCAATCAGCGCTAGAGAAGGAATGATGTAGCCATGTCTGCACGGATTGCTCGCCGAGAGCGGAACACCGCCGAGACCTCTATCGAGATCGACATCAACCTCGATGGTTCGGGAAAAACCGATATCTCGACGGGGCTCCCATTTTTCGATCACATGCTCGATCAGTTAGGTCGGCACGGAGGGTTCGACCTCACGGTGCATGCGACCGGCGATCTTCATATCGACAGTCATCACACGGTCGAAGATGTATCGATCGTGCTCGGAGAGTGTTTTGCAGAGGCGCTCGGAGATAAGGCTGGCATTCGTCGATTTGCGAGTGGCCGCTATCCGCTTGATGAGGCCCTCATTGATATCGCACTCGATCTTTCGGGTCGACCGTTTACGCAGTGGGAAGTCGACATCCCTGAAGTGTTGCCATTAGGAAATCCGCCGTTCGATCCCCAACTCGCAGAGCACAGCATTTCATCATTCGCAACAGCGGCGATGATGACGCTGCACGTTGAGCTTGTACGTGGCAGAAATGCCCATCACATTATTGAAGCGACGTTCAAGGGGCTTGCGAGGTCGCTGAGAGATGCAGTCCGAGTCGAGGGTGGATCTGTGCCATCGACGAAAGGCGTGCTGTGATGCGTGGCCGTTTGAGGAACGTCTTATGACGGTTGCCGTCATTGACTACGGCATCGGAAATCTTCACTCTGCGCAGAAAGCGCTCCGTACTCTCGGAGCAGACGCAGTCTTGACCGACTCTGCTGATGTCATTACTTCTGCGGCGGGTGTTGTGCTTCCAGGAGTCGGAAATTTCGGCGCCTGCATGAACGCGCTTCGCGAACGCGACCTCGACGGGGTTGTCCATGCCGTGGTCGATAGCGGGCGTCCATTTTTAGGTATTTGTGTAGGAATGCAGATGCTCTTCGACTCGTCTGAAGAAGCGCCAGGTGTTGACGGGCTGGGTGTCGTAGGTGGAACGATTCGCTACCTCCCTGCAGAGGTCCGTCGCCCCCAAATGCAGTGGAACGAACTCATTGTCGGTACACCAGACCCGGTGCTGTCTCGTGATGGCGACCCACAATGGATGTACTTCGTGCACTCGCTTTCTGCCCACCCCGAAAACGCATCAGATGTCGCTGCGACGGTGCACTACGGGGGGCCGGTTACCGCCGCATGTCGTCACGACAACGTGCTCGCCGTTCAGTTTCACCCTGAAAAGTCGGGCCGTGCCGGGTTGGCGATGTTGAATCGCTGGCTCTCACATGAGGGAATCAGCTGATGAAACTCTTTCCAGCTATCGACCTACTCGACGGCAAAGTTGTTCGACTCGCCCAAGGTGATTACGGGGCTTCGACGGAGTACGGCGATGACGCCGTTGCGGTTGCCACATCATTTGTCGATGCCGGCGCAGAGTGGGTGCACATTGTTGACCTCAATGCAGCACGAGCCGACGGCCCGGTAAATCGACCTCTCATCGCGGCAGTGGCGAAAGAACTCGACGGGATAGCGGCAATTCAGACCGGTGGTGGTGTTCGAAGCATCGATGATGTTCAGGAACTTTCAGATGCCGGCGTTGCTCGGGTTGTGATGGGATCGGCTGCAATACGCGACCCAGATCTCGTTGCTCGATGTGCCCCGGTATTACCAATTGCGGTCGGTCTCGATCATCGAGACGGGGTCGTCGCACTCGAAGGCTGGACGGAGGCATCAACCCTTCAACTGTCTGATGCTCTGAACTTGTATCCGACTGCAGATGCATTTGTGATCACCGATATTTCCCGTGACGGCATGCTCGTTGGCCCAGATCTTGAAGGTCTGGCAATGGCATCCTCGTCGACGACAATTCCCGTAATTGCGAGCGGAGGGGTGTCATCGCTCGACGACATCCTTGCGCTCTCAACCATCGACGGCCTCGCAGGAGTAATCGCGGGCAAGGCGATCTACGAGGGTCGCTTTGCGGTGACTGATGCAGTGGCGGTACTGCAATGAACGATCGAGTGGCGAGGGTCATCCCATGCCTTGATGTCACCGAAGGTCGCGTGGTGAAGGGCGTCAACTTTGTCGGACTTCGTGACGCTGGCGACCCGGTTGAACTCGCTCAACGCTATGACGCTCAGGGAGCGGACGAACTTGTCTTCCTCGATATCACTGCCTCGAGTGATCATCGAGCAACGACCATCGAGATGGTGGAACGGGTCGCAGAGCAGGTCTTCTTGCCGTTCACCGTCGGTGGCGGAATCCGTACGTTGGACGATGCGCGACGAATGCTCCGGGCAGGTGCCGACAAAGTGAGCGTCAACACGGCGGCCGTCGAACGTCGTGAACTCATTTCCGAAATTGCTGATGTCTTTGGCACCCAGTGTGTGGTCTGTGCAGTCGATGCCCGTCAGACCCCCAGTGGATCATTCGAAGTCTTTCTTCACGGCGGCCGCACCCCAACTGGTATCGACGCCATCGAATGGGCGGTGACCGCGGTCGAGCTCGGCGCCGGTGAACTACTCGTCACCTCGATGGACCGCGACGGAACCCGGGAAGGGTTCGATCACTCGCTGAACTCACGCATTTCGAAGGAAGTATCGGTGCCCGTCATCGCAAGCGGTGGCGTCGGAACGCTTGAGCATCTCGCTGATGGAGTGTTGCAAGGTAACGCTGACGCAGTGCTCGCCGCATCAATTTTCCACTTCGGCGAACACACCGTTGCAGAAGCAAAAGCACTAATGGCGGAGCGAGGCATACGGGTTCGACCATCAACAGGCTCTGATTAGGAGTCGCCCGGAACCTGCCTGTACGTTCAACACATGGCAATCCCCGAAGACAACATGGAATACCGCAGGCTCGGTGCAACCGGTCTCAAGGTGAGCGTTCTCTCGTACGGCTCATGGGTGACATTTGATACGCAGATGGCTGACGACCCTGCGCTTGAATGCATGCAGGCAGCGCACGATGCAGGGTGCAACTTCTTCGATAACGCAGAGGCCTACGCCGGCGGTCGAAGCGAATCAATCATGGGTCGAGTATTTCGAGATCTCGGGTGGCCCCGCTGGTCATACGTTGTCACGACAAAGCTGTTTTGGGGTATCCACGGAGACGACCCAAACATGCGCAACACCCTCAACCGCAAGTATTTGATGCAGGCGATTGATGCGTCTCTCGAACGACTGCAAATGGATTTTGTTGATGTTGTGTACTGCCACCGGTCTGACCCCAACACTCCGATGGAAGAAACCGTATGGGCGATGAGCGACATGGTGTCAAGCGGTAAGACGCTGTACTGGGGTACGAGCGAGTGGTCTGCCGACGAAATTCGTCATGCAATAGCGATTGCTCAACAGCATCATTTGCATGCCCCCGTCACCGAACAGTCGCAGTACAACCTCTTGGAGCGCCGCAAAGTCGAGCGGGAATATCAGCGGCTTCATGACGAAACGGGCTATGGAAATACGATTTGGAGTCCGCTTGCATCAGGGTTGCTCACCGGCAAGTACCGAGATGGAATCCCTGAGGACTCGCGCGCTGCGCTTTCGGGTTACGAGTGGCTTCGTTCTCGAATGAGCGATGACGCCGCCCTTGCCCGAATCGAGCGGTTGCGACCCATCGCTGATCGTCTTGGATGCTCGATTGCTCAACTCTCAATTGCGTGGTGCACGTTGCATCCGATGGTGTCAACAGTGATTACCGGTGCGAGCCGGGCTTCGCAGGTGACGGAGAACTTTGCAGCACTCGATGTCATCCCGATGCTGACCGATGATGTCGTTGAGGAAATTACTTCGGCGATCGGGTGATTGCGCTCGGGCTATGCGCCGACTGCGTGATACCCGCCATCAACGTGAATGATCTCTCCGGTCGTTGCCGGGAACCAGTCTGACAACAAGGCAACACAGGCCTTTGCGACTGGAAGAGGATCGTTGACATCCCACCCCAAGGGTGCCCGCCCGTCCCAGGTGTCTTCGAATAGGGCGAAGCCAGGGATTGATTTCGCCGCCATTGTCCGCACCGGGCCCGCAGCGACAAGATTGCAGCGAATGTTGTTTGGCCCAAGTTCTTTCGCCAAGTAGCGCGAGAGACTCTGCAGGGCAGATTTCGCCACACCCATCCAGTTGTATGCGGGCCATGCCTGCGAATTGTCGAAATCTAAACCGACGATTGATCCGCCATCTGACATCAACGGCACAAACGCGTCAGCGAGCGTCTTCAGTGAGTAGGTCGAGATGTGCATGGCGGTTGCGACGTCTTCCCAAGGCGCACCGAAAAAGTCATCTCCGAGACATGACGCAGGGGCAAAGCCAATGGCGTGTAACACACCATCTACTCGGCCCCAACGTTCGCTTACGGTGTTTCGCACGGCTTCAACATGGTCGGGAACGGTGACATCGAGTTCCAATACTTCGATCTCTGGGTCAATCTTGCGAGCGGTCCGCTTCGTGAGAGAGAGGGCCCGCCCAGCACCGGTGAGAATGAGGTTTGCCCCCTCGGCTTTCGCAATCTCTGCGACCCCGTAGGCAAGAGAGGCGTCGGTGAGGACTCCGGTGATGACCAGATTTTTTCCGTCGAGAATTCCCATGTATGCAACGTAGCCGACATTGTGAATCCTGAATGGGCTTCGTTCATGTCGAATAGCTGCTCCGTTCGCCGGTTGGTTGCCTCGCCGTTTTCGAGTTGCCGTGTGCGACAATGGCGAGATGAAGATCGGATTAATCGGCGGAAGCGGTCCTGCGGGCTCGGCCCTTGGAGCTCGTCTCGCAAGCGTGGGATACGAATGCGTTATCGGGTCCCGCTCCAAATACCGAGCGATGGAGGCACGTGACCGAGCGATCGAAAGCAACCCAGAGTTGGTGTCACTTCTTGGTTACGGCGACAACGAAGCAGCAGCTGCATGCGATCTGGTGGTCATCGCAACACCGTGGGATTCCGCAGCGACGACGGCGAAAGAATACGAAGACCTGTTGAAGGGCAAGGTGCTCGTAAGTATGGCGAACGCCCTCGTGAAAGTCGGCCCCGAATTTCAGCCGCTCGTTCCGCCAAGAGGCAGTGTTGCTGCACACGTGCAGGCGGCTATGCCAGAGAGCCGGGTCGTTGCCGCATTTCACCACCTGCCGGCAAAAGAACTTGGACACCTCGGCGAACCAATCGACTCAGACGTATTGATCTGTGGCGATGACCCCAAGGCGGTCGAAACGGTGAGCGAAATCGTCGGAAAAATTCCTGGCTGTCGCCCGCTTGACGCCGGTGAGTTGTCGAATGCGACCGCAATCGAGGCGTTTACTGCAGTGCTGCTGCAACTTAACGTTCGGTACCGCACGCGGGTGGCGCCGAAACTCACCGGGATTCGAGACGCCAGCCTGGCGAACTGAGGTGTTGAGATGTCGATGATGTTGTACGACACTGCGCAGCGTGAAGTCGTGCCGTTCTCGCCGCCGCAGCAAGTGTTGATGTACGTCTGCGGAATCACGCCCTATGACGCAACGCATTTAGGACATGCGTCGACGTTTCTCACCTATGACGTGGTGATCAGACGACTGATCGATCGTGGGCATACAGTGCGATGTGTTCGAAATGTCACTGACGTTGATGACCCATTATTCGCGAAGGCTCGCGAACTCGGTGTTCACTATCTCGACCTTGCAGCGGGGGAAGAAGCGCGCTTCAACGCAGACATGGAGGCCCTCAATGTTCTCCCGGTTCACGCTGCACCTCGCGCCTCGTCAGCTATTTCCGACATACGCAAATTCATCCAAGCGGTCCTCGACGAAGGGCATGCGTACGTCAGCGGAGACTCGGTCTATTTCGATGTGAGCACGTTCGATACGTTCGGCGCAGTCAGTGGCTATCCACATGAAGAGATGCTGCGATTGGCGGCATTGCGTGGCGGCAATATCGACGACCCTCAAAAACGCAATCCGCTTGACTTTGTTCTCTGGCAACCTTCGGCCGCTGACGAACCGGCTTGGGAAACCCCTTGGGGCCCTGGGCGTCCCGGTTGGCATGTCGAATGCAGTGCTCTTGCGCTTCGAGAACTCGGCGAGCATGTGCACCTTCATGGCGGGGGAGCAGACCTCATTTTTCCTCATCACGAATGTGAGCGGGCCCAGTCTGAGTCAGCAACAAACACTCCGTTTGTTGACCACTGGATGCATGCCGCTCTGATTTCAAAAGATGGTGAAAAGATGTCGAAGAGTCTCGGCAATCTCGTTTTCATCGATGCTTTACGCGAATTGTGGGACCCTCGAGCGATTCGACTCGGCATCATCTCGCATCACTATCGAACCGAGTGGGAATGGCATGACAATCTCATGCCATCGTCGAATGAGCGGCTGGCTCGTTGGCAGGCAAGTGTCGGAGGCGATGATGATGGGGCGCTCATCAATGCAGTGCGTGCCGCGTTAGACAACGACCTCGACACCCCTCACGCGTGCACCCAGATTGATACGGCCGTGAGCGAAGGTACAGACGCGACCGCCGCCGCCGCTCTACTCGGTATTGATCTGATCGACAGATGATCTCGTGTTGCGCGGGTGTCAGGCTCGTAGACTTCGGGGTCTATGTCAACGCTTTCGGTCACGCTTCCTGACGGTTCCTCACGTGAACTCGCGCAGGGTGCAACAGCGCTCGATCTCGCGAAGTCGATCGGGTCTGGTCTCGCCAAGGCTGCAGTTGCTGCGGTAGTTGACGGTGTCGAAACCGACCTCACTGCGGGCCTGAATGATGGTCAAGAGGTCGCAATCATCACTGCGAATACTGATGAAGGTCGACATGTCCTCCGCCATTCGACGGCCCATGTTCTTGCTCAGGCAGTTACCCGGCTGTTTCCGGGGGCCAAATTTTCTGTTGGTCCTGCGATCGAACATGGTTTTTACTACGACTTCGATTTGCCCGATGGAAAGACCTTCTCTGATGACGACCTTGGCGCCATTCAGAAAGAAATGGAACGCATCGTCAAAGAAGATCAGCCATTTATTCGGTCTGAGATGTCTCCTGATGAGGCCCTTGAACTCTTCGCTGATCAACCGTATAAGTGTGAAATCATCCAGCGGGTGACGAGTGCCGACGGCGACGCGCTCGACGCAGGTGAGGTCGGGTCAGGTGATGTGATCAGCGCATATCGCAACTCGGACACCTTCGTTGATATGTGTGTGGGTCCACATGTGCCAAGCACCGGAAAGCTCAAACATTTTGCGTTGCAGCGAACCTCTGGGGCGTATTGGCGTGGTTCGGAAGAAGCACGAATGTTGCAACGTATCTATGGCACCGCATGGGAATCGAAAGACGCGCTTAAAGAGCACCTCACTCAGTTGGAGGAGGCGGCCAAACGCGATCACCGTCGCCTCGCCACAGAACTTGACCTTTTGAGTTTTCCGTCGGAAATCGGCGGTGGTCTCGCCATCTGGCACCCGAAAGGGGCCACCGTCCGCCGAATGATGGAGGACTACAGCCGCGAGCGTCATGAGCGTGGTGGGTATCAGTTCGTGTTCACTCCGCATCTTGCGAACGGCAAGTTGTTCTCAACCTCTGGACACCTTGACTACTACGCCGATGGCATGTATCCACCGATGGAAATGGACAACGGCACGTACTACATGAAGCCGATGAACTGTCCGATGCACTGTTTGGTGTTTGCGAGCCGGCAACGCAGTTATCGCGAACTGCCGATCCGACTGTTTGAGCTCGGAAACGTGTATCGCTACGAACGGGCAGGAACATTGCACGGCCTCATGCGAATCCGAGGGTTCACCCAAGACGACAGCCATATTTTCTGTCGTGAAGATCAGCTCGCCGACGAAGTCGCATCGCTCCTCGATTTTGTTTTGTCTGTGCTGAGAGCATTTGGGTTTGATGACTTCACCTTCAACCTCTCAACGAAAGACCCGGAGAAATTTGTCGGATCCGACGAAATTTGGGAGAAAGCGACCGAAGCCCTCCGCGAAGCTCTCGACTCACACGGCCTTGAGTACGGCGTCAAAGAGGGTGACGCCGCGTTCTACGGGCCAAAAATCGATATCGATATTCGCGATGCGATCGGCCGGTCATGGCAGTTGTCGACCATCCAGGCCGATTTCAACAATCCAGAACGGTTCGACCTTGAATACATCGGGGCAGATACCGCTCGGCACCGCCCGATCATGTTGCATCGCGCACTGTTCGGGTCAATCGAACGTATCTGTGGGGTGCTCCTCGAGCACTACGCCGGCGCGTTTCCGACGTGGCTTGCGCCGGTTCAAGTGAGGGTGCTCCCTGTCGCTGCAGCTCATGAGGACTATGCCCGCTCAGTCGAAGATCAACTCTCCGCTGCCGGGGTGCGGGTCGATCGTGTCGACGCGAACGATGGGCTCGGTAAGCGCATTCGAGCGGCAAAGCTTGAAAAACTTCCGTATGTGCTTGTTGTTGGTGATGACGATGTTGAGAACACCACCGTCGGGGTGAATCCTCGGGGAGGTGACGTCGAACGTGATGTCCCACTGCAGTCGTTTATGACGACAATTGCCTCGGAGATCGAACAGGGAACCTCCCAAGCGATGTCGGCGTGAATTCGATCGAAATTCTTTGGAACGGCTGGCGAAACGATTACGTGCGGAGTGACGGTTCCTCGTCGGGGGGCAGCGTGTTCACCCGCCTGCTCGAGTCTGGAGAACCGGACAAGACGACCTTCATCGTTCACCGAAGTTCGACATGTTTTGCGGTGCTGAACATTTATCCCTACTCGACTGGCCACCTTTTGGTGGTTCCCTACCGGGAGGTCGCTGCGATCGACGAACTCAACCCTGAAGAGCTTGTTGATCTCTGGTCGGAGGTGAACTGCGGTGTGACAGCACTGCGTGCGTCACACAACCCGGAGGGGTTCAACATCGGTATCAACATGGGTAAGACTGCTGGCGGTTCGGTTACCGAGCACTTGCATGTGCATGTGGTGCCCCGATGGACTGGAGATTCCAACTTTATGAGCTCAGTCGCGCAGGCGCGAACGATTCCTGAGGCGTTGAACGTGACCTATGACCGGCTGAGAGATCAATGGCCTCAGCCGAACAACGGAATAGGGTGAAGACATGACCAGCGACACCCCCTACACCTCCGAAGACGATGTCGTTGACGTCCTTCCTGAAGATCTTGATCCGCAGGCCTTTGCTGGTGCATATAAATTCCCTGACAACTCTCGACGAAGGATTCCCGCTGCGATGTACGTCGTGCTTGGCGTTGGTGCGATCGTTGGGTCGGTTGCAGATCGTTCATCAGTAAATGGCGGTGTTCTCGCTGCAGGAATTGGGCTGTTGACGTTTGGTGCGTTCGGTGTCTATTCGGGCCGAAAGATGTCGGTTGATGAACGCGCTGCCCTCATTGCATCTCAACAAGCGATTGGGTTCCCGGTTGGGCATGCATCGGCACAGCAAGTGTGGCGAGGGGTGGGCAGTCGACCGACGTGGCGAGTGCTGGCCTACTCAGGAGAGGTTCCGCCACGGCGGCGGGCACTGGTGCTTGTTGACGCCGTGAGCGGCGAAGTTGTCGAACATCTCGTCGAAGACAATGTCGAAGAGGCTGGCGAAGATGCTTGACGGACACTTTCGCGGCCCGGTCGACCGGATGGTGCGTCCGATTGGTCGGGCTCTCCTGAAGACCAAACTCACACCTGACCATCTCACGTTCTTCGGGCTGGTGATTGCGGCCCTTGCGGCGGTTGCCGTTGGCTCCGGGCGTCTCATCCTTGGGTTGATTTTGGTGATCCTTGCGGCATTACCCGATTTATTCGATGGTGCGCTTGCGAAAGCCAGTAATTCATCGAGTCAACGTGGAGCGTTCTTCGACTCGACCATGGATCGGGTCACCGACAACATGTTGCTCGGCGGAATGGCCTGGTACTTCGCTGACAACTACTCGGCACGCCTCACCGTGCTGCCGTTCGCCGTGGCCGCCGTGGCTTCACTCATCTCGTATCAACGTGCGAAAGCTGAATCACTCGGCCTCGACGCCAAGGGCGGCTTGATGGAACGAGCTGAGCGAATTGTTTTGCTCTGCGTCGGCCTACTCCTTGAAGGTATTGGTCTCGACCCTGCGTTGGCAGTGGTGCTGTGGATTCTCCTCGTGCTCATCAGCTTCACCGCAGTGCTCAGATTCGTAAAGGTCTGGCGTCAGGCCGAGGTTGCTCCGGTGACTCAAGAGCGCATCGATCTGCGGCGTGAGCGTCGAGGTGAACGGCGAACCGTGAGAATCGACCGCATGGAAGAACGGCGGATGGTGGTTCAGCGCCGCCGGGAGGATCGTCGCCGCGGTTCGAGCTGAGATGTCGCGACAGCTCAAACTTCTTCAAGCGGGAGAGAGTGTCGTTCGTCGGGTTCCCCGTTCTGTATTGAAGGCTGTTTCGACGACCATTGGTGTGGCTAGCCGTGCATACGCTCGTGGCGGTAGGCGGCAGGCGGCGATTCATCAACAGCGGGTCACCCCCGGTCTCCATGGTTGGAAGTTGGAGCGCCGTGTTGATGGGGTCTACTCCGGGTACGCAACGTACTGGCTGGAGAGCCTTCGGTTGCCGTACCTCAGCCGTCAACAAGTCAACGACGCCATCGCCGTGCACGGTTACGAGCATGTCGAGGCTGGTCTTGCGGCCGGCAATGGAGTCATACTTGCCCTGCCCCATCTCGGTGGTTGGGAGTGGGCGGGGCGTTGGCTTGCTGACCAAGGCGTTGACGTTGTGGCGGTCGCAGAGCGGCTCGGTGATGAAGAGGTGCATCGTTATCTCACCGATCTGCGGGCCGCGCTTGGCGTTACTGTCATCGAACTCGACGCGTCGTCAGGGGCCAAAGTGCTGGCGGCCCTGCGCTCCAATGCGGTGGTGTGCCTCATCTCAGATCGCGATTTGCAGGGCGGGGGAGTAGAGGTTGACTTTTTTGGGGAACGCACGACCGTGCCCGGCGGCCCTGCCACGCTCGCCCTACGTACAGGCGCAACCGTGCTGCCAACAGCAGTGTTTCATTCCCCAGGGGTGGATGGGCATATCGGTCTCGTTAAGCCGCCGATTCAAATTGAACGATGCTCGAAATCGCTTCGAGACGATGTTGAACGTATTACACAACATCTCACGAATGAGCTCGCAGAATTCATTGAACGTGCCCCGGCGCAGTGGCATCTCCTGCAACCCAATTGGCCGTCGGACCACAAAGTGGGTCGACGTGGCGGGTGACGCACTGAGAGTAGCGATGTTCTGCCCTTACAGCCTGAGCATTCCAGGCGGAGTGCAGTCACAAGTGCTCGGGCTTGCGCACGCACTTCGACGAATTGGACACGAGGTCCGGGTCTTGGGTCCCTGCGATGGCCCTCCTCCTGCTTCATTCGTGACGCCATTGGGTGACTCGTTACCGACCGCAGCCAACGGTTCGGTGGCGCCGCTCGCCCCCGACCCAAGTGCAGCACTTCGAACCGTCAGAGCGCTGCGTGACGAGCAGTTTGATGTGTGGCATCTACATGAGCCATTGGTGCCGGGGCCGACGCTGACCGCCTTGACGCTTCACTTGCGTCCGATCGTCGCAACCTTCCATGCGGCCGGCCAATCGAGCAGCTACCGCTTTCTGAAACCGGTGTTGAAACCGCTAATGAAGCGCATTAACCACCGCGTTGCGGTCTCAAACGAGGCAAAACTGCTCGTCGAGCAGCACTTCGCGGGGGATTATGAGGTGCTGTTCAACGGTGTCGCTATCGGCACAGAGGTTTCGGGAGATGATGTCGCTATCGCTGATGACGTTGGGCCGTCGGTACTATTCGTTGGCCGACACGAGGAGCGAAAAGGTCTGAGCACGCTTCTTGAAGCGGTCACCGTACTTGAGAAAGATCACGATTTTCGGTTGACATGTCATATCATTGGCCGTGGGCCAGACACCGACTCGCTTCGCAGCTTCTATGCCAATCCAGAGCGCTTCCGTTGGCATGGGCAGGTGTCGGAATCTGAAAAGATTTCACGACTGAATTCAGCAACGGCATTCGTCGCGCCAGCGCTTCGAGGGGAGTCATTTGGGGTCGTGCTGTTGGAGGCAATGGCATCGTCGACCGCAGTCATAGCGAGCGACATTCCCGGATATCGAAATGTGGCAACAAACGGAAACGACGCTGTGCTCGTTCAACCTGGCAACGCTGTTGACTTGGCATCAGCAATCAAAGCAGTGTTGACCGACACTGCCTACCGAGACCGCCTTGTCGCCGAAGGTTTGAAGACCGCAGCGTCAATGTCGATGGACCGCCTGGCAACGCTCTACGAGGAGCGTTACCGGATGGTGCTTAATTCCCGGGCTTGAGCGCCCGTACGGACGTAGACTTGCCCTATGACAATTCTTATTGTTCTCGTAGTCGTCGTGCTGCTGTTGTTGTTTGTCGGCGCTCTTTACAACGGTCTCGTTCGCAAAAGGAATTCGGTTGACAACGGTTGGTCTCAGATCGATGTGCAATTAAAGCGACGTCTCGATCTCATTCCGAATCTTGTCGAAACTGTGAAGGGATACGCCGAACACGAACGTGAGGCTCTTGAAGCGGTCATCGCCGCACGTAACGGTGCAGTTGCTGCCCCTGATACGCCCGGTGCGCAAGCTGCGGCAGAAGGCCCGATTGCCGGCGCCCTTCGGCAGCTGTTTGCAGTGTCGGAGGCATACCCAGATCTCAAAGCCAACACTAACTTCCTCTCGCTCCAAGAGGAACTAAGCGCAACAGAGGGTCGCATTGAGTAAGATCGCCAGTTCTACAACGACGCTGTGATCCTCTATCACAACGCAATCGATCAAGTGCCGGGAGTCATCGTTGCGAAGATGTTCTCATTCGATCACCGTGAGTACTTCGACGCTGGCCCCGAGGCAGACCAGGTTCCATCGGTCAGTTTTTAAGATCCCATGCACGAACTGATTCGTTCAAATAAGCGTCGGAGCGCGCTCGTCATCGTTGTGTTCTGCGCTGTCTTCGTTGCGATTGGCTGGATTGTTGGTCTAACCGTGGGCGGAGGTTGGACACTCACCGTTATCGCTCTCGTGCTCTCTTTGGTGTTGTCCGTTGGGTCGTGGTGGTCATCGGCGGCGATTGCACTGAAGGTAAGTCGAGCGCGTCCGGCTGACGAGACTGAGTATCGGAGACTCCACAACCTTGTCGAGGGCCTTTGTATCGCAGGTGGGATACCGAAACCTGGTGTCTACATCATTGATGACGAAGCGCCAAATGCGTTCGCTACCGGACGGAATCCTCAACATGCGGCAATTGCGGTGACGACGGGTCTGTTAAGCAAAATGAATCGGGTTGAACTCGAAGGAGTCGTCGCACACGAGCTTTCGCATATTCGTCACTATGACATCGCAGTATCAACAATTGCAGTGACTCTTGTTGGAGCGGTGGCATTACTGAGTGATCTGGCATTGAGAACTCTGTGGTGGAACGGCGGCAGGACGTCAAGAAGCAACGACCGTAACGGCCACAACAATCCGCTTGCCATTGTCGGATTCATCCTCATCATCGTTGCGCCGATCATTGCGACACTCCTGCAGCGCGCAGTCTCTCGTCAACGTGAGTCGCTGGCCGACGTCGGTGCCTGTGAGTTGACGAGGTATCCCCCAGGCCTCATTTCGGCGTTGGAAAAATTGCAAGACGACACAACCGTCACTCACAGTGCGAGTACCGCAACCGCTCACATGTGGATTGAGCAGCCGATGAGTGGAGTGGGAGACAACGGCCGTCTTGGCTCTGTTCACAGACTCTTTAACACCCATCCGCCTCTTGAAGAGCGAATCGAAGCACTAAAGGATCTTTGATGAGACTGTCATCAAAGCGAGCTGCAGCAATTGCCGTCCTGTGTTCGGGCAGTCTGATTGCTGCGAGTTGCGGTGGAAGCGATGACGATGCAGGTGGGCAAGCGTCCTATGTCCTCGAGAATCTCCCCGAAGATGAATTTCAACCTGCCGAGAGTGAGTCTTCTGTTGCAGACGAGACACTTTCGAGCGAAATGCCATCGCAGTCGACGACCTCGGTGGGATCTTCGGAACTTGAGGTTCCCAGTGAGCCTGATTTCCGCATGCCTCTGACAGGTAGACCCCTCGCCAGCGTCGGTGATATTCCTAACCGACCCGCGCTTGCTGTCAAAATGCCAAATAACCGAAAAGCCATGCCGCAAACAGGTTTAAACGAAGCTGACATTGTCTTCGAGCAGATCATTAACGACGGAGTAACACGATTTGTCGCCGTCTTCCATAGCCAAGGTTCCGATCCGGTGGGTCCGATCCGCTCTGGCCGAGCACAGGATGTCGACATTCTCACCAACCTTGACTCGCCGTTATTCGCTTGGTCAGGTGGAAACGAAGGCGTCACCGGGGTAGTCAACAGTTCGTCATTGGTGAGCCTCAACTATGTTCGAGGATTTGCAGATGCCTATTTCCGGCGCGATGGTCGTGGTGGGGCACCCCACAACCTGTTTTCGTCCACCGACGCTCTGTGGAGTTTTACTCCGGGAGACTTTGCTCTACCTCCACAGATCTTTGAGTACATGTTCCCCGGTGAAACAGCGGTTGGTGACCCCGCTTCAATTATCGAAATTGATCTCGACTCAATTGGTGTACGGTGGGCTTACGACTCGACTTCTGGCCAATATCTCCGTTTTCAGGACGGAGAGCCGCATATGAGCGAACTCAGTGGCCAGGTCTGGGCCGACAATGTCGTCGTCCTTCTCGTTGATTATCAACGAAGCCCTTTTGATCGGAAAAGCCCCGAGGCTCAGACAATTGGCAAGGGGCAGGCGTTGATCTTTACTGACGGAGTTGCCAGGGCTGGCGTTTGGCAAAGAACGTCTAATGCAGATATGTGGAACCTTTACACGGATGAGACGCTGAGCGAACCTATCGGACTTAGCGATGGGCGCACTTGGGTTGAACTGCCGCGGAATGATTCCGAAAATGTTCGCTATGTGTCGTAGCAGTGGCCATTGCCTGCCGGAAGATAGATAGATTGTGGATATGTCGAACCCCCAGACCGGCTCTTTTCCTGTAAAGCGTGGCCTTGCCGAGATGCTCTCGGGTGGCGTCATCATGGACGTTGTGACCCCTGAGCAAGCAAAAATCGCAGAGGATGCGGGTGCGTGCGCCGTGATGGCGCTCGAGCGTGTGCCTGCAGATATTCGCCGTGATGGCGGCATCGCTCGAATGAGCGACCCAGACATGATCGAAGGAATTAAGGCGACGGTCACGATTCCGGTGATGGCAAAGGCACGAATTGGCCATTTTGTTGAAGCGCAAATCATCCAAAGTCTTGGTGTTGACTTCATCGACGAGTCTGAAGTGCTCACTCCCGCTGATGAAGCCCACCACATTGATAAGTACAAATTTGATGTCCCGTTTGTGTGTGGAGCAACAAACCTCGGTGAGGCGTTACGTCGCATTTCCGAGGGAGCAGCCATGATCCGTTCGAAAGGTGAAGCCGGCACCGGAAATATCGTTGAGGCTGTTCGCCATCTTCGCTCAATTTTGGGTGATATTCGTCGTATTGGTCAGGCTGACTCGGCCGAGCTCTTCGATTGGGCGAAGCAACTTCAGGCGCCACTCCCGCTCGTGCAAGAACTTGCGGAGACCGGCCGCCTACCTGTTCCTCTGTTCTGTGCGGGCGGAATTGCGACTCCGGCTGACGCAGCTCTTGCAATGCAACTCGGTGCTGAGGCGGTGTTCGTTGGTTCCGGAATCTTTAAGAGCGATGAGCCAGAACGCCGTGCCCGCGCCATCGTCGAGGCCACAACCCATTTCCAAGACGCAGATGTGCTCGCAAAGGTGAGTCGCGGTCTCGGGGCGCCGATGACGGGTATCGGCATGGATGAGATCAATCAGCGTTACGCCGAACGCGGTTGGTGATGACGACGTCTGCTGGGGAGCCTCCGGGTGAACATCGGTATTTTGGCCCTTCAAGGAGCGTTTGCCGCGCATCAGCGCGTCCTGACTGATCTTGGCGCATCGGTAACGCTGGTGCGTGGCGTCGAAGACGTAGATGGCCTCGACGGTATTGTGCTTCCCGGTGGGGAGAGCACGACGATGTCGATGTTGCTTGATTCAAGTGGAATTGCCGCACCTCTTAGAGAACGAGTGCGTAACGGGTTCCCGGTGTTCGGTACCTGTGCTGGGCTGATCTTGCTGGCCGAGAAGATCATTGATGGTCGGGCCGACCAACAACAACTTGGTGGGCTCGCAATCACTGCTCGGCGTAATGGCTACGGACGCCAAATCGACAGTTTTGAAGCATCGATCACTATTTGTGAGATTGAAAACACGTTCGCGATGAACGGTGTGTTCATTCGTGCCCCTCGGATTGAAGAAGCGACAGGAGATGTTGAGGTACTGGGCACCGTGAACGGCGATGTCGTGCTTGTCCGGCAGGGGAATATTCTTGGAGCCACATTTCACCCCGAGCTCAGTGATGACCATCGGGTCCACGAAATGTTTTTGAAGATGGTGTCTCGTTACCACAATGATCTGGAGCAAGCCCAAGAGGTGAGGAGTTAAGAAATGTCAGGGCATTCCAAATGGGCGACCATTAAGCATAAGAAGGGTGCCGCTGACAAGGCGCGAGGAAAGCTGTTTGCAAAGCTGGCCCGTCAAATTGAAGTTGCAGCTCGCGCTGGGGGCGGCGACCCAGATATGAACCCAACTCTTCGCTCAGCAGTAGCGAAGGCCAAGGGATCGCAGATGACGAACGACGCAATCGATCGAGCGATTAAGCGTGGCACGGGCGACGCGGGCGGACAGTCATATGAAGCGATCACCTATGAGGGTTACGCGCCATGTGGCGTGGCCCTGATGATTGAAGTGCTCACCGACAACCGCAATCGCACCGGTGCCGACATCAGAAATATCTTCACTAAATCAGGGGGCTCAATGGCTGAGCCCGGTGCGGTGAGTTGGCAGTTTGCCCGGCGAGGTGTCGTCATCGTCGACGGTTCCGCAGATGAAGAGACGATCTTTGATCTAGCACTCGAAGCCGGTGCAGATGACATTGTTGGCGAGGCCGGTGCATGGAAGGTCACCTGTGATCCATCGGCAACGCCCGCAGTGAGCGAGTCAATCAGCGCAGGAGGTCTCAGCATCATTTCAGCTGAATCACCTTTAGTGTCAGACAACTTGGTGTCGCTTGACACTGTTGAAGATGCTAAGTCGGTGCTGCGGATCATCGACGCTCTAGAAGACAACGACGACGTTCAGGACGTCTACGCCAACTTCGACATGAGCGATGAAGTGTTGGAGGGAGCAGCCGAGTGAGCACCCTTGTCAAGGTTGGAGATCAAGCCCCTTACTTCTCTCTCATGGCCACTTGTGGATCTGAGATCACGTTTTCGTCATTACAGGGGCGGCCGGTCGTCATCGTCTTTTATCCGGGTGACGACTCTCCGGTCTGCACCGAGCAACTGAATTCCTACAACGAAGGCTTAGACGAGTTCGAACGTCTTGATGCTCAAGTGCTTGGCATTTCATTTCAAAGCCTTGACAGTCACGAATCGTTTTCCGAAAAGTACGGGCTTAACTTTCCGCTATTGGCTGATACCGACAAGCACGTATCGAAGTTGTATGGAATTCTTGGTCCACTCGGTTTTCCCCGTCGAAGCGTGTTTATCGTCGATGAAGTTGGAGTCATTCGCTACGCCCATAGAGCTATTGCCGGGCTCTCGTACCGCCCGGTGTCTGAGCTCATTTCAGCTCTCAAGTCGCTGTGATCGCAATGATCATCGTTGATGTGACCGCAACCAAGTAGAATCGAACTTATGTTCGGTAGTTCGGCGAAGTCGTGCCGGGTGGTTGGCATAGACCCCGGGTTGACCCGGTGTGGATTTGCGGTCATTGACGCACAGGGCTCGACCGTGAACGCCCGCTCATTGGGCGTGTTCACCACATCGCCACAGAGTGAGCTACCCGACCGCTTGGCGGCTCTGCAGCGAGATATTCGAGAACTGCTTGACGAGTTTGCACCCCACGCTGTCGCTGTCGAGAAAGTCTTTTTTCAAGTCAACGTGCGGACCGCCATGAGTGTTGGTCAGGCGAGTGGTATTGCTCTCGCCGAAGCCGCTCGGTCAGGTTGCACGGTGGTTCAGTACTCGCCAAATGAAGTGAAAATGTCGATTGCTGGTTTTGGTGGGGCAGATAAGCAGCAGGTGCAGAGAATGGTCCAACAGCGTCTTGGGTTGTCATCGCCTCCTCGGCCTGCCGACGCGGCGGATGCAGCTGCTCTTGCACTCTGCTATCTCGCAAGTTCTCCGCTGACGGCAGCGGTGCAGGCAGCGCTTGGAGGTCGAGCATGATTGCCTCGCTGCGTGGTCGACTACTTGATCGATCTCCCGACGGCGCTGCAATCCTTGAAGTTGCCGGCGTTGGATATGAGGTCGCAATGACGTCACGCAATCTGGCGTCGTTGTCATCAGATGGCGAAACATTCATTTACGTTCACCATCACATTCGCGAAGACAACCAGCAGTTGTTTGGCTTCACCAGCATGCTCGAACGGGCAACGTTTCGCATTCTCATTGCAACGCACGGAGTCGGCCCCTCATTGGCGCTGGCCATTCTTGAAACACACACTCCTCACGCTCTTGTCGACGCCGTCGCAACGTCAGATGTCAATGCGCTGACGATGGTGTCAGGAGTGGGAAAGAAGACAGCTGAGCGTCTACTCGTCGAACTGCGTTCACGTCTGTCGCTCCCTGAACTCGATGCACCAGCGTCGACGGCAAGCGGTGGTGCGATTCGTGAAATCCGCGCTGCGCTTGAGCAGTTGGGGTATGACCCATCAGAAATTGTGTCGGCTACAAGCGAATTGCCGGTCGACGTTGACGTCGCAGAGGGGTTGCGCAGCGCGCTGTCATATTTGGGGGCGCAACGTGCGTGAAGAGTTCCTCGATCCGGGCATTGAAGATGACTCGACCGATCCGGCTGAAGTTGGGCTGCGGCCGCAGACCCTCAGTGAGTTCGTCGGCCAATCCGAACTGAAAGAGCATCTTCAGATCGTCTTAGAGGCGGCCAAGAAGCGCGGCCAAGCTCTTGATCACCTGTTATTCGCAGGTCCTCCAGGGCTCGGCAAGACAACTCTCGCCGGCATCATCGCTATCGAGCGTGGCGTTGACCTGCATGTGACGTCTGGCCCTGCGCTCGAGCGAGCGGGCGATCTTGCGGCAATCCTGACCAAACTGGGCGAAGGCGACGTGTTATTTATCGACGAGATTCATCGCCTGTCGAGAGCGGTCGAAGAAATTCTCTATCCAGCAATGGAGGATTTCAAGCTCGACATCGTCGTCGGCAAAGGGCCTGCGGCATCAAGTATTCGACTTACGATGCCGCCGTTCACATTGGTCGGAGCCACCACCCGCACTGGCATGATCACAGGGCCACTGAGAGACCGTTTCGGTTATGTGGCTCGCCTCGATTATTACAGCTCAGAAGAGTTGAGCGCGGTGGTGTCTCGCGCAGCATCAATTTGGGGTGTCGTCATCGATGACGAGGCTGCATTTGAAGTCGCCCGTCGTTCGAGAGGCACCCCACGTATCGCTAATCGCCTTCTCCGCAGAGTGCGCGATTTTGCAGAAGTCCGATCAGATGGTTCGATCACTCCCGATGTTGCCCGAGAGGGGCTGAGAGTGTTCGGTGTCGACGATTTGGGTCTCGACAAGGTTGATCGTGCGTTGCTCGATTCACTGTGCTCTCGGTTCGCGGGTGGCCCGGTTGGGCTCTCAACCCTTGCGATAGGTGTTGGCGAGCAGCCCGAGACAGTTGAAGACGTTCACGAACCATTTCTCATTCAACTTGGGCTCATCGCCCGCACACCCCGCGGTCGCATTGCCTTGCCTGCTGCGTACTCTCATATGGGAGTCGAAATGCCAGCTGGGTCTGAAGAGCATGCCGCACAGACCCGGTCGCTGTTTGAAGACTGATGTCGATTTCAGATTTTGATTACGAGCTTCCTGCGGAATTGATCGCCCAGACTCCAGTAGAGCCTCGTAGCGCCGCTCGGCTTCTCATCGATGAAGGCGACCGGCCCGCTCGACATTCAGTGGTCAAACATCTCGGTGAAGAATTGCGGGCCGGCGACGTGCTTGTTGTGAACAACACCAAGGTGCTACCGGCGCGTCTGCATCTACAACGAGCAACAGGAGGGAAGGTCGAAGTCTTACTGCTTGAGCCGTTGGGTGATGGCGACTGGGAATGTCTCATGCGGCCGGGGGGCAAATTGAAGGCTGGCGAAGAACTGTTTTCTCATACCGGTGAGGCGGTCATTTCTGTAACCGGTAGGCGGGAGTCTCCGTCTGCAGCAACATTTCAGGTCTCGATACTCGCACCCGAAGATGAACTATTTGCTCTCGGCAAACTGCCATTGCCGCCGTACATCACCGAACAACTTGCCGATCCGAATCGCTACCAGACCGTGTTCGCTGACCGGCCCGGAAGTGCTGCGGCGCCAACCGCAGGCCTCCACCTCACTACCGAACTTCTCTCTGAATTTCGGGCAGGCGGAATCGATATTGTTGAGGTTGAACTCATCGTTGGCATCGACACGTTCAGGCCTGTGGAGGTCGAACGACTCGATGATCACATCATGCACAGCGAGTCGTACCGTGTTGATAGCGCAGTATTTGAGCGAGTCAACGATGCCGCTCGTGTGATTGCCGTTGGCACAACGTCAACCCGTGCACTCGAAAGCGCAGCAACAACTCACCGTCTTCAGGGGAGAACCAATTTGTTCATTCGTCCGGGTTATGACTGGAAAGTTGTTGACCTCCTTATGACGAACTTCCATCAACCACGAACCACTCTGTTGGTGATGATCGAAGCCTTCGTTGGCTCCCGATGGCGGCGGCTGTACGAAGAAGCGATTGACGAGCGTTACCGAATGTTGAGCTTCGGAGATGCAATGCTGCTCGACCGACACCGGTAACGTCTCGGTCGTGTTTCCGGTCACTCTTCAGGTAGAGGCATCCTCGGGTCAGGCCCGTGCAGGCATTGCGGTCACCGCCCGAGGCAGTTACGAGACCCCAACGTTTATGCCGGTGGGAACTCGTGGTGCGGTGAAGTATCTCGACGCCCACGACTATCGAGATATCGGCGCACAGATCGTGCTGGGAAACACGTATCACCTCATGTTGCGACCAGGTGCTGATGTCGTTGAGCACTTCGGCGGGTTGGGAAAATTTGCAGCTTGGGAAGGGCTCACGCTCACTGATTCCGGTGGTTTTCAGGTCTTTTCTCTCGACCCAAAAATCGATGATGACGGAGTCACCTTTAAGAGCGTGTACGACGGATCTCGGCACCGTTTCACCCCGGAGATCGCAGTGGAGGTGCAGCAACAACTCGGTGCCGACATCCAGATGGTGCTCGATGTGTGTCCTCCGCTTCCAAGCCCTCCTGATGTCATTCGTCAAGCGGTCGAACGCACGGCGGCATGGGCATATCGAGCACGAGAGGCCCACACACGCACCGATCAATCATTGTTTGGCATTGTGCAAGGTGGCACAAGTACGTCACTTCGAGCTGAGAGTGCGCAGCGCACGGTTGCACTCGATTTCGATGGCTACGGAATTGGTGGTTTGTCCGTAGGGGAGCCTCGCCACGAAATGCTTCCCGCAATTGAAGCTGCGGTCGATCACCTTCCGGTCGACCGGCCTCGTTATCTGATGGGTGTGGGCGACCCGGCGTCTCTGGTGGAGGCGGTGGCGCGTGGCGTGGACCAGTTCGATTGTGTGATGCAGACGAGGCTTGGCCGGCATGGCACCGCCCTCACGAGCGGTGGCCGTTGGCAAGTGAAAGCAAGCGCTAACGCTCTGAGCGATGAGCCGATCGACCCTCATTGCACATGTCAGGTATGTGCCACGCACAGCCGAGGATATTTGCGACACCTTTTTCAGTCGAAGGAGCCCACCGCTTCACGCCTCCTCAGTCTTCACAATCTGAAATGGACGATCGATCTCGTCGCATCGATGCGGTCAGCGATCATTGATGGCACCTTTGAGTCGCTTCGAGAAGAGATTCTTCACACCTGGGAGTGAGAAGTCGGGGTCTCGACAGTGGTGAGTCGATAGCATCTGTCCCGTTATGAATCATCTTTCTGCTCTCATCGCTCAAGAAGAAACAGCTTCCGGGTCGGCAGCCTTCCAGTTCGTGCTGCTCGCTGCAGTTCCGCTCGCTCTGTATTTCCTCATGATTCGCCCTCAGCGTCGCAAGATGCGTGAAGCAGCTGAAATGCAGGCTTCGCTCGCAGTGGGAGACGAGGTCATCACGGGCTCCGGAATTTACGGCTTTATTACTGCGGTCGAAGATGACTTGTTCTGGATCGAAGTCGATGAAGATGTGCAACTTCGTGTGGTGAAGAGCCAGGTGCACGGCCGCGTCAGTGGCCAGGCGGCACCGGCAGCGGACGACGACGATCAGGATGAGTCGGACGAATCGTGAGTTCGCGCCGACTCCGGTGGAGTCTTTTTGTCTTCGTCATCGCAGTTGCAACCCTGCTCGGAGTGAACTTAGGAACCGGCAACCAGCCGATTCTTGGCCTCGATCTGCAGGGTGGCGTCTCGGTCATCCTTCAGTCGACTGATGAGGCATCTGCGGATGATCTCCTGGTGGTTCAAGATCTGATCCGCGACGAGTTAGAAACCCTCGGGATCGCTGAGCCTGACGTTCGTGTCGAAGGCTCCAACATCGTTGTTGACCTTCCCGGAGTCAAAGATCAAGAAGAGGCCCTAGAAGCGGTTGACGTTGCTGGAATTGTGAC
Organism: Acidimicrobiaceae bacterium; assembly: GCA_012269985.1. Classification (GTDB taxonomy): domain Bacteria; phylum Actinomycetota; class Acidimicrobiia; order Acidimicrobiales; family Ilumatobacteraceae; genus Casp-actino5. The sequence goes on from JAAXJF010000002.1 coordinate 58,577, forward strand.
GCTGCGACCAGTTCTTGCCTGTCAGGCCGGTGTGACTCCCGCCGACCTCGGCGATCAACTGCCAGAGGGGACCGGAGCATTCATTACCGCCGACGGACTACAAACCTGCATCCTCGGGCCCTCAGGGGGTTCGGGCGAGGTGTTTGAGCGAGGAAGTGCCCAAGCCCAGATCAATCAGCTCACCAATCAGTGGATCGTGTCGGTCGACCTCCGCAGTGACAGCCAGCAGATCTGGAACGCTCTTGCAGCGGAGTGTTACTCAGCGACAGAGTCGTGCCCAACTCGCCAGCTCGCGATCGTCCTCGACAACATCATCCAATCGGCGACGACGGTGAACAAGCCGTCATTCTCAACATGACTTGAGATTTCGGGCGCGTTCACCGAAGACGAAGTTCGCTCTCTTGCCCGGGTACTCAATCGTGGAGCTTTCCCAGTCGGTGTGGAAGCCCAACGGGTTGAGACCGTCTCCGCTACAGCGGGTGCTGACTCGCTTCGAGCGGTATTCATTGCCGGAGCAGTCGGGCTTGTTGCGATGCTGCTGTTCTTGGTGGCGTACTACCGGTCGATTGCTCTCATCATCGTTACCGGCCTTACGATCTGGGGCTCGCTCGTCTTTTCTCTTGCGGCCTTGGTTTCTCAATGGACCAACTATGCGCTGAGCCTGGCCGGAATTACTGGCATCATCGTGGCCATCGGCGTCACAGTTGACAGTTATCTCGTGTTATTCGAACGCCTGAAAGACGAAGTTCGGGCCGGTCGTTCTCCGAGAAATTCAGGCCCTCGCAGTTTTGCATCAACGTGGAGAACAATTGTTTCTGCCGACCTTGTCTCCATTTTCGCGTCATCAATTTTGTTCTGGTTGAGTGTCGGTTCGGTGAAGGGGTTCGCGTTGTATCTCGGTCTCACCACACTCTGTGATCTCGTGGTGTGTTGGTTCTTTACAAAGCCAGCGACGATTCTGTTCACCCGTCGTCTTGCGGTTGAACATGGAAACATCCTCGGCTTGGGAGGTGCGAAATGAGTGACCAGACAGAACCACAGAAGGTCAACATCGCCGAGTCAGGACGGAGCCGGCTTTACCTGGGGCAGACCGCCATCAACTTCTTTGGCCGGCGGCTCATCGGTGTGGTGGTCTCTTCACTGCTGCTTGTCGTGACGATCATTTCTCTTGCTGTTCAGGGCCTCAACCTTGGGATCGACTTCGAAGGTGGAACGTCATGGGATGTTCCGGCAAGTTCGTTCACGGTTGCCGATGCCGATGAGGTGCTTGCTCAAGCTGACATCGATACCGAGGGATCGAGAATCCAGCTGCGCGATTCTGAGAGCGGTTCTTTCGTCAAGGTGCAGGTGCGATCGATTAGCGATGCTGAAGCCCGTGAAGTTCGTCAGCTGTTAGCAGACGGAGCAGGAACGTCGGTTGACGACATTAACGTCAATGTGGTCAGCGCGAGCTGGGGGAGTGACATCACCAATAAGGCGATTCGGGCACTTGTGATCTTCTTGATTGTTGTTGCGATCTTTATTTCGTTCCGCTTCGAATGGCGAATGGCGGTTGCGGCGATTCTCGCAATGGTTCATGACGTCGTGATCAGTGTGGGCATCTATTCGCTGTTTGGGTTTGTCGTGACTCCGGCGACGGTAATCGCGTTCCTGACGATCCTTGGTTATTCGCTGTACGACACCATCGTGGTGTTCGATCGAGTGAAGGAAAATGAGACACGGTTCGCCCAAGTGCGGGTCGGGTACGGCGACGTTGTCAACGTGTCGATGAATCAAGTACTCATGCGATCGACGAATACGTCAATCTCATCAGTGCTGCCGGTGATCGCCCTTCTGGTGATCGGTTCCGGTGTGCTTGGGGCCTCCACGTTGAGCGAATTCGCGATCGCGTTGCTCATCGGCATGTTGATGGGAACGTACTCGTCGGTATTTGTGGCGTCGCCAACGCTTGCGATGCTGAAACTTCGAGCCGAGGGTTGGAAGAAAGAAGGGGCGGAGCACGTGCAAGGCGAAGACCTTCGCACGCTGGTGCTCGGCGGTTCGGTATCACGTCGTGCTCGCTCAGGCGAATCGGCTGCGTCCAAGGGCTCAGACTCTTCTCCTTCGAGTGATGCAGCGTCAGTGTTGCAACACGATCCCCGCCCACGAAAGAAGCGCCGTCGCTGACAGCGAACCACCTGCTCCGATAACCTTTGTCTATGGCAACGTCGGAGTGGATGCTTCCTTTTTTGCGGGACATCAACGACTACCCGGTCGAAGGGGTCACGTTTCGTGATATCACTCCGCTGCTCGGTGACGCATCCGCCTTCGGTAGAGCGGTCGATGACCTTGTTGCTTGTGTGCACGATGAGCAGGTTTCTCGTGTCGTTGGAGTTGAAGCTCGGGGGTTCATTCTCGCTGCTCCGGTGGCGTATCGGTTGAGAGCCGGTTTTGTGCCGGTTCGTAAGCCCGGCAAACTTCCTTGGGCGGTCGCCCGCGAGGAGTATGAACTTGAGTACGGGACCGATCGTCTTGAAATTCATCGTGATGCCATCCGACCCGATGAACGAGTACTGGTCGTCGATGATGTGCTCGCTACTGGAGGTACTGCTGAGGCGACGTGCAAACTTGTTGAGGCTCTGGGTGGAACTGTGGTCGGTATTGCAGTTCTACTCGAACTCGACGCACTTGGTGGGCGCGAACGGCTACAGGGTCGACGGGTCGAACGTTTGATGAGGTTGTAGGGGGCCGCGATGG
>JAAXJF010000002.1:61322-90965 GCA_012269985.1 Acidimicrobiaceae bacterium
GTCGTTGAGTCGTACCGTAAGTAACACCCCACGGCCTCAACGGGAATGATTCATCGTGCGTATGACGTTGCGGCTGAAGCTCATGCAACACAATTGCGTTCGAGCGGCGAAAGTTATATCCACCACCCGCTCGCGGTGGCCAAAATTGTCGCTGAATTTGGGCTCGACGACATTACCCTCTCAGCTGCCTTGTTGCATGACGCGGTTGAAGATACTGAACTTTCGCTTGATGACCTGCGCAGAGATTTCGGCGAAGACGTTGCCGCGATTGTTGACGGTGTGACCAAGCTCGACCGCTTGCAGTTTGATTCTCGGGAGGCACAGCAGGCGGCGACGATGCGCAAGATGCTCGTCGCGATGGCAAAAGATCTTCGAGTGTTGCTCATCAAACTCGCCGATCGACTACACAACATGCGAACAATTGCGTCGATGTCTCCAGATCGTCAGCATCGAATTGCGCAGGAAACTCTCGATATTTATGCACCGCTCGCTCACAGGTTGGGTATTCAAGAGGTTCGTCAACAATTAGAAGATCTCGCGTTTTCGGCACTGCATCCTAAACGCTTTGCCGAACTTGATCATCTCGTGTCAGAGCGCACTCCTGAACGTGATCTGTCGGTTGCCCAAGCGATCGCCACGGTGCGTACCCGGCTCATTGAGGCAGGTGTCGGGTGCGAGGTCACTGGCCGCAGTAAGCACTTGTGGAGTGTCTACGAGAAGATGGTGGTGAAGGGTCGAGACTTTGATGACATCTTCGACATCGTTGCGGTGCGGGTGATTGCTCCGACGGTTAAAGACTGTTATGCAGCTCTCGGTTGCATCCACGGGAATTGGCGTCCCGTGGTGGGGCGCTTCAAGGACTACATCGCGATGCCGAAGTTCAACCTGTATCAAAGTCTTCATACGACGGTGATCGGTGCAAACGGCAGACCGATGGAAGTGCAAATTCGTACCGATGAGATGCATCGGCGAGCGGAGTGGGGCGTCGCTGCTCACTGGGCATACAAAGCGGGCGGCGATGACGGCGATATTGATTGGCTCAATCGTCTTGTCGATTGGCAAGCAGAGGTTGATGACCCGTCAAAGTTCATGGAGGCGTTAAAGACAGACCTCGATCAAGACGAGGTGTACGTCTTCACTCCCGAGGGTCGGGTCGTTGCGTTGCCGATCGGGTCGACCCCGATCGACTTTGCCTATGCCGTGCATACCGAAGTTGGTCACGCCTGTTATGGAGCCAAAGTTAATGGTCGTCTCGTTGCTCTCGACAGCACACTCAACAGCGGTGATTCATGTGAAATTCTCACCTCGAAATCAGATGATGCGTCACCATCACAAGACTGGTTGACCTTCGTTGTTTCCACTAGGGCTCGAAACAAAATTCGACAGTGGTTCAGTCGGGAGCGTCGTCTTGATGCGATCGAAGAGGGCAGAGAGGAACTGACCGAGGAATTCCGACGTGAGCGGGTGCCTCTGCAGCAGGTGTGGACCGATGATGAGTTTGCTCGCATCGTGGAAGAGACAGCCCAGGGTGATCTCGACGGCTTTTTGGCAGCGATTGGGGAGGGGCATCAGTCTGCTCGAAGTGTTGCTCTTCGAATGGCGAACGCGTTCGACCCGAGTCGTGTTGTCGACGCGCCGCCCGAAGAGATCCTTCGCCATCGGCTGCGACGTGATAGCGAATCTGGGGTTCATGTTGAAGGTCTTGAAGATCTTCTTGTTCGTCTTGCCAGCTGTTGCACTCCAGTTCCAGGTGACCCCATCATTGGCTTTGTCACTCGGGGACGCGGAATCAGCGTTCACCGAAACGACTGCGCAAACGCTCTTGGTCTGAGCGAAGAACAGTCGGCTCGCCTTATCGACGTCGATTGGGATGTTGACGGCTCTCAGAGTGTGGTGAATGCCGGAGTGGAAGTGGTCGCCCTCGACCGCACCAACCTGCTTCGAGATGTGGCGAATGCTCTTGGTGACCACCATGTGAACATCGTTTCCTGCGAGACGCTTACAGGCGACGATCGAGTTGCGAAGATGCGATTTGAGTTCGAATTAAAGAACGTTATGCAGTTACACACTGTTCTTCACCGGATAAAGGCGATCAATTCGGTCTATGACGCGTATCGCATCATTCCCGGCGGATCAGCAGACGACATCTCCGAATAGATCACCGCAGGAGTTCGCTTAGACCGGTAACCTCGCCACGTGCCCGAATTCAGCACGAGCCCAGGAATGCGCGACATCACTGCGCCTGAATCGTTCAGGTGGCGACGTTTTGTTGACGTATTTGAACACACCGTGGGCCTCGCTGGGTATGACCTTGTGATCCCTCCATTGCTGGAAGACATTGGTGTGTTTACCCGTCTTGGTGAAGCGACTGATGTTGTGACCAAAGAGATGTACGACTTTGTCGATAAGGGTGAGCGGCATGTGGCACTGAGGCCCGAGCAGACGGCAAGTATCTGCCGCAGTTTCGTTGAACATCGCCCAACGACGCCGTTCAAGGCGTGGTACGCAGGTCCGAACTTTCGCTACGAAAAACCACAGCGAGGCAGATACCGCCAGTTTGATCAAGTCGGTATTGAGGTCCTCGGATCACTTGATCCCTACGTTGATATCGAAGTCATCCAACTGGGTTGGACGTTTTTTGCTGCGCTAGGGCTTCGCAATGTCGAACTCGCCATCAATTCGTTGGGTACACCCGACGATCGCGCTCGTTATGTTGCTGCGCTGCACGACTACTTCGAATCTCGTAACGCTGATCTTTCCCCAGAGTCGCAACAGACCCTGCTGCGCAACCCGTTGCGGGTGCTCGACAGCAAACGTTCTCAAGATGCCCCAGTGATTGCCGAGGCCCCTCTCATCAACAGTTATTGGTGTTCAGAAGCGGCCGAGCATTTTGAGGTGGTCTGCGAGGGTCTGGATGCAGTTGGGGTGCCATACACCCTTGATCTCAAGTTGGTTCGGGGCCTCGATTACTACCGTGGAACGACATTTGAATACCGCGGAGGAACTCTCGATTCGGCACAAAACGCACTCGGTGGGGGAGGTCGTTACGACGGGCTCGTCGCCGATCTTGGTGGGCCTTACACCCCTGGTGTCTGGTTCGCAATCGGGCTCGATCGGACCCTTCTCGCCTGCGACGATGAAAACGTATTTGCTGCTCCCAGCCAAAACGCGGACGTTTTTGTTGTTGACGTTGGCAGTGGAAGCGATGCACTCTCTGTCTGTGCCGAACTGCGCGCTGGTGGAATTCGAGCCGAGAGAAGTTGGGACCAGCGAAGCATGAAAGCCCAAATGAAGGCCGCCAACCGAAGCGGTGCACGTTTTGCAGTCATCATTGGCGAATCAGAGCGGGAGGCCGGTACCGCACTGATTCGCGACCTCCGATCTGATGAAGAGCAACTTTCGGTCGCCCGTGCCGACCTTACAGGCACACTGATGTCGCGTTTATCTTCCCTCCAAGGAGCATCCTCATGAATCCCCCTGTCTCGCACTCCGGTGCTACCTCGATGCGAACCCATATGTGTGGTGACCTCCGCGCCTCTGATATCGGGTCAGAAGTTTCAGTGTGCGGCTGGGTCGGTCGACGTCGAGAGCATGGTGAGCATCTCGCGTTTGTCGATCTCCGCGACCACAGCGGTCTTCTCCAGTGTGTGATCAATAACAACGTCGACGTGAGGTCTGAATATGTGGTGAGAATCACCGGAGTTGTTCGGGCCCGCCCCGAGGGCACGGTGAACGATTCGTTGCCGACCGGCGAAATCGAAATCGGCGACTGTGAGGTCGAAATTCTTCGCCGTTCTGACCCGCCGCCGTTCTCCATTGATGACCGAGCGAATGATGTCGACGAAAATGTCCGGTTGCAGTATCGCTACCTCGACTTGCGCCGAAATCGCATGCAGCGAAACCTGCGTGTGCGGGCGGCGGTGAACAGCGCCGTGAGGACATCGATGGAACGCCAAGGGTTCGTTGAGGTTGAAACGCCGATGCTCGTGCCCTCCACCCCAGAGGGAGCCCGCGAGTTTCTTGTGCCAAGTCGAAAATCACCGGGTGAGTTTTATGCGCTTCCGCAATCACCGCAACTCTTTAAGCAGTTGTTAATGGTCGGCGGTACCGACCGCTACTACCAGATCGCGCGTTGTCTGCGCGATGAAGACCTTCGTGCAGACCGGCAGTACGAGTTCATGCAACTCGATATGGAGATGTCGTTTGTTGACCAAGACGACGTACTCGATGCCGTTGGAGATGCTGTGCTCGCCGCTGCAGAAGCAGTGCTCGGTGAACGTCCTCCAGCCATCGAACGAATGACGTGGCATGATGCGATGAATCGGTTCGGGGTCGACAAACCCGACCTCCGTTTCGGTATGGAACTCGTTGAGTTGACCTCAACGTTCGCCTCCACTGAGTTCAAGGCCTTCGCTGGTGCCGAGTCGATCAAAGGCATTCTCGTGTCGGGCGGAGCGGCAGACTTCGGTCGTAATCAACTCGACAAACTCACCGACCGCGCGAAGGGCATCGGCGCAAAGGGCCTGGTGTGGCTGAAGGTGACATCGGAGGGCTTTGATTCACCTGTGGCCAAGTTCCTCAGTGATGAAGAGTCGGCTTCGGTGCGAACTGCGATGTCGGCATCAGAGGGCGACCTCATCCTTATCGTGGCTGACGAGTGGTCGACGACGTGCGAAGTGCTCGGTACGCTCCGCAACGACCTGGGTCGCCCTCCTGTGCATGAGGGCCCGTACCGATACGTGTGGATTGTGGAGTTCCCTCTTTTTGTGGGCGTCGACCCGGTGACCGGTACGCCTCGCCCAGGGCACCATCCGTTTACTCGCCCTCACCCAGATGACGTTGACCGCATTGAATCTGACCCGCTGTCTGTGCGTTCGATTGCCTACGACCTTGTCTTGAACGGTTGGGAATTGGGCTCTGGGTCGATCAGAATTCACGAACCAGAACTCCAACGCCGTGTGTTTTCGGCGCTTGGGATCACCGAGGAAGAGGCTGATAGCAAATTTGGCTTCTTCCTTCGTCCGTTCGATTATGGCGCGCCGCCCCATGGCGGCTTCGCATTTGGTCTCGATCGTCTGACGGCAATTCTCGCTGGTGAGGACAACATCAGGGAGGTCATTGCGTATCCAAAAACCCAGAGTGGCGCCGACCCAATGACAAAGTCGCCGCTTCCTGTTGATGGTGAGGTGCTCGGAGACCTCGGGCTTCGCGTCTTGCCCAAAGTCGACTAACTACTATCAGGTTCGGGAGACATGATGAACGAACAACAATTGCAACGGGTACGAAACGACGACGGTTTCATCGCCGCTCTCGATCAAAGTGGTGGTAGCACGCCAAAGGCTCTCGGTTTGTACGGCATTGCCGATGGGTCATGGGCTGGCGAGGAGGAAATGTTCGATCTCATGCATGCGATGAGATCTCGAATCATGATGTCGTCAGCCTTTACCGGCGAACGCGTGCTCGGTGCGATCTTGTTTGAAATGACGATGGACCGCTTAGTCGACGGTGTTCCCACTGCGAGCTATCTCTGGCAGCGGAAGAACGTGGTTCCCTTTCTGAAGGTCGATAAGGGCCTCGCCGACCAGGTCGACGGCGCCCAGGTGATGAAGCCGATGCCCGAACTTGATGCGCTTCTCGAACGAGCGGTTTCAGCGGGCATCTTTGGCACGAAGATGAGGTCAGTGATTTCATCTGCCAACCCGGCTGGAGTTTCGGCTGTCGTTTCGCAACAGTTCGAGGTTGGGCATCAAATCCTCTCAGCCGGCCTTGTTCCGATCATTGAGCCAGAGGTTGACATTCATGCTCCGGATAAGGCTGAGGCCGAAGAGATGCTTCGAGATGCCATCTTGAATGAGTTGGCATCTGTTGATGCTGATTCACCGGTTATGTTGAAGTTGACGTTGCCTGAGGTCGATGGGCTCTACGACGTATTTGTTAACCACGATTCGGTGGCGCGTGTGGTTGCTCTATCGGGTGGTTACAGCCGCGAAGTTGCGAATGAACGTCTCTCTCGAAACCGTGGTGTCATCGCCAGCTTCTCGCGTGCGTTGACGGAGGGCCTCGCTGCTGGTCAAACTGATGCGGAGTTTGATGCGATGCTCGACGGCACGATTGAGGGTATCTACCAAGCCTCGCGTAGCTAGGTCTTCAACTTTGGCTATCGCATCGGACGGATCACTGTTCCCGTCAGCAGCTTTGGGGTGAAGAATGTCGACTTCGGTGGCATGAGATCGCCCCTCTCGGCGGTTCTGACGATTTCATCGAAGGGCACTGGCCGGATGAGAATTCCGGCTGATGCAGCTTGTGACGTAACCGCGTCGACGACGTTGCGGACTCCGTGTTGGTAAGTGACGGTGTGTGAGATGCCGCTGAGTGCATGTTCTAGCCGTGCTCCGTCGAGATTTCGGTCTCCAAGCTCGGCGGAGCCCTGAGGAACGTACAGTTCGACCGTGGCATCGGAGGTGACGAAACCGACCGCAGAGGCATCGGCCATGGCTTGAAGGCACTGATCATCCGCTGGCACTGAACCAATGTGGTCATACGAAGCCTCTAGCGCCGCCCGAAGTTCGTCGCTTGTCACGTCGGTGTACAGCCGATGGATTGCGGCAATTGCGAGTTGCTCGGGACTCATCTCGTTGACGAACACCATGGTGGTCGATGCGGCAGTAGCCAGTTCAGGATGATGGGTAGCGACGTGCTGTCGGTACTGGCGCGCCACCCCGTACCTGTGGTGTCCATCGGCGATGAGCACATCGGAGCTTGATACACATTCCCGAATGGCCGCAACTCGGTCGGGGTCGCTCACGCGCTCAAGTGTGTGAAGAACACCATCAATCTCGACGGTGTCGAAATGTTCTCCCAACTCGGCCAGGAGGGCACTGAGGCCAGTTGCCCTTGATAAACCCCAGATCGGTGAAAGGTTCGCTTCGGTCGAGATGGTGAGGTCGAGTCGATCGGTGCTCGCCTTTGGGGTGGTGCGTTCGTGGGGTAGCACCCCACTGCCTCCTTCTGGCACAACCTCAAGTGCCCCGATGACACCATCAATGGTACGAGACACGCCACTTTCATCAGTGAAGGTCATGCGGTAGATCGTGAACGAGGGTGTGTCGTCGGGGATGAGCACCCCAGATGCGATCCATTCATTCATCTTTGTGGCGGCGATTGCGTAGGGGTCGTCGCCATCATCGAGAAGAGGAACGTCAATCCACGTCACATTTGAGGGGGACGAGTCCCGAAGTTTCCGCACATCGTTCTCACTGAGAACGTCATAAGGGGGTGCAACCGATTCAGCGAAACGGCTTTGTTCAAATCGAAGTCCAATGAATGGCTCAAAGACTGGCATACCAAACTCTGCCACGTAATGAGCAGAAATCCCTCCTTTCCGTGATACATAAGACGATGTGACATCGGTTCGTTACGTCATTTGCGACCTCGATGGAGTCGTCTGGAATGGTGACTCCTTCATTGAGGGCTCAGTCGAGGCGATAACGCAACTGCAACGCGAGGGTGCGTCTGTCTGGTTCGTCACCAATAACTCATACAAACCTCCTTCGCATTACGTGCAACGGTTGAGTGACGCTGGTGTCGATGAGGCGCATCAGTTGCTGACAAGTGCCCAAGCCGCTGCAACGTTGATCGAGAGCGACGAGCGTGTTCTCATCTGTGCTGGTCCCGGCGTTGAGCAAGCTGTCAGCGAGGCCGGGGGTGTGCCGATCGCAAACACAGAAGATGCCGTTGGTGAGCGTATTGACGTAGTCATCGTCGGTCTGCACACCGAGTTTGACTACGGTCGGCTCGATCGAGCTGCTCGAGCAATTCGCAACGGTGCACGCCTCATTGGGACAAATTCAGATACGACGTTTCCAACCTCAACCGGCGAAGCGCCGGGTGGAGGTGCGATTCTTGCCGCCGTTCAGGCGGCGGCAGGGGGCAAGGCGCTTCTCGCTGGAAAACCGCATGCGCCCATGGCTGTTGCGGTTGCGGAGCGTGTCGGTCCTGAATTTCTCCCAGAGAATGCCGTGATGATCGGGGACAGATACAGCACCGATGGTCGGTTCGCAGCTGAGCTTGGTTGTCGGTTCATTGCCGTCTCATCTGGGGTTGCGCCCGATGATGAGGATGTCGTCGTATGGAAGCGGGTGTCATGTCTCGCTGATGCGGTTCAGTACGTAGTTGGTGATTCCTAGTGGCTCAGCAGCGTCGACGCTTAGACACCGAACTCGTTCGCAGGGGCTTGGTGGAGAGTCGTACAGCGGCAGCCGAAGCGATTTCAGCGGGGCTCGTGCGGGTTGGTGGGGCGGTTGCCGAGAAGGCGTCTCGGTTGGTGGCTGCACATGAATCGCTAGCTATCGACGGACCTGCCGCCCGTTTCGTTGGGCGTGGTGGTGAGAAACTTCAGGCCGCATTAGATGAGTGGCCCAAAGTGCTCGAATCGGTAGCCGGGCGCCGGGCTATTGACTGTGGTTCATCAACCGGTGGCTTCACCGACTGCCTTTTGCAGCATGGAGCGACATCGGTAGTAGCAGTCGATGTTGGTCGCGGTCAGCTTCATCAACGCTTGCTTGCCGATGATCGTGTGACGTCGAAAGAGCGCACCGACATTCGACTGATCGATCCAGAAGAGTTTGGCGGGCCCTTCGACATTCTCGTTGCCGACCTTTCGTTTATCTCGTTGACAACGGTGGCCGAATCAGTTCTTCGGCAATGCGTCGATGGAGCTCCGATGATCTTGTTGGTGAAACCTCAGTTCGAAGTTGGAAGAGAGAAGGTGTCTGCAGGCAAGGGAGTCATTTCGAACGACGCGGATAGGCAGTTCGCCCTTGATCGGGTCCGCAACACGTTTGAAGGCCTCGGCTGTGACACGATAGGAGTCATGGACTGTCCCGTTCACGGAGCCGATGGAAACAGGGAGTTTCTGTTGGCTCTTCGTGCGCCAAAGAGAGCGCAGGCGCGTTCATGAGGGTTCTTATTGTCGGACACCACCAAGAACCTCGAGCGATCGAACTTGCTCGAGAAGCCTCTGCCTGGCTTCACGAGCGAGGCTATAGCTGCGGCATCGGTGTAAGTGACGTTGATGCTCTCTCAGATTCGGGCATCCCCGCATTCGAGGGTGAAGCGTCACATGCCGACTTGGTGTTGTGTCTCGGCGGAGATGGCACCGTCTTGCGAGCAGTTCGTCTGTTGAATGGTGCGTCCGTTCCGTTGTTAGGGGTCAACCTCGGAAATCTCGGGTATTTGTCCGAGGTCGAAGGTGACGGACTCCCAGATGCACTCGACCGTTTTTCGATGGGTTCAGACGCAGGCCGTTGGACCGCGGAGAATCGAATGATGCTCAGCGTCGAAGCCGAGTCGTCGTCGGGTGAAGACCTTGGGTCGTGGTCGGTGCTCAATGAAGCAGTGGTCGAAAAGCGCCAGTCAGGAAATACCGTGCGCCTCACTCTTCTCATCGATGGCAGCGCGTTCACGTCGTATGCGGCAGACGGCCTCATCGTCAGCACACCAACAGGCTCCACGGCGTATTCACTCTCGGCGAGAGGGCCGGTAGTTTCGCCTCGACACCGGGCCTTGCTCGTCACTCCAGTCGCCCCTCATATGTTGTTTGACCGAAGCCTGGTGCTCGACCCGTCAGAGGTCGCCGAGATTCGTGTCTCTGGTCATCGGTCGGCGGCCCTCGTCGTCGACGGGGTTACGGTCGCCGATCTAGACGATGGCGCTCGTGTCACGTGCCGACCATCTGAACACACAGCCACATTCGTTCGATTCGGCGAACAGCAATATCACCAGATCTTGAAAGCAAAGTTCGGGCTTCTCGACCGTTGACATGATTCGCGAACTCCATATCGAGAATGTTGTCGTCATCGAACGTGCAACAGTCCTCTTCGAGGACGGGGTCACCGCAATCACAGGTGCGAGCGGAGTCGGCAAAAGTGTCCTCCTGTCAGCACTTTCGCTCGCCTGTGGAGCGCGTTCGGAATCAGATGTCATTCGCTCAGGGTGTGACGAGGCGCGTGTCGATCTGCGTTTTGACGTTGTGACAAGAGACGGCGCAGTCGAGGAGCGGGTGCTCAGCCGTGTCGTGCCTAGAGATGGCCGGTCTCGGGCTTATATCGATGGGCGACCCTCGACGGCCCATGCTCTTGCGGAGCTTGCGGCGTCGGCGATTGAGATCCATGGACAACATGAACAACATCGTTTAGGGAATGCCCGGGTACGTTCAGATCTACTAGATCTATTCGGCGGTCTGTCGCGCGAAGACGCCGATCGTTGCGCAGGTGAAATTGCGGCGCTTCGCGCGGAAATTGCTGCGCTGGGAGGAGATGCCGCAGAGCGTCAACGCGAACTCGACTTTCTTGAATATCAGTTGAACGAGATTGACCAACTGGCTCCCGGTGAGCACGAACTCGACGACTTATTGATCGAAGAGCGCATGCTGAGTGACGTAGACCGAATACGAAGCATTGCCGCACAACTACTTGATGCCTTCGATGGTGACGAGAGGCTTCGTGTCGTAGCAAAAGAGCTTCAGCCCATCGAGAGTTTTGCGTCCATCGCCGAACGCCTCGACGGCGTCTTTGCTGAACTCGACGACCTAGCAGGTGAGGTTCGGGGTCAATTGTCGAATCTCGATGACGACCCTGCAAGGCTCTCGAACATCCGTGAGCGCATCTCGGCCCTAAAAGGGCTCTGTCGAAGGTACGGCGATTCGATGAGTGAGGTGCTTGCGTTTCGTGAAGGTCTTGTTGAACAGTGCGATCGACTTCGGCACCACGATGAACGTGCCGGAGAGCTCGACGCCGCGATGACGTCAGCAGTCAATGACTACAAACGCGTTGCCGAAGTGCTGCGAGGTGAGCGACTTGACTGTGCGCCGCGCCTCGGCGCCGTGGTGACGGAGCACCTCGTGTCTCTTGGTATGCCGCATGCTCGTTTCGAGGTTGACGTTGCGGGAACCGATGGGGGAGAGGTTGAGTTTCTCTTTGCCCCAAGCGGCTCAGAGGAGCCACGGCCGTTGGGACGCATCGCTTCCGGCGGAGAAACGGCTCGGTGCATGCTTGCCCTTGATTTGGCAATCGGACATCACAGCGACTTGAGGTGTTCGGTTTTCGATGAGATCGATGCCGGTGTTGATGCTTCGGCAGGAGATGCGATCGCTCATGCGTTGTTGGCCGCCGCAAGCGGTCGTCAAATCATTGTCGTAACCCACCTTGCGACCGTTGCGGCGGCGGCGATGTCACATTTGGTGATCGATAAACACCATGTGGGCGATACGCCGCATTCCACCATCGGTCGCGTCGACGGCGTCGACCGGGAGCGCGAAATCGCCCGGATGTTGACCGGATCAGATGATTCTGAGTCGGTGACGGTGGCCCGTCGGCTGCTCGATCGGTGACATTGACGCGAACTGTTGGTGTCGCGAGGTATGGTGTAATTCCGTCAGCAACGAGTGAGGGCTCGAGAAGGACGGAGGACCAATTGCCCAAGCATATTTTCGTCACGGGCGGTGTGGTCAGCTCTCTCGGTAAGGGGCTCACTGCGAGTTCGCTTGGTCGATTGTTGAAGATGCGTGGCCTGCGCGTGACGATGCAGAAGCTTGATCCCTACATCAACCTCGATCCGGGCACAATGAACCCGTACGAACACGGGGAAGTGTTCGTTACCGACGATGGCGGTGAAACCGACCTTGATCTCGGACATTACGAGCGATTTATTGACGAGCCGCTCACCCGAAGTTCAAATGCGACAACCGGTTCGATTTATCAGGCGGTGATGGCGGCGGAGCGCAAGGGTGAGTATTTGGGCAAGACCGTTCAGGTCATTCCTCACATCACCGATGAGATCAAGCGTCGCATTGAGCGTGTCTCTACCGATGACGTTGACGTCGTCATCACAGAAGTCGGCGGCACCGTCGGTGACATTGAGATTCTTCCGTTCCTTGAAGCGATTCGCCAGTATCGAAACTATGCAGGACGAGACAACGTCTGCTACATCCACGTCACCCTCGTTCCTTTTATCGGTCCGGCGGGCGAACAAAAGACCAAACCGACACAGCACTCGGTAACTGAAATTCGCAGCCGTGGTATCCAGCCTGACGTCATCGTGTGTCGAAGCGAAGCGCCGTTGTCGACCGAACTGAAGCACAAGATTTCGAATATGTGCGATGTTGATGAACGTGCGGTGATTAACGCATTCGATGTCGGGAATATCTACGAACTTCCCCTGTTGCTCCACGACGAAGGTCTTGATTCTGTGTGTCTCGACGTGTTGCGTGTTGACGACGCAGATATCGATCTGACCTCATGGACTGCGCTCGTTGACACCGTTGAAGCGGCAACAAAGCCAGTTCGGATTGGTTTGATTGGCAAATATGTCCAATTGCAAGACGCTTACCTCTCCGTCGTTGAGAGTCTCAAGCACGCCGGCTTCTACCATGGCGCAAAAATTGAGCTCGACTGGATTCAGGCTGAAGATGTCGAGGGTTTGCTCGGGCAAGGTCGACTGTCAGATATCGACGGCCTCGTCATTCCAGGCGGCTTCGGGTCTCGTGGGTTCGAAGGAAAGATCGCAGCTGCTCGGTTCGCTCGAGAGAACAACATTCCCTGCCTCGGTCTTTGTCTCGGGTTGCACGCGATGACGGTTGAATTCGCTCGAGATGTTGCCGGGCTCGATGAAGCCAACTCGACTGAATTTGAGGCATCGAGCCGCCACCCAGTGATCGACCTCATGCACGATCAGCGAGAGGTGACAGATCTCGGTGGCACCATGCGTC
The DNA here is from genome assembly GCA_012269985.1 of Acidimicrobiaceae bacterium. Classification (GTDB taxonomy): domain Bacteria; phylum Actinomycetota; class Acidimicrobiia; order Acidimicrobiales; family Ilumatobacteraceae; genus Casp-actino5. Next base: position 74,089 of record JAAXJF010000002.1, read on the forward strand.
TCGGTGCATACTACGCAGTGTTAACCCCAGGTTCGAAAGTGCATGAATCGTATGGCGAGCCAGTAGTGAGCGAGCGACACCGCCATCGCTACGAGTTCAACCCCGCCTACCGTTCTCGTTTGGAAGAGGCTGGCCTCGTCTGTAGCGGAGTGTCTCCCGATCGTCGCCTCGTCGAGTTCATCGAGTTGCCTGACCATCCGTTCTGGGTGGCAACTCAGGCCCACCCTGAATTCAAGAGTCGCCCTGATCGCCCTCATCCGCTATTCCGCGATTTGGTTGGTTCTGCGATGGAGCGTGCCGACAGCAATGAAAAGAGCGACGCGAGAGTGACGTAATGACGGAGTTCCGTCATACAGATGACCGCCTCGTGCACGAAGGTGGCGTATGGAATGTTGTCGTCGGATCATTTCTTGATCCTGACGGAGAATCGTTTACTCGCGACATCGTCCGGTCTCCTGGGTCAGTTGCGGTGCTTCCCTTAATGTTTGACCCAGAGGGCGTGCCGTCTGTGGTCCTTCTGCGGCAGTATCGGCCGACGTACGGAGAGTTCATCTATGAAGTGCCGGCAGGCATGCGAGATGTGCCCGGGGAGCCAATTGAGGTGACGGCTCAGCGCGAATTGCTTGAAGAGGTCGGCCTGACCGCAGAGAAATTGCAGCACATGTTTTCGATGAAGCCGTCTCCGGGTATGACCGATGCCGTCACAGAGTTGTTTCTCGCAACTGACTGCACGCAAGGTGTTGCTGACCGGCAAGGTCCTGAAGAAGAACACATGGAAGTTCATCACCTGCCGTTGGAACGCGCCTTGACAATGATCGACGAGGGTGAGATCACCGATGCCAAAACAGTGACCGCTCTGTTGTTAACGAACCGAGTGTTGATGCAGCGGGACAGTGCTCGCTAGTGGACACATCTGCGTCGGTCACTGCGACACTTCCACTCGAGGTCGAAGACTTCTTACTGTGGTTGACAGCCGAACGTGGCCGAAGTGCAAATACGGTCATGGCGTATCGACGTGACCTCACCAAGTATGTCGCCTTCATCGGAGAGCGCGAAGAAACCCTTGCATCTGTGGGTGACGATCTCATCGTGTCATTTATTGCGTCTCGTGAGGCTCAGGGGGCAGCGCCCACCTCGGTAGCGAGAAACCTTGCGGCGGTCAGAATGCTTCACCGGTTTTTGGTGACCGAAGGGCTTCGATCAGATGACCCAACGAATCGTCTTGATGGGGTCAAGGTTCCGTCAGGCATTCCGAAACCGCTCGACGAGGAGTCGGTGATCAAACTCATCGAAGCGTGTTCGGCAGGTGATCCGCTTTCTCGCCGTGACCGCGCGATTCTTGAGTTGATGTATGCCACTGGGGCTCGCGTCGGTGAGGTGGTAGGACTGTCCACCTCTGCAATTGACTTCGACGGTCAACTTGTGCGGTTGCTTGGCAAAGGCGCGAAAGAGCGCGTCGTTCCGTTCGGCACTAGTGCCCTGTTGGCTCTTGAAGACTGGTTCGGTCCGCAAGGGCGGGCGCAACTCGTTCCCAAGCAGTGGCGGCACAGAGATGATGCAGAGGCAGTATTTTTGAATACACGTGGAGGCCGTATTTCTCGACAAGGCATTTGGTTGGTGATCAAAAGTGCCGGCGAACGAGCTGGCATCACAGAGCACCTTTCTCCGCACGTGTTACGCCATTCGTGTGCAACTCACCTTCTTGATCACGGAGCCGATCTTCGCATCGTGCAAGAGATGTTGGGTCATGCGACGATTTCGACCACGCAGCTTTACACCCGAGTGAGCCAGGAACGGCTGTGGGAGTCGTACGTAGCAGCGCATCCACGAGCGAAACGGCAGTTGTGAAGCAGATTCTGCACCTTATTCGTCGGACATGGTGGTCGTTGCGGCCAGCAGAAATTTCCGCTGATGAGATGGCTCTTGTCACGGAGACACTCGCCGAAGAGGAACTCTCGCTCTGGTTTTGCATGTGTCGTGCTGATCGATCCCACTCGGTGATGGTCGCTCGTCGCTTTACTGCTTTCGAGCCCGATGCACCTCAAGATGCTCTTGCAGGAGTGTTCCTTCACGATGTGGGAAAGACGGTGGCCGGGTTATCGGTCCCCCTGCGCATCGTTGCAACGTTGGTGGGTCCAAGAACGAAGCGGTTCACGAGTTATCACGATCATGAGCGAATTGGTGCTCAGCTGCTCCGAGAGGCTGGAAGTTCTTCTTTGACCATAGAAACGGCGCTCGGAAACGGGCGCTGGGGACCGGCACTACGGCTCGCTGATGATGTCTAGCCCGTCTGCGGCTAGCGCAGAAGAACTCGGCTGCGTGCGGTAACTGTGAGCGCTCTGATGACCATCCAGAGCGCCAGGAGAGCCCAAATTCCCGAAAGGCCTGGCCCGGTACGAATCGATTCAGAAAAGAGCGCTAACGCCATGATCGCCGTGTGAGCGAACGCAGCAATGCCCAGGAATCTGCTGTCTGAGAGACCGATGAGGACCCCATCGCCACCAAATGCGATTGCTCCAGGGATGAGGGCTATTGCGAGAAAGCGAAGGCCATCGGTTGCTGCCAATTTCACAGACTCATCAGCAGTAAAGAGGTTTGGAAGAACGTCTGCGGAAGCAAAGATGATGATTGCTAGCGCAACTCCCAGTACTCCGCTCCAGAAATACACGCGGCTTGATACTCGTCGTTGGAGTTCGAGGTGTCCGGAGCCCCGCGACTCTCCAAGCAGTGTGTGAGCCGGAATGGAAATTGCATCGAGACACAGCGCAAGTAGGAGAAATGTTCCGTTGACGATTTGGTGGGCGGCGAGAACGGCATCTCCGCTTCGAGCGGCAAGCACGGTTGAAGCAGTAAAAATCGCAAGCATGGAGAACACTCGTACGCCAAGGTCGCTGCCCACTCTCAGAAGATCGCGAACGATGGCGCTCTGCACTGAGAATCGGCGGCCTAATCGAAGATGCGGTTTTGCGATGATGACAAGCCAGATGGCGCCCACATACTGTGCAATCACCGTCGATACAGCTGAGCCGGTGATTGACAAGTCCGCCCAAAATACGAGAGGAATTTCGATCACCGCGTTCAAGATGTTGCTCGCCATCAACACGACGAACGGCCGTCGATAATCGGCATGACCCCGCAGGACACCTTGGGCTGCAACCATGACAACGACTGCTGGCAGCCCGAATGCCGCAATCGTGAGATATCTAATGCCGTGTGATGTGGCCTCTGGACCCGCGCCGAGTAGAGAAACGATCGACGAGGCCAAGGGAACGAGTGCTGCACACGCCAACATGCCGATGATGACGCCAAGCAGGAGTGCGTGTTGCGCAAATGCGCCAGAGCGGGCCTCGTTTTGTGCGCCTCGAGCGCTGGCAATGCGCTCTGTCGTTCCGTATGCGAGGAAATTCGTTCCGGCGACGATCAGCGCCAAAATGGTGCCTGCGGCGGCCAGGCCAGCAAGTTCCTCTGCGCCGACCCGACCGATAATGGCTGTGTCGGTTGCGACATACAGCGGCTCGACTGCGAGAGTTCCGAGTGCAGGCAGGGCGAGGCGGAACAGTCGGCGGTCAACGTGTTGCCGGCTCAGCGAAGAAGGTGTCGCTTCAGCGGGGGAGGAGCCCAATAGCTTCGTACGCTCTGCTCAATGTTGCTGCGGCTTGCTCTTGTGCTCTATTTGCACCGATATTGAGCAACCGTTGCAGTTCGCCCGGGTCGTTCATCAACTCGCGATACCGGTGCTGAATTGGCTCAAGCATCGCAATCACGGCTGAAGCGGCATCTGTCTTCAACGGGCCGTATTGGCTGTACTCCTCAGCGAGCTGTGCGGGTGTGCCCCCTCCTGCTGCAGCGAGAATGTCAAGAAGATTCGAAACCCCTGGTTTTTGCGTCACGCTGTAGCGAACTTCAGATTCAGAATCGGTTACCGCTCGCTTGAACTTCTTTTCAATTGCTTTCGGATCATCGAGTAAGAACACACATCCTGCATCTGAGTCAGCAGATTTTGACATCTTTGAAATTGGTGCTTGGAGATCCATCACCCGGGCACCTGCCGCTGGGGTCACCGCCTCGGGAATGACGAACGTCTCCCCGAACCGGCTATTAAACCGAATGGCGATATCTCGGGTGATTTCGATGTGTTGCCGTTGGTCATCCCCGACGGGCACTTCATTTGCGTCGTACAACAAAATGTCGGCCGCTTGAAGAGCCGGATACGTGAAGAGGCCCGCTGCAACGAAATCGGTTTCGCGTTTTGCTGACTTGTCTTTGAACTGCGTCATGCGAGAGAGCTCGCCGAATGACACCGTGCATTCCATCACCCATCCGAGCTGCGAATGCTCAGGTACGTGACTTTGCACGAAAATGGTGGCCACCTCGGGATCTAAACCGATAGCGAACAACATCGCAGCGAGGCTCACTGTTGACTCACCCACAACGCCAGATTCGGTTGTCACTGTTAACGCGTGTAGGTCGACAATGCCGTGGTACACGTCTTTTTCGTGTTGGCCATTCACCCAATTGCGAAGAGCCCCGAGGTAATTGCCGAGGTGGACATCGCCGGTCGGTTGAATGCACGAAAGAACTCGAGTCACATCGACAGGTTACCTGTGGAGGGTCGCAGTAACGGAATGGGTTTGGGCACTAGCGTAAGGGTGTGGCGTTTGCTGTTGAGACACCGGTGTACGAGGGGCCTCTTGACCTTCTGCTCCAACTCATCCTCAAAGAGCAGGTCGACCTCTACGAAGTTGATTTGGCAACCATTGTTGATGCCTATTTGGCCGAAGTCGAGCGTTTGCAAGCACTTGACCTTGAGGTCGCGACCGAGTTCTTGCTGATCGCCGCCACACTGGTTGAGCTCAAAACCCGCCGGTTGCTTCCCGGGCACGATGATGGTGACCTTGATGAAGCGCTTGCGTTGTGGTCAGCGCGTGCTCGCCTGCTTGCCCGATTGCTCGACTGCAACCCATTTAAAGCTGTCGCCCGGGTGCTCTATGAGCTTTCCGAACAGGCGGATCTGTGCTTCCCTCGACGAACCGGCGCAGATGAACGATTCGCTGGGCTGATGCCTGACCTGCTCGAGGGAACATCAATTCGCCGCTTCCAGAGCGCCGCAATTCGGGCTCTCACGCCCAAACCTGAGCCCATCGTCGATCTTTTCCATGTCTCTCCGATACGAATCACAGTGGCTGAGGCCGTCGATGAGCTTCTTACCGAGCTGCCAATTGTTGGGCGCATCAATTTCAAACGTCTCACCGGAGATCTGGTTGAGCGTGTAGAGGTCATCGTGCGTTTTCTCGCTGTCCTCGAGCTGTTCAAACAAGGAATTGTCGACATCGAGCAATTCACTCAATTTGGCGAGATCGACATCGTCTGGGTAGGAGATGCTGACACCGACCTTTCAGTTCTCGCCATCGACGATTACGAGGGTTAGCCATGCACGAACACGACCCGTCCTCTCTCAACGCAGCGATCGAAGCCATCGTCATTGTCGCAACGGAGCCGGTACCGGTTGAATTGCTTGCGCAACTCCTTGAGCGGCCGCTTTCTGATATCGAGATGGCTTGCGAAGCTCTTGCCGCTGAATATCGAGCACGACATTCGGGCTTCGAGCTCGTCGAAGTTGCAGGAGGGTATCGATACCAATCAGTTGCTGACCTCGCCCCGTATGTTGAACGCTTCCTCCTCGATGAGCAACGGGCACGACTCTCAGGCGCCGCCCTTGAAACCCTTGCGATCATTGCCTACAAGCAACCGATCAGTCGCGGGCAAATTGCGTCCATTAGGGGTGTTGACCCTGATGGAGTGCTGCGAACGCTCTCTGCGAGGGGGTATATCGATGCCGTCGGACTTGATGAAGGTACGGGTCAAGGTATTTTGTACGGAACCAGGGGGCCGTTCTGCGAGAAACTAGGAATTGCAAGTCTTGACGACTTGCCATCAATCGCCGAGTTCATTCCTGATGCAGACGTCGTGGAGGCGCTTGAGCATGGTCTACGAATTGAACCGCCAAGTGAATCTGCTCCAGGCTGAGAGTTAGGTCAGCATGGTCGATGAGGTCCCTTGGTATCTCGATGATGCTGACGTACCCGATGGCGAGCGGCAGGGTGAACGCCTTCAAAAGGTGTTAGCGCAGCGTGGCTGGGGGAGCCGCCGAACCTGCGAGATCTTGATCTCCGAGGGTCGCGTGACAGTGAACGATGAGGTCGCTGAGCTCGGGTGTCGGGTTGATATTGATGCTGACGTGGTGTGTGTCGATGGTGTTCCGGTTGGTATCAAGCCTGACCTCGTGTATTTCCTGTTGAACAAGCCAGAAGGAGTGGTGACGACCGCTTCTGACCCACAAGGTCGCCCGACGGTGCTCTCACTTGTACCTGAGTGCCCTGGACTCCACGCGGTTGGCAGGCTCGACATGGCAACGGAAGGGCTCCTTCTTCTCACTAATGACGGAAACCTCACTCACGCCGTGACACATCCCTCAAAAGGGGTTGAGAAGGAATATCTCGTACAAGTAGCTGAGCCTCTCTCATCGGGAGCGCTCCGAGCACTTCGCGACGGAGTGAAACTTGACGATGGCATGACCGCACCAGCGCGAGTTTCACAGCCCGAGCCAGGGGTTGTTCGCATCGTCATTCATGAGGGACGAAATCGACAAGTACGGCGGATGTTTGATGCAGTCGGACACCGCGTGCAACGGCTCATCCGTATTCGCATCGGTCCGATCCGAGACAACAAACTTGCACCGGGCGAGTGGCGGACGATGTCAACGTCGGAAGTCATTGAACTGAGCAAAGCCTGCGGCCTTGAACGATACGCTCAAAGCCCGTGAATACTGTTGATCACACGCGCACCGCGAACGTTGTGGGCCTTGGCCTCATAGGAGGTTCTATTGCGCTTGCCCTGCGAGAGCGGGGCTGGGATGTGTGTGGCAGTGATCTCGACGATGGGGTGAGTCGTCGTGCACAAGACGAGGGCATCATCTCTGAAATTGGTATCGCTCAGGAAGCGGATATCACGATCGTGGCGGTTCCTGTCACCGCAAGCGTTGACGTTGTGAGACAAATGCTCGAAACGACGTCAGGCGTGGTAACCGACGTCGGATCTGTTAAGGCGCCGATCTGTGAGGCAATACACGACAAGCGCTTCATTGGCGGACACCCAATGGCAGGCAGCGAACTCGAAGGGCTCGATGGAGCAGACCCTCACATGTTTGACGGTGCAATCTGGGTATTGACCCCCGACCTTGAGGCTGACGACGAGAATTTCTCGGTTGTTGCCTCACTGGTACGCGAAGTCGGATCCGAAGTCGTCGCACTCTCACCAACCGAACACGATCGCCTCGTTGCCGTTGTCAGCCATTTGCCACACCTCACCGCAGCATCACTAATGTCGCTTGCTCAAGATCGATCGGAAGAGCACGCTTCGCTACTCCGTCTCGCTGCGGGTGGTTTCAGAGATATGACTCGTATCGCCAGTGGATCACCTCGCATTTGGATCGATATTTGTCAAGAAAACCGTGTTGCGATTCTGGAAGCGATCGATGACCTCAATGCAGCGCTGAATAGCGTCCGAAGTTTTATCGAAGCTGAAGAGAAAACTTCGCTAGAAACCATGCTCCAGAGGGCTCGAGAATCAAGAGCGAACCTGCCCGGTCGTGTGACAGACCCGTCGGCACTCTCGGAGGTCCGCATTCGCATTCCAGACCGAGCGGGTGCCGCAGCCGAGGTGTTCACTCTCGCCGCTGAGCTCGGCGTCAACATTGCCAATTTTGAAGTTGTTCACCTCGCCGAAGGAAACCGTGGAGTCGCTGTCGTGCTTGTCGATTCTGGAGTTGTTGACATGTTCCGTGGCGGTCTGATCGCTCGAGGCTTCCGCCCGACTGTGAGTGCCCTGACATGACGTTGTGGTGCACTCCGGTGGAGCGCCCATTTCACTCCACAATTCGCGTTCCAGGGTCGAAGAGCATTGCGAACCGCGCGCTCATCTGCGCTGCACTCAGTGAGGGACGCTCAACACTGAAGAATCTCCCTGACGGTGATGACACCCGCGCCATGTTGTCGGGCCTACAGGCTCTTGGTATCGAGGTGACCCGCTCAGGTTCGACCGCAACGGTGTTCCGAGATGCAGCGTTGCAATCTGGAGAGATTCACGCCGAACTCGCAGGCACGACCTCTCGTTTTTTGACAGCACTCGCAGCGACAGCTGGAAGCAGCATCTCTATCGACGGACACGAGCGCTTGAGGCAGCGTCCAATAGGCCCCTTACTCAATGCCCTTCGGTCGTTAGGAGCGCAGATCGCTGATCACGACGGTGGATTGCCGGTGAGTATTCAGGGCCCACTTCGTGGGGGAGCGGTGACCATTGATGCGACCACATCAAGCCAGTTCATTTCTGCGCTCATGATGATCGGACCCGTGCTGCCAGAGGGTCTGCACATCACGTTGCAGGGAAGCCCTATTTCACAGCCGTATGTGAACTTGACAGCTTCTGTAATGGAACTGTTTGGAGTGTCGACTGACATCTCAGAAGGCTCAATCGGCATCTCTCCACAGGAATATTTGGCGACTTCGGTCACCATCGAACCCGATGCCTCCTCTGCGTCGTATCCGCTTGCGATAGCGGCGGCAACAGGTTCAACCGTCACCATTGAAGACTTTGGGTCCTCGTCCCTTCAGGGTGATAAGCAGATAATTGACATCCTGCGCGAGATGAATGCTGACATCGATTGCACGTCCCACTCCACCACGGTGACATCGAACGGACGTGATCTTGTGGGAATTGATATCGATATGTCAGAGATTTCTGACTTGGTGCCAACGGTGGCGGCCCTTGCATGTTTCGCTGCGAGCACCACCCGAATTAGAGGCGTGGGCTTCATCAGAAACAAAGAAAGTGACCGCATCGGAGACCTTGCCAGCGAGCTCAGCAAATTTGGGGCCCATGTCGTTGAACACAAGGATGGTCTCACCATTTCTCCGGTACAACTCATGGGCGCAACCGTCGACACTCATGATGATCATCGGCTCGCAATGGCATTCTCGATCATCGGCGCCTGCGTACCGGGCACCGTTATCACGAACCCAGAGGTGACCTCAAAGAGTTGGCCCTCGTATTGGGAAGACCTCAACGAGATGATCCTCGTGACGTGAGGTGCTAGAGGTTAGAACCCCTTACCTCTCTGCGTTGTTGGAAAAAGTCTCCTACTTGGTTCAGCGAAAGTACCGTGATTGAGAGTGCCAGCGACGGCCATATGACCTGCGCAACGTTGATTTTGATGTCGCGGCGAGCTTGGTTGATCATGTTGCCCCAAGTGGCTGTTGGCAGTTGAACACTCAGTCCGAGGAAGGACAGTGAACCCTCAACTACTACGACGAAGGCTGCTGCAACCATGGCGTAGGCCAGCAAAGTGGGAAGCACGTTTGGAATCACCTCTCTGAAGAGAATCCGACTCGGCTTTGTCCCGATAGCACGTGCAGCGGTGACGAATTCTCGCGAAGAAACCGCAAGCGAGTTTGCGCGCGCCACTCTTGTATACGCAGGTATCGATAGAACACCGATTACTGCACTAATCACGAAAAGGTTCCGAACCTCGAAAATTGAGACCAGAGCGAGCAGCAACACGAGGGCAGGAAATGCAAGAATGACGTCGACGGAAGCCATCACTATCGTCTCGGTTCGTCCACGAACAAAGCCGACCAGTGAACCCAAAAAACCGCCGATAATAATTCCGCACCCCGCCGAGACAACGACGACGACGAGCGACACCCACCCACCGTGCACGATCCGAGCGAAAGTGTCTCGAGCAATTGCATCGGTTCCCAGCCAGTGTGCGGTGGAGACTCCTGCAATTGGCTCACCGCTGCCAAATGTGCTGGTTGCGGGGTCGAAGCCGTTTGTTTGAAAATTTGGATTTTGCAAGGGAAGGGAGCCGCCCAACAAGCCGGTATCGATCTTGGCGTATATCGCGCCAAAGAAAACGAGAAAAAGCCATATCGATGCCATTTTCACTCGCAGAGGCATGGTGGCAATTACTTCACGAAGTGTTGCTTTTTTGGGGGTCGTGTCAGCGGGTGAGGATGTTGTGGATGAGACATTGCTGAGTCAGTCAAGTGGAAATTCTGGGTTTTAGTTTGAAGTGTTGATTTGCTACATATTCAGGCTCTACGAATTCTTGGATCGATAACAGCGTAGAGAAGATCAACAACTGTGTTAATCACAACATAAGCCGTTGCTATGAATACGGTGATTCCCTGAATTACGATTATGTCGCGTTGATTTATTGCGTTAATGAGCCTGAAGCCAATGCCGGGAATCGCGAACAGAGTCTCGATGATCACCGTTCCGCCCAAAAGGGCGCCGAAGTTAATTCCAATGATCGTCATAAGGCTCAGTGAACTTGGCCGAAGCGCGTGGCGAAGAAGGATAAAGCGGTTTGAAAGACCCTTTGAACGTGCTGCAAGTATGTAATTCTCCTGCAGCGTTGCGATCATGTCGGAACGCACGAGTCGAGAAAATATAGCCATTTGAGTCATGGCGAGAGCGGAGGCCGGGAGTATCGCTGTTTTGAGATTTTCGATTAGCCCGTCGTTACTTATGCGATTCCAGTTCGAAGCCGGAAGCCAACCCAACTGAACGGAGAACAGCCAAATGAGAAAAATCCCGACGATGAAGTTTGGAACCGAGAGAGCAACCTGAACGCCTGCCGATGTTGTTGAATCCTGCCATTTCCCCTGCTTATACGCGCCGAGGACACCAATCGGAATCGCAAGTATGAGTGCCATGATTATCGCCATGAACGCCAATTGCGCAGTCACCGGCAAGCGCTGAGAAATGGTGCTAATGACCTCTTGATCGGTTATGTAACTCTGTCCAAGGTCACCGGTAACGGTATTTCCAAGCCAATTCACGTAACGGATCAAGAATGGATCATCAAGGCCGAGGTCAGCACGTATTTTCGCTACAACCTCGGGGTCGCGCACTGAGTCGACCCCGAGGATGGCGTTAACCGGATCTCCGGGAAGGAGAGCTGTCATTGAGAATGTCAGGAACGTCACCGCTAGAAGCGTTGCTATAAGGCGAACAAGCCTTCCAGCAATGACCTTTCCCATAACTCTCCCTCCCGGAACCGATGCAGTTATTTATGAACTGATGAACACTTCGGCCCAACGGCCTTCAGCATTCGGGAATCCGATACCGAGTTCACCAGAGGGCACATGCCAACTATTGAGACCAAGAACGTTGCTTTCTGTCCCAATTGCGGTTGCAGTGTGACCGGAGTAGTACACAGGCACCTGATCTGCAAATTCAAGCATGATGGATTCATAGAGCCCGTAGCGAGTTGCGAAGTCATCAGTCTTGGTTGCAGCAACCGCTGCCTGGAATGCTGTTGGACTGAACCAGTTTGAGAAGTTCAGCGGTGAGACAACGCCAGGAAGACCAATTGCCTCGGCAATTTCAGCCGTTGGCGGCGCCAGGGCGGGAGTCAGGTTCACCGACGGATCGTCATCGCTACTCCACCTCCAGCAGTGCTGTTGGTGGTTGCCGACAAAGCCATTTTCGCCGCCAAGCGCAATTCCAATATGTGTCTGCTGGTCATAGTTGGTCATCGTTACGTTGACCAGACCGCTAGCGGTATAGAGCTGCTCAACCACCTGCATTGAAGCAATGAGTGTTGGATCAGGAGGACATGACAACTCAACGTCAATCGACTCGCCAACGGCCTTGCCGTCTGAGCGTTCTGGGTCATTCACGTATTCAGTGAGAATGGCCACCCCGCCCTCAAAGTCAAACTTGGGCCAAGCCTCTGCGACCTTTTCGCTCCACCAAGGTGAATCAGGGCTGAACCACTGAGTTCCTGGAAGCGAGATGCCAGTACCGCCGAGCGCCTCAATAACTTGTTCCTGACTGTTCATGTGGGTTAAAGCACGACGAACTCGAACATCGTCAAACGGTGGAACAAGAACGTTGTACATTCCGCCACCAACGTTGTTGCCTTGGAATTCATAAAGAGTGATGTCTGCTCCGTCCTCATCACGTGCATTTCGTGCATCTCGGATAGTTCCCTGACGCAGCGTCTGCATTGCATTTACTGTTCCTGAGAGCAGCGCGTCGAGACGTGTGCCTTCATCCGGAATTGGACGGAACGAAATTGAATCCAGATATGGAAGAGCATTCCCGTCAGGGTCAGTTGCCCAATAACTATCGTTACGAACAAACGTGGTCTCGTTGTCGAGGTCACGCGAATCAATTACAAACGGACCAGTACCAACTGGGGCCATTGAGAAGCCCTCTGAGTCAGCCGCTGCTGCGGCTGGTTCGAATACGAATCCAACTGGCGCACGAGAAAGCGTGGCCGGGAAAGCTGAGCCGCCTTCGGACAAGGTGTACGTCACCTCGAGATCACCGGTGGCCTCCACCGACACCAAATTTGCGGCAGCGATTGCACTCGAGCCCGCAGCGCCAGCTTGCTGAATTGGGAACATATCTGCAATGGATTGAGCGGTAAGTTCAACGCCGTTATGGAATGTCACGTCGCCGCGGAGAGTCATTGTCCAAACGGTGAAATCTTCGTTTGATGTCAAGCTCTCTGCGAGGTAAGGCACGTAGTTGCCGTTGACGTCCATCTCGATCAGTTTGTCGAAGACCGAAATCATCATGTTGTAACACGGCGAGGAGCAGGTGTCCTCCCATGGACGAAGCCCAGTAGCTTCTGCTTCGAGTCCAACAGAGATCGAGCCACCATACGCAACGGTGGATTCTTCCTCTTCAATTGCTGTGTCGACATCACCCTCTGCTACATCTCCGGCTTCAACAGCAGGTTCCTCAGCTGGTTCGTCAGCAGGGGCCTCAGCCTCTTCTGATGGTGTGTCGGCGGGTGCGCTATCGTCGTCCCCCCCGCAAGCGCCGGCGATAAGACCGGCGATAGCAAGGAAGGCAACTGAGCGGTATAGACCTTTACGTCTCATTACAGTTTCCCCCATTTGATTTCCCGTGATATTTGTTTTGTCCGACGTGATCGGGTGTCCCGACGGATCGACGTGGCGTGGTGCCACAGCGATTCATGCTATTCCAAGTGATCAACCTACATCTTGGCGCAATGGTCATTTTCCCACCTCGGTCAGCGGGTGGTGACAGGCGACGTAGTGTTCGTCTGAGATTTTTGCCATTTTGGGCTCCTCGTTTGCGCATTGTTCGTCAGCAAATTCACAGCGTGTGCGAAAACGGCATCCTGACGGCGGGAAGATAGGACTTGGAATCTCGCCACCCAGCACCACCGCCTCATTGATGACCGCTTCTGGATTTGGCTCCGGGTGCGAATCGATAAGAAGTTGTGTGTACGGGTGGGCTGGCTTGGCGTAGAGATCATCTGAATCAGAAATCTCACACATTTTGCCGAGATACATGACGGCCACTCGATCGCTGATGTTCTTCACAACGGCAAGGTCGTGGGCAATGAAGACGAGAGTGAGTCCGTATTTCGCCTTGAGATCCTCGAGCATGTTGAGAATCTGGGCTTGGACCGACACGTCAAGCGCCGAAACCGGCTCGTCGCAGATAATCACCTTTGGTTCCATGACAAGCGCTCGTGCAATCGAAATTCGTTGACATTGGCCGCCGGAATACTCGTGAGGCCGTTTGTACTTCGCACTTTCAGGGTCGATGCCAACCGCATCAAGAATGCTGGCAACCAGCGCCCACTGTTCGTCACTCGCTTTTGGTCCCCACACGTCGAGCGGCTCCGCAACGATTTTGCCGATCGTCCTCCGCGGGTTGAGCGACGAAATGGGGTCTTGAAAGATCATTTGGATGTCGGTGCGACGGGCCGTCATTTCAGTCCGGCTCAACTCTGTCAACTCTTCGCCGTCAAGCTGAACCGACCCGCTCGTTGGATGAGGAAGTTGGAGAATCGCTTTACCCGTCGTGGATTTTACGCAGCCAGAGTCCCGTACTCGGCCAAGCGTCTCTCCGCGACGGACATCAAACCTGATACCACTCACTGCGTGAACGACGTTGCCACCTTTCGCTGGAAACTCGACTGTGAGGTCTTCCACCCGAATCACCATGTCATCGCCATCGCGGAGATGTGCTGTGCCCGAACCTGCCATTACGTCAATATTCCTTGGCCGGCCTCACGACGTGCCGCCGCACCCTCCGACTGAGGGAGGCCCACTGAAATGTTTGCACTGAGGGCTGCCTCTCCTTCGGTGCTGCCTACAGGGAGATGGCACGCGAACGAATGCGAATCGATTGTTCGTAACTTCGGCTCAACCTCTCTACAGATGGGTTGAACATACGGACAACGGTCGGCGAAAGAGCACCCAGGTGGCAGTGCTGCAAGATTTGGCGGTCGGCCCACGATTGCGCTCAGACGAGTGTGTTTCGGTTCTGAGGTCTTAGGGATTGACCAAAAAAGAGACTGGGTGTAGGGGTGACGCATCTCACTAAAGAGCGCAGATGTTGACGACTTCTCCACAATCTTTCCGGCATACATCACGGCGATATCATCAGTGCGCGTCGCAACTACACCTAAATCGTGAGTGACAAGCACCATTCCCATCTGACGCTCTTGCTGTTGTTGGGAAAGCAGGTTCAGAATTTGGTGCTGAACCGTGACATCAAGTGCTGTTGTCGGCTCGTCGGCGAATAACAGTTTCGGAGAGCATGCGAGAGCGATAGCAATACATACGCGTTGGCGCATACCACCAGACATCTGATGTGGGTAATTGTTAAGGCGCTCCCGAGGTTCCGGGATGCGGACCCACGTGAGCAACTGCACTGCGAGATCGTTCGCGTCCGACCTCGAGAGGTCTTTATGGGCCCGAAGATGTTCAGTGAGTTGTCGACCGATACGAACAACCGGATTGAGTGATGTCATCGGGTCTTGAAAGACCATTGCCATCTCCTCGCCCCAAAACGTACGCAACTCCCGTTTGCTCTTCCCGATGAGTTCAGTTCCGGAGTAGTTGACTGAGCCCGAAGTTGAGGCATTTGACGCTGTCGTAATGCCCATGATTGAGCGAGACAACACGGTCTTCCCGCACCCTGATTCACCAACAATGCCAAGAGTTTTTCCTTCGTAGACATCGAACGACACACCGTCCACAGCCTTCACGGCGTGACCACCGACCTCGAAGTGGGTTTGGAGGTCTCTCACCGATAGCAGTGCACGAGAGTTAGACGCAGACGATGACACAACCCCCCCTTTTTTTTGTTGCCAGACGTACACCCGAGTACCACCGTTTACTGGCGTGCGGCGGTGATTGCAATGTACTTTGTGACGTTCGTCACCTGCAATACCTTGCGCCCGATATTCTCGGCGAGTCACAGAGCGAACACGAGAGTGGAAATTCCGGTGATCGCAAGAAGAAGCAATACGACCGAACGAAATTGCTGTTGATCGATTTTGTCCGCCACATTTCGACCGGTGACTGTCCCGGTCCACCACGAGGGCAGCGCACTCACAGCTAGGAGAAGAATACGACTCGTGTATCGGCCATCGACGGCGAAAATCATGCTTGTAACGACGGCACTGACCGCAAAAATGACTGCGATCGTCGCACGAAACTGATTCGGGGTGAGACGTCGACCCTGCAGAGCAAAAACGAGTGGAGATCCATTTGTGCCAATTGACACGTTAAGAACACCAGACGCAAACGCAAATGAACTCTCGACGGCAGGGTGTGAAGAGTGGTTCTCTGAACGGCGGAGCAACACAACAGTCGCAATGATGGTGCTCGCGCCGAGGAAAATTCGTAGGGCTTGGTCCGAAATGACGTTCACTATCCAGTAGCCCACAGGCATTCCCGCAACGGCCCACAGCGAAAACCGGATAGCGCTCGGCCGGTCAATGTGGTCTCGAAGTGCGAACGACTGGCGGAGCACGCTGGTGAGTCCGAGCAATGTAAGCAGCGACACCGCCTCGGTAACGGGCATGAAAAGGCTGATTGACGGCACGGCAAATAGTGCGAAGCCGAAGCCGGCAATCATGTAGATGCACGCTGCAATGCCAACGAAGACGACAACTGGAATGAGGTCAGAGATCGCAGGCCATGTCATCAAAGTTGAGTTTGGCATGAACAATCGCCCAGTCAATGGAGATGACACGCAGAAATCCCGTCCTTTGCACTGTGCCTTCTACACTCTTTTGCGTGCCAATTGCGCATCCTCAATCGATCGAACAACTCACGGCGTTGCTGCGCAATGAGCCAAAGACGGTACTGCTAGCCGGAGGTACCGACCTGATGGTGGCGCTCAATCACGGCTCGCAACGCATAGGACCAGACGAGTTGGTCGTCAGCCTCAAAGAGGTGGCCGAACTGTCAATCATCGAAGTTGACCACGACCGGCGGCTCCTGCGCATTGGGGCCGGCGTGAGTTGGGATGAGTTGCTCGGCGCTCCGGTCGACGCGCTAGCGCCCTGCCTCACGCAAGCAGCGAGAACCGTAGGTAGCCACCAGATTCGAACGGCGGGAACAATTGGGGGAAATATCGCCACTGCGAGCCCGGCAGGTGATGGCGTATGCGCTCTCGTTGCGCTCGACGCAGTGGCCGTGTTGACATCCCCTGAGGGGCAGCGTCGTGTTGCGGTGGAACACGTTGCGACAGGACCAAAACGCTCGGTGCTCGCGAATGATGAATTCATCGAAAGCATTGAGATGCCGATTGTCGACGGCTGGCAGGGTTACTCGAAGATTGGTACCCGCAACGCCATGGTCATTTCAGTGGCCGGTGTTGCGGTCGTGCTTTCTGCCAGCTCAAATTCGTGTCGCATTGCTCTCGGATCTGTTGGTCCCACTGTCATGCTGGCTGAAGACGCGTCGGCATTGGCAGGAGATTCCATCGATTGGTCCAACCTTGCGATTTCTACGGATTCGCTCGAACAC
>JAAXJF010000057.1:0-23674 GCA_012269985.1 Acidimicrobiaceae bacterium
AGGCGCGTCGCTCCGTCGCGCAACGCTGCACGAACGTCGTCGGGCAGGCCGACCGCCGGGGCTTCCTCGATCACTTTCTGATTACGGCGCTGCACCGAACAATCGCGTTCACCGAAGTGCAACACCTCGCCTTCGCCGTCGCCCACGATCTGAACTTCGATATGGCGACCCTGTTCGATGTAGGGCTCAATAAACACGGTCGCATCGCCAAATGCTGCAGCCGCCTCACGCGAAGCTGACTCGATTGCGGCTGCGAGGTCGTCACCCTCTCGGACGATGCGCATCCCTCGGCCGCCACCACCGGCAGCCGCTTTCACCAATGCTGGCATCGATACGTCTGCCGGAGTGCTGCCATCGGCTGCAACTTCAATAATCGGAGTCGTCGGAACACCTGACTCTTCGGCCGCACGTTTTGCCGCCACCTTGTCACCGAGCAGTTCGATCTGTTCGGCGGTTGGTCCGACCCACATGAGGCCCGCTGCTTCAACCGCACGTGCCGCCTCCGCGTTTTCGGCGAGGAATCCATACCCGGGATGTACTGCGTCGCATCCATTCGCAACCGCTGCGTCAACGATTGCATCGATGCGTAAATAACTCTCGGCTGCGGTCTCTCCGCCGAGCGCCACGGCCACATCCATCGAGTCGAGGTGGAGCGATGTGCTGTCAGCGTCTGAGTACACGCCAACACACGAGATGCCGCGGTCTCGAGCGGTGCGCGCGATGCGGATCGCGATCTCGCCACGGTTTGCGATGAGGAGTCGTCGGATCTGTCGAGTTGCCATGATCAGTGCCTCCACACGCCGTATTCGGTCGCCCCGCGGACTTCATTCGAATGAATCGCTGAAAGAGCCATTCCTACGACATGCCGGGTGTCATTCGGATGGATAATTCCGTCATCCCAAATTCGACCGGTGGCAAACAGTGCTGAACTTTCGCTTTCGATCTGCGCCTCAAGGGCTTCTTTTTGGGTGTTCAACTGTTCTTCGTCAACGTCGATGCCGCGGCCGGCTGCGGCATTCCGAGCGACAATGTCCATGACACCGGCAAGCTGTCTGCCGCCCATCACCGCGATTTTGTGATTCGGCCACGTGAAAATGAATCGAGGGTCATATGCCCGACCCGCCATGCCGTAGTTGCCAGCCCCATACGAGGCTCCAACCATGAGCACGACGTGAGGAACCTCGGAATTCGACACTGCGTTGATGAGCTTCGCCCCATTGCGAATGATGCCGCCCCGCTCGGCCTGTGAACCCACCATGAAGCCGGTGATGTTGTGCAAAAAGACAAGCGGCGTGTTGGTGCGATTGCAGAGTTGAATGAACTGTGCACCTTTTGCCGCTTCTTCTGAGAACAAAATGCCGTTGTTGCCAATAAACCCGACAGGGAATCCGTGCACCGATCCCCAGCCGCAGATCAATTTGTCGCCATACAGCGGCTTGAACTCTTCAAAACGACTTCCGTCAAGCACCCTGGCGTACACCGCACGGATGTCAACCGGCACCCGGACATCTGCCGAAGCACTCCCGATGAGCTCATCGGTTGGGTACAGCGGTTCATCGGCCGGTTCAGTCGGGCCAGGACCGAGTTTCTCCCACCTCAGGTGAGCAACAATTTCTCGGGTAATCCGGAGCGCATCCATCTCATCGACGGCGAGGTAATCGGACAATCCGCTCACCCGAGAGTGCATCTCTGCTCCACCGAGGGTTTCCTCATCAACAATTTCATCGATCGCCATCTTCACGAGGGGCGGCCCGCCCAAGTACGCCGTGCCTCGCTCTTTCACAAAGACCGTGTAATCACTCATTCCAGGCGTATATGCGCCACCGGCTGTTGCCGGCCCGAACCCAACTGCGATTGTCGGAATACCGGCTTTCGACAATTGGGTTTGATGTTTGAAGCTCGCGCCCCCCGGAACAAAGATGTCAGCTTGATGCGGAAGGTCTGCGCCCGCTGACTCGTTCAACGCAATCCACGGCAAGCGATTCTGAGCAACGATTTCGAAGAACCGTGAACTCTTCTCAACGGTTCGTGGGTTTGACGAACCGCCTCGGTACGTCATATCGGTAGCGGTGATACCGACTTCAACGCCCTCAATAATTCCGATGCCCATGACCACTCCGGCACCGATCGGGAATTCAGACCCCCATCCGGCAAGCGGACTCAGCTCAAGAAACGGCGTATCGGGGTCGAGGAGCTGCTCGATGCGCTCACGAGCGAGCATCTTCCCGCGTTTGCGATGACGGTCGACATACCGTTGCCCACCAATCGTCTCTACTTTCGAGAGCTCATCTGCAACAAGACCCCAGAGTGCTTCCATCTCCGCCTTGTTGCTCTGGAACTCAGAACTGCGCGTATCGAGCCGCGATCGAATGACTGATCTCGGTCGTGCCGCGCTCCCCACAGCTATTTCGTTCGACACAATCGATGACCGTAGGTGGTGGTACCTTCGAGAGTCAATCTGGTACTGCGAGACGGCGCTAACAACAACAGTCCGAATGGACGTTGAACGCCGTATATAGGGGGGATAATGACCGTTCAGGGTGTTCTCGATGACCTCATCGCCGAGCAGCAGGCGCTTGATGATGTCGTCTCGTCGCTCTCACCGCAGCAGTGGGCTGAAGCAACTCCGAGCCCTGGGTGGAATGTCGCCGATCAAATTGCTCATCTCACCTACTTTGACGCCACCGCAGCGCTGGCAATTCGCGATACGTCTGCATTTATCGAACATCGTGATCATCTCGCCGGGTTGATATCCGATCCAGCTGCGGTTGAGCGAGAGACGATGGATCCGCTTCGCGCTCTCACCGGCGACGGCCTCCTCAGCGAATGGCGTGCCAACCGCCGGGCTCTTGAGGCCGCAGGGCGAACCCTCGCAGACGATGCCCGAGTCGAGTGGTACGGCCCGTCGATGGGAGCCAAGTCATTTCTCACTGCACGTCTCATGGAGGCATGGGCACACGGACAAGATGTCGTCGACACGCTCGGCGCGAGCAGGGCTGCATCTGACCGTCTGCGCCACATCGCCCAATTAGGAGTCATCACCCGCGGTTGGAGTTACATCAACCGAGGGCTTGAAGTACCGGCGGGCAATGTGTCGGTGAGACTGACCGCTCCGTCGGGCGACGTGTGGGAATGGAACCTTAACGATGCAGATGCCGCGGTATCTGGAAGCGCAGAAGATTTCTGTCTCATCGTCACGCAGCGTCGCCATGTCGATGACACAAATCTCGTGACCGAGGGAGAACTCGCCCGCGATTGGATGCTCCAAGCTCAAGCCTTCGCAGGAGGAGCAACCGATGGCCCGACGGCGGGCACGTGGAAGGACACCTGATGGATTTTGATTTTCCTACCGACGACGATCCACGACGGAGTGAACTGCGAGCGTGGCTCGCCGAGCATCCATCTCCTACGAGTGCAGAACTTCATGAGGCAGGTCTGTTAGTCCCCCATTGGCCTCGACCTTGGGGAGTTGAAGCAGATCCCATTCATCAGCTCATCATCGATGAGGAACTGAAGGCTGCCGGAGTGCGAGAAACCTCCGTATCAACAAATCCGATCGGTGTTGGATGGGCCGCTCCAACGATTCTGCTTGCGGGAACTGACTGGCAAAAAGAACGCTTTCTTCCGAAAATTTTCAGCGGAGAAGAGCAATGGTGCCAACTCTTCAGCG
Organism: Acidimicrobiaceae bacterium; assembly: GCA_012269985.1. Taxonomy (GTDB): domain Bacteria; phylum Actinomycetota; class Acidimicrobiia; order Acidimicrobiales; family Ilumatobacteraceae; genus Casp-actino5. Next base: position 3,671 of record JAAXJF010000057.1, read on the forward strand.
AACCCGACTCGGGGTCAGACCTTGCATCGCTGGCAACCCGGGCGGTTCGAGATGGCGACGAGTACATCATCAACGGTTCAAAAATCTGGTCGAGCGGTGCCCATCATTCGGAATACGGAATACTCATCGCGCGAACCGACCCTGATGTGCCGAAACATAAAGGGATCTCCTACTTCATCATTCCGATGGATATTCCTGGGCTCACACTGTCACCAATCATCGATATGACGACCGCTCACTCGTTCAACCAAACGTTCTTCGATGACGTTCGCCTTCCGGCGAAATATCTCGTTGGGCAAGAAGGCGACGGGTGGCGACTCGCGAAAGTCACGCTTGCCAACGAACGCGTGTCGTTGTCATCAGCCGGCTCGTTGTGGGGCTCGGGGCCGTCGGCTGACGACCTCCTCAATCTTGTGCGCAGCAACGGAGGTTGCGATGACCCGGTCTTGCGTCAACGCATCGCCGGCTTGCACATTGAGTCAGAAGTGCTTCGCCTCAACCGACTTCGCACCTTGAGTGCCCGACTCAATGGGCGCACGCCTGGAGCCGAAGCCTCGGTGCAAAAGATCATGGGTGACGAGCACGGTCAACACGTCATGGAATTGGCAAAAGACCTCGTCGGCGCATCGGGCATGTTGACGGGCTCTGGCCCGGCTGGAGACATCCCTCGCCGTGCGCAACGTGGAGCGACCGAAGTGAACTTTGCTCGTGGCGAAGGCAGCCAATTCCCCGAAGTTGACCCACTGTGGCACTACGGCTGGCTGTTTTCTCCCGCTCTCACCCTTGGTGGTGGAACATTTGCTGTGCAACGCAACATCGTTGCTGAGCTCGTGCTTGGGCTTCCCCGGGACATCCATGGGGATGCCGGGATGACATGGTCTGAATTTCGAACCCGAAAGGAACCATCATGAGAACTCGTGTCACCGACATGCTCGGAATCGACATTCCGATTCTCGCCTTTAGTCACTGCCGTGACGTTGTCGCTGCAGTCACAAAGGCGGGAGGTCTCGGAGTGCTGGGTGCGGCGGGCCACTCAGATAAGCAGCTTGAGATCGACCTCGATTGGATCGAAGAACAGGTTGGCGATCTTCCGTACGGCGTCGACCTCATCGTGCCAGCGAAGTACACCGGCTCCGACCAAGGCGGAATGACCGTTGCCGAACTTGGCGAAATGATTCCTGGTGAGCACCGAGACTTCGTCGACAAACTCCTCGATGACTATGGGGTGCCCGCCCTCGACGAAGAGCAAGGGGGCAGGGGGCTCGGCGCAGAATCCAAATCAGCGCCACTCACCGCAGACCGGGCTGCACCTCAACTTGAGATCACTCTCGCCCATAAGGCTGCTCTCGTTGTGAATGCCCTTGGCCCGCCTCCGGCTCACATGCTCGACAGCGCCCACGAACAAGGTCGGCTTGTTGGAGCGCTTGCAGGAAAGGCGCAACACGCCGAACGTCATGCTGCGGTCGGGGCCGACATCGTCATCGCTCAGGGTTCTGAGGCTGGTGGCCACACTGGAGAGATCGGCACGATGGTGCTCATTCCCGAGATCGTCGACGCACTCGGAGGTCAAGTTCCCGTACTTGGCGCTGGCGGTATCGGTCGAGGACGTCAGATGGCAGCCTCGATGGCTCTCGGTGCAGAAGGCGTGTGGTGTGGATCGGTCTGGCTGACCACTGAGGAAGCGGAGACGCATCCAACCGTGAAAGAGAAGTTTCTCGCGGCAACGTCATCAGACACATTGCGGTCGAAATCTCGCACTGGTAAGCCGGCCCGTCAGTTGCGGACCGCGTGGACCGACGCCTGGGAAGATCCCGCAAACCCGAAGCCGCTCCCAATGCCGTTACAGCCAATGCTCGTTGACACTGCGATTAGAAGAATCGATCGCGCCGCTCACGACTCATCATCGGGTGCGGCACAGCTTGCGAACTATTTCGTCGGTCAGATCGTTGGAACGATGAATGTGTCAAAGCCTGCCGCTCGCGTCGTCTATGAGATGGTCGAGGAGTTCATTGAATCAGTGCAGCGTCTCGACGGGCTGATGAACGACTGATCCGAAGCGCCGGCGACTGGCATCTAACTTCACGACACCTTCATCTTTCTCACGAATGCAAGGTCGGTTACGGCCCGACCTGCCTCAACTCCCTTTCGCTCAAATCGAGTCACCGGGCGATCAGAGGGCCGAGCCACGATGCCGCCATCGAGTTCTGGGTGTGCCGAGCACACGGCGAGCATTTGTTCTGCATAGTCGTCGATATCGGTCGCCATACGCAGGCGGCCACCACCCACAATCCATGGAACCAATCGACCAATGATCGGTTCGGTCACGAGTCGCCGTTGGCGTTGGCGAGGTTTTGGCCACGGGTCAGGAAACCACACCCTGATTTCGGTAAACGTTGGTGCCGGAAGTCGCGTGATGAACTCAAGAGCGTCTCCGTGAATCACCCGAAGGTTGGTGAGTTCATGCGAGCAAAGATCAACGAGAAGCCTGGCAATGCCAGGCGTATGCACATCGGCTGCGATGAGGTCAACACCAGGTTCCGCTAGCGCAGATGCAATCGCCGCTTCTCCTGCACCAGAACCGATTTCCAAGGCCACAGGTGCTGACCGCTCAAAAATCTCCTCCGCTGAAGTCGGAGGACCTTCTACATCTAGGCCGAATAGTGGGAGTAACTCTTCAAACGCAGTCGACCGCGCCTGTGACATTCTTCGTCGGCGTGGTTTGAAGGTTCTCGCAACCGCCATTGGGCGTCCGTCAGGAGCGCGCATCATTCCCCTCGCTGGGTGCTGAGGAACCGCTCCATGAGATGCCTCCCTGCGGTGATCGGTGGCGCAACTTCTCCATCGGAAGGCCGGCAAGGGTCGAGCACCTCAATGACCGCATCCCAATTCGCATTATGAAAAAACGCGATCGACTGCCGTTCGTTAGGACCGCTGTCAGGTGAAGGAACCTGCACCCGGTGAAGGGTGGAGCGCCAACGACCAGCCGTCCAGCGTTCGAGTGCATCTCCAATGTTGACGACGTACGCACCCTCCTCAGCAGGTACTTGGTGCCATTCTTCGTCGGCGCCACGAACTTCGAGCCCACCGGGAGCATCGTCTTGGCGAAGCAATGTCAATGTTCCGTAATCAGAATGAGCACCTGCCCTGAGCTGCCCGGAAGTGACTGAGGACGGCTCGACATGCGGGTAATGCAAGAGACGTAGCGCCGACGTGTGGCGATCGATCGATGAGGCAAAGGTGTCGGCCGACATTCCGAGACCTCGTGCCATCAACGACAGCAACTGCTCGCACAACACTGCGAGTTCGTCGTAATAGCGCTGCATGACGTCGGACATGCCCGGTGGTTCAACCGGCCACCGATTTGGGGAGTACGCAAATGCAGCTGCCGAGTCTCGGGAGACGATCGCCTGAAGTTCACTCGCATCGACAAACGGCCCGATGGAAAAGGTTTCTTTGAGATCGGGCGGGGTCGACTCCCCTCGGCTTGCTGCTAATCGCTCGACTTGGAAAGGGCCGTACCCGTACGCGTCACCATCGGGGATCGCAACGGCAAGTTTTGTCTCTTCATCAAGAGCAAAAAACGCAGACGCACAATTCCATGCATCTCTCTCAAGAACCGGGTCGACTCCGTGCCCGATGACCTGCGTGAACCCAAATGAGCTGCACGCATCGTCGAGTTGTCGAGCAACGATCTCAGCCGGCTCGCGCAGATCTATGGTCGGAATAGACATCGCAAAGAGAGAAATGGGCGTCGATCGTTATCGGTTCACGCCACCTCGCAGATGCTGGGTTTTTCAGGCAGCTGAACGCTCAAGGATGTGAACACCACATGCCGACGCAAGTCCGATCACGTGGGCAAGTCCAACCTTTGCGCCCTCAATCTGACGATCGCCTGCTTCACCACGAACGTGCTGACAGACCTCCCAAATGTTGGCGATACCTGTGGCTGAAATTGGGTGCCCCTTCGATTGGAGACCACCTGAGACGTTGACCGGCAGTCTTCCGTCACGATGAGCTGCGCCTGATTCGAAGAAGTCGACTGCGCCTCCCTCTTCACAGAGCATCAGGTTGTCGTAGTGCACGAGTTCAGCGGTTGCGAAACAGTCGTGAAGTTCGACGAGGTTGAGGTCTTGTGGTCCGACTCCGGCCTGCTCATACGCCTGGTGGGCTGCGCTTCGTGTGAGCGTGTTGACATCTGGAAGCACTTGACATGCCTCTTGCCAAGGGTCGCTCGTGAGAATTGAGGCAGACACCTTTACCGCTCGACGCTGCTGCTCAAGCGAGAGCGTCTTCAACTTCTCACCGTTAATGACGACGGCCGCCGCAGCACCGTCGCAGTTCGCTGAACACATCGGACGAGTATTCGGGTAGGCGATCATGACGTCATTCATGATCTGCTCGAGGCTCATCGCTTTGTTGTACGCAGCAAGCGGGTTCAACGTCGAATGGGCATGGTTCTTCTCGCTGATCTTTGCGAACAACTCGAAATCGGCCCCACCGTACTTGTGGCCATACTCCATACCGATTTGCGCAAATACGCCTGGCATCGATTCGGTGCCGATTCGCCCATCGACCGGACCCACCGCACCGAAGCGTCCGTTGCGCTCCCACTCGTCATTGTCGGCTTTCGCTCTACCCCCTGCTCCGAGCAGTCCGGCTCCAGCGAGTTTTTCGACGCCGACTGCAAGGCCCATGTCGACCTCGCCAGCCTTGACCGCCATGATGGCGGTGCGAAGAGCGGTGGCACCCGTTGCGCATGCATTCGAGACGTTGTAGGCGGGGATACCGGTCTGACCAACTTGCTTCTGTAGCTGCTGGGCGATGCTGCCTGAGCCGAGCAGGTTTCCGGCAGCAAGGATGCCGATATCGGCCATCGTGACCCCTGCGTCTGCAAGTGCGCCTTGAATGGCCTCGGCCCCAAGGTCGACTACGTCAAGGTTGGGGTGCTTGCCGAACTTTGTCATGTGAATCCCGAGGATCCAGATGTCGTCGCTTCTACTCATGATCTCTCCTTAGTTCTGAGTTGGGCCTGCGCTCAGGCTGGCTCGAATCCGTAATTGACCGCTTCTACGCCAGCAGAATCTGTTCCCACCACCGTAGTGGCAAGGCGAACGTTCATTCCGAGACTGACGTGTTCGGGGTCGGGTGGACAATTGATGATGTTTGCTCGAACGCTGGTGCCGCCGCAGTCGATGACCGCCGCAACAAAAGGCACCTCAACGCCAGGTGCTGCGAAGGTAATAATCGAAAACGATCGGACTACTCCTTCGGTGGGGATGTCGACCGGCGTGAAGTCGGTTGCGAAACACGCAGCGCATGCGTTGCGTCGATCGAAATAGCGGGCGCCGCATGAAGTGCATTCATTGGCGACAAGATGTGGTGTCGGCTCAAGTCTGAGGTACTCGACAAACGGAATCTGTGTTGCGGTCGACATACGTCCTCCTTTGGTATTCAAGGCGAACATACGCCGTTATTTTGCGCAACGACGAGTCGGTCGGACGACCCGCAAAGTGGCAGGCTGGTGAGATGTCGCTTCTCGAACCGATGGACGGTCTCAGCGCCGAAGAATCTGAATTTGTTGACGTAGTTGCAAAGTGGGTTGACAATGAGGTTCGCCCTGTCGTTCGAGACCTCGAACACTCAGATACGTATCCCGAGGCACTTATTGATCAGATGAAAGAGCTCGGCGTGTACGGGCTCGCCATCGGTGAGCCGTGGAACTCAGGTTCGGTGTCGGGTCGCTGTTATGCCCGCATCACCGAAGAAATCGCTCGGGGGTGGATGTCGCTGTCAGGTGCATTCGGCGGGCACTCCGTGGTCTCAAAACTGCTTACACGCCACGGTACCCCTCAACAGCAAGAGCGCTACTTGCCGCTCATGGCGACTGGCGAACTTCGGGCGACGATGGCGCTCACCGAGCCTGATGGCGGGTCTGATCTCCAAGCGATTCGTACCGTTGCGCGACCAACATCTCGGGACGGTGTCGACGGCTACGTCATCAATGGGGCGAAGACCTGGATCACCAATTCCCGGATGTCAGATGTCGTTGCGCTGCTGTGCAAAACCGACCCTGAAGCAACCCCTGCGCATACCGGAATTTCGATTTTGCTCGTCGAGAAAGTTCCGGGTTTCACCGTGGGTCGTAACCTGCCGAAACTTGGGTACAAAGGTGTTGAGAGTTGTGAGCTCTCATTCGACGATTGCTTTGTTCCTGCATCGGCCCTGTTGGGCGGAGAGGAAGGCCAAGGCTTCACCCAGATGATGGGCGGACTTGAGATTGGACGCATTCAAGTGGCCGCACGCGCGATCGGAGTTGCACGCGCCGCGTTTGATGATGCCCTCGAATATGCAACCCAGCGAGAAACCTTCGGTCAACCGATCTGGCGCCACCAGTCGGTCGGCAATCTTCTCGCCGATATGGCAACTCAAATCACTGCCGGCCAACGGCTGAATTATCACGCCGCCGAACGGTTCGATAGCGGCGTGCGGGCCGATCTCGAAGCAGGAATGGCGAAGCTGTTCTGCTCTGAAATGGCTGCGAAGGTGGCGCTCGATGCCATCAGAATTCACGGCGGGCACGGATATTCAACCGAGTTTGACGTTGAGAGGTATTACCGAGATGCCCCGCTCATGATTGTCGGTGAGGGCACCAACGAAATTCAGCGCAATGTCATCGCCCGCCAGCTCGTCGATCGCCGTACACAACGCTGACCTACCTGCCGACGGCACCGGCTGCGACGAGCTCAGCGATGTCGTCATCGAGGTAGCCCAGTTCACGAAGAATGCTCGTCGTGTGTTCGCCGACCTCGGGAATCGCACTCATCGGCTCGTCATGGCCACGCATGATCGCTGGGGGTCGAAGGGTCTGAATGCTGCCACCGGCAGTTTCAATCGACCGCCATCGATCTCGCTCGATGAGATTTGGGTGCGTAATCACTCCGGTGACGTCATTTACTCGTCCGTTCGCAATTCCTGCAGCGTCGAGCCGACCTGCAACCTCGCTCACCGTTGACGAGCGGAATACATCTTCGATAAGAGCCAACAGCTCGACACGATGTTGATGACGGTCGTCATTGGTTGCGAACCGGCTATCGGTCGTCACCTCTGGTCGCTGCAACACGTCGGCACAGAACGACTCCCACTCGCGTTGATTCTGAATACCGAACTGCACCCGCCCGTCCGACGCAGCGAATGATCCATACGGGTAAATCGATGGGTGAGAGTCACCTGCTCGAACCGGACCCTCCCCCGTGTACAGGCCGTAGTTGATCGGGTGGCCCATCCATTCGATGAGCGCATCAAACAGCGACACCTCAATTTCGGTTCCCTCGCCAGAGGTACCACGATGAACGAGTGCAGCAAGCACCGATGAGTACACGTACATTCCCCCCGCAATGTCGGCAACTGAAATTCCGGCGCGAACCATTCCTGACGCAGAGCCAGTCACCGACAGCAGCCCGGCTTCTGCCTGAATGAGCAAGTCGTACGCCTTGCGATCTTCGAGTGGGCCACCTCGTCCGTACCCTGTGAGGTCCACGGTGATGAGTTGGGGGTTGACCTCTCTCAGTTGAGCTGATGACAGGCCGAGCCGATCGGTCGCTCTCGGCGAAAGATTCTGCACCACGACATCTGCCGAACCCGCAAGTTCTTTCACGATCGATTGGGCTTTCGACTGTTTAAGGTCAAGGGCAATCGACTCTTTTGAGCGGTTCAGCCATGCGAAGTAACTCGAGAGCCCTTTCACACGAGCGTCGTAGTGGCGAGCAAAATCACCCTCTCCGGGCCGCTCAACTTTGATGACCCTCGCGCCAAGATCGGCTAGTTGACGGGTCGCAAACGGCACAGCCACCGCCTGCTCTAAGGCAAGAACGGTAATGCCACTCAAGGAAGCCTTCATCGGGCTCACTCGTAGCCAGGGGGCGAAACAAACCCTCCGAGTTCGCGTTCGACAAGTTCCGCAAACCTGATCGAACGACGGTCGTGCAAATGTGGAGCGACGATCTGAATTCCTGCGGGCAGGCCGTCGGCACAAAGACCAACCGGTGCGACCGTTCCAGGAAGATACGAGTTGCACGACCATCCGGCCCAGAACAATTGGTCGACGACGAGTTCACTTCCGCCGTTGATCGGAATGCGGCGGGTCGCTCGCGTTCCGGGGTGGTCATGCGGGTATGCAGTCGAGGCAGCGGTTGGACACAGCAACAGGTCGTACTCACCGAAGAATTTCTCCCACATATTGCGGTAGCCCTCGCGACGGTTGTGATGCTGGAACCATTCATGGTGCGACATCGTCATCGCATGGTCGACGAGCGCTTGGTAACCACGGTCGCCACCGTCCCACGCGGTCGACCCTTCGAGAGCGGCCGCGAAGACCTCATCATTCGCCATTGCGCCCGTTGCGGCACGAAGCAACATGAGGTAGTTCTCAAAGTATTCGTGCTGATCAATCTGGGGCGTGGCTTCTTCGACAACGCAGCCCGCCGCCGCAAGGGCGTCAACGGCATTCTGAAGTTGGTCGAGCATCACAGAGTCATTTTCTATAACCGGGGTGTCGAGCATGACCGCAACTTTGAACTCGCTGAGGCGAGTCTGTCGTGCCTCAGGGAGAGCAACCTGGTAGCCGGTCGAATTCATTCCTGTCGGACCAGCAAGCACCGATAGTGCGAGATCGAGATCGGCTGCCGACCGAGCGAGGGGGCCACAGACGCTGATGTCGACCTCGGGCAGCATGCCTGGCACCACGTGACCCTCGAACGGCACAAGAGACATTGTTGGTTTATGTCCAAAGACCCCGCAGTAGTGGGCAGGATTTCGAATGGATGCCCCGATGTCGCTGCCGAGTTCGAGAGCTGCCATACCGGTGGCAAGCGCGACGGCTGACCCACCTGATGAACCTCCGGGCACTCGACTGAGGTCCCACGGATTGTTAGTCGTGCCGTAAATGTCGTTGAAGCTCTGCCAGTCGCCCAGCATGAATGGCACGTTTGTCTTTCCATAAATCACTGCACCGGCATCGAGTAACCGTTGCACGGTCACTGCGTCGGTTCCGGGGACATTGTCGCGCCACGCAACGTTGCCCCACGTCGATGGCGTGTCAGCCCAGTCGTATGCCTCTTTGATCGTCATCGGCACGCCGTGGAGTGGGCCGCGGAATGAGCCTGCTGCGGCCTCTGCGTCGAGCACTGCTGCATGAGCGCGGGCCTCATCGATGCGGGTGACGATGACCGCGTTCACCGTCGGGTTGTGACGCTCGTATCGAGTGATTGCGTGCTCAAGTAATTCGCTTGGAGCAATCTCACCCCGTCGAACTATCGCAGCAAGTTCGGATGCAGTGCGCAACATGATCGTGTCGTCAGCCATAGGAAGATCGTAGATCGCACAGAAATCATGCGCCGAGGTCGCAAATTGCCTAAAAGCCGATTATTTTTGTCAACAATCATCCCTTATCGAAGGAGCACCCTTGAGTGCCCGACTGGGCGATACCGCCCCAACCTTCACAGCCCCCCCGACCCAGGGAGACATCGACGTTCACGCTTGGCTCGGTGACTCATGGGGAGTGCTGTTCTCGCACCCGAAAGATTTCACTCCCGTCTGCACGACAGAACTCGGAACCGTCGCTCGCCTCAAGCCAGAATTCGACCGACGAAATGTGAAAGTGATCGGCCTGTCCGTCGACCCGATCGACAGCCATGTCGAATGGGAAAACGACATCGCCGAAACTCAGGGCACCCCGGTCAACTTCCCGATGATTGGTGACAGCGATCGCACCGTTTCCGATCTGTACGACATGATTCACCCGAACGCGAACGACACCTTGACCGTCCGCTCAGTATTTGTCATCGGGCCCGACAAGAAGATTAAGTTGTCGCTCACCTACCCCGCATCAACCGGACGAAATTTCGACGAGTTGCTGCGGGTTATCGACTCACTACAACTCACCGCCAATTACAAAGTGGCAACTCCTGCCAACTGGACCGACGGCAACGACGTCATCATCGGCTCAGCCGTCACCGACGAAGAAGCAGCAGAGTTGTTTCCAGGCGGATGGACCACCGTGAAGCCATACCTTCGCGTCGTTCCGCAGCCAGGTAACTGAACCCGTATTACACGGACGGCTCGTCGGCACCAACTGTCGTCGGGCCGTCCGTTTGCGCGTACCATCACATGATGGGAATCAACGACATCTCACGGCGTCCAGCAACTGAGCAACTCGAAGCGCTGCGTAACCGCAACATCTCGGCGGGGGAACTCCTTGACGAACACCTCGCCCGCCACGACATGCTCCACAGCCGACTCAACGCCGTCGTCACTACCGACGTCGAGAGCGCCCGCCATCGAGCCGCTGAAATTGACGCAACACGCAACGATGATCGATCGCAGGGAGCTCTCGCGGGTCTGCCGATTACCGTAAAAGATCCGTTGGCGACCGCGGGCATGCGGTCAACGGGCGGAGCGATCGAACTTACCGACCATGTTCCTTCCGAAGATGCTGCTTCGGTCGCTCATGCACGCAACGCCGGTGCCGTCATCTGGGGCAAATCGAACTTGCCGCGTTGGTCAGGCGACATTCAAGCCGTCAACGAAATGTTTGGGCGAACAGGTAATCCGTGGGATCTCGGCCGAACACCCGGAGGTTCGTCAGGTGGTGCTGCAGCAGCGGTTGCGACATGCTTGACCCCTGTCGAGATCGGAACCGACATTGGAGGTTCAGTCCGACTGCCCGCCCACTTTTCGGGCGTCTGCGGGCATAAACCCTCATTCGGAGTTGTGCCGCAACGCGGATACATCGATCACGTCACCTATGGAGCTCTCGATGCAGATGTGAATGTCATCGGTCCACTCGCCCGCACCGTCGACGATCTCGAACTCATGCTGGATGTTATTTCTGACCACCCCGAACGGCTTCCTTCGACTCGCCAGAGCGCACGTGAACTGCGGGTAGCCGCATGGCTTGATGATCCCGCATGCCCGGTGTCAGACGATGTTGCGATCGTGCTCGAGGCTGCGGTCAGCGCTCTCGAAGCCGCTGGGGTACAGGTAGATCGCAATGCCCGCCCCGAACATGAATTTGGCGATGTGTATTCGATTGGAATGCCACTCGTCTCTTCGGCCACCTCTCCGGGTCGCACCGATGAAGAATACGAGCGACTGCTCGAGCGCAGCGAAGATGCCGATCCCACGATGGCAATGCGGGCGCGGGCGAGCACGATTCGGCACCGCGATTGGCTACTCATGTCAGAACAGCGAGAACTACGCCGACGCAGCTGGGAGATGTTCTTCCGCAATTACGACATCGTGCTGGCGCCCACTGCGTTCATCGCTGCCTTTGAGCACATCGACGGCGGAAACCTCTACACGCGAACCCTCGAGGTCGATGGAGCAACCCGGCCGTATGCCGACTTGATTGCCTGGACAACCCAATTTGGTTACGTCTATCTCCCTGCAACCGTCGTGCCCGCAGGCCGCACACCCTCAGGGCTTCCAGTTGGCCTTCAGATCGTCGGCCCGTTCATGGGCGATCGGACAACACTCGAGTTCGCTCGGCTTGTCGAGTCGGTCACCGGCGGTTATTCAGCTCCACCGTTGTTGCCGTAAGGATCAAGTAATTGCCGGCGAATCTTCTCCGGCGAGCATCACCCGCAACTCGCGCTTGAGCACCTTGCCGGTGGCATTGCGCGGCAACTCGTCAATCACATGCATACGAGCGGGAACCTTGAACTTTGCAAGCCGCTCAACACAGTGCTGAATCAACTTCGCCTGATCAAGATCTGAATCAGGTTCGAGCACTACGACGGCGACACCGGACTCTCCCCATTTCGGATCGGGCACACCAACAATCGCTGCCTCGACGATTCCCGGCAATTGGTACACCACGTTCTCAACTTCGGCCGGGTAGACGTTTTCGCCACCCGAGATGTACATATCTTTCCAGCGATCGACGATGTAATAAAACCCTTCGTGGTCACGCTTGGCTGCATCGCCCGTACGCAACCAGTCGTCAGCGAACGCCTCGGCCGTTGCGTCGGGCCTGTTCCAATATCCGGGGGTGATGTGCGGTCCACGAACCCAGAGTTCTCCAACTTCGTTTGGTCCGGCCTCTTCGCCGTCTTCATTCACGATGCGCGCCTCGGTGTGCAGGAGTTCTTTTCCGGTCGATCCGATCTTGCGCATCGCATCAGCCGGATCGAGGAAGATCGCTCCGGGGCTTGTCTCGGTCATGCCGAAGCCCTGCATGAGTTCGACGCCGCATTCTGCCCAGCGTTCCATGATGGCGAGCGCACATGGAGCGCCACCGACGCCTGCTATTTGAAGTCGCGAGAGGTCGGTCGTTTCAAAGTCAGGATGCTGCATCATGAATTGATACGGCGCCGGCACACCAAAGAAGTGCGTGACTTCGTAGGAGGGGTCGCCGATGATGCCAAGTGCTTCGCCGGGTTCAAACGTGCGGGCAATGACGATCCGTCCACCGGCGTGAAGCACGGGGTTGGAGTAACAGTTGAGTCCGCCGGTGTGGAACAGCGGCAAGATCACGAGCTGTACAGTCTCTGGGGTGATTCGAGCCGGAATACCTAAGTTGACGCAGTTCCAGAACGTCATGCCGTGCGTAATGATCGCTCCCTTTGGGTGGCCGGTCGTACCCGAGGTGTACATGATGGTGCTTGGGTCATCATGCTCGACAAGACAGGTCTCGGGAGACGCTCCCGAGGAGACGATTGCTTCGTAGTCATCATCAATTGGAATCAGGGTGGTGACTCCGCATCGAGATGCGAGTTCTTGTGCGGTATCCGCGAATTCGGGCGAGTAGATGAGCACGCTTGGCGTGCAGTCGCCAACGATGAATTCGAGTTCTGGGACCGTCAGTCGCCAGTTCAACAACACAGCAATTGAACCGATACGCATTCCGGCGAATTGGAGGTCGAAATATTCGGGACCGTTGTGTGCCAATAGCGCCACACGATCACCCTTTGAGACCCCGACACTCTGCAGATGCGCAGAGAGCCCATCAATTCGTTGGTGAAGATCGCCATAGGTCAATGTTCGACCTGATTCGAGGTCGACAATGGCTCGTCGAGATGCCCGATTAGCGTTGTGATGAGCGATCCAGTCGTAAGCAGTAATTCGTGCCGGCATGTCGACAGATTACGAACTCAGACCCAACACATCAGAGGCGTGGCCCTTAAGGCGCTTGTAGTCGACCTTTCCATTGGCTGCTCGGCCAATGGTGTCAACTTCGACCACATGCTTTGGCGCTTTATACGCAGCGAGCGTCTGCTTGACGTGCGCAATGAGCTCACCTCCGTCGACGACTGCACCATCATGCCGCTCAACTACGGCCGTGACCGCTTCACCAAATTTTTCATCTGGAACTCCAACTGCGACCGCATCGAGAACAGATGGGTGGGTTTTGAGTGCCTCTTCGACTTCTTCAGGGAACACTTTTTCACCACCCGTGTTGATGCACACCGAGCCCCGCCCAAGCAGCGTGATCGAACCGTCATCTTCAACAATGGCGAAGTCACCCGGGCACGAGTACCGCTTGCCATCGATGATGAGGAACGTACTCGCAGTTTTTGCTTCGTCTTTGTAGTAGCCGAGTGGTTGACGACCTCCGACCGCAAGCCGACCCTGTGGGCGTCCGCCCGGCGTCAAGATGTTGTTGTCCTCGTCAATCACCACACAATGCTCGCCGAGCTGGAAACGTGCGGTTTTGGCAGTTGAGCCACCACCCGAGGTTGACATTCCCATGCCCAGTGCTTCCGAGGAGGAGAACGCATCGATGAGCACCATGTTGGGCTGATATTCCAGCAACTGCTGTTTCACTTCCTCCGACCACATCACACCTGAAGATGTAATTCCAAGAAGACTTGACAGGTTCCATTTACCCGGATTTGCGTCAAGGGCCTTAAGAATGGGCTTGCCGAACGCATCACCAACCATAGAGATCAAATTGATACCTTCGCGTTCGATCGCATCGAGGAGTTCGGAAGCATCGAAACTTCGACTTTCGAGGGTAACAATCGAACCACCTAAGTTCATGACGGAAAGCCCTGGGAAGTTTCCGGTGCCGTGCATCTGCGGGCAGGCCGGACAAAACTTAGGCCCAGGCCCAGGAATCTCAAGGTCTGTGACCTCGCCATCGTCGGGGATCGGGTTTGCAAGAGCACCTGCAAGCACAACGGCGAGGTCATCTTGTCGCCACATCACACCCTTCGGCATACCGGTGGTGCCTCCCGTATACAGCATGATGAGGTCGTCACCGCTTCTTCCCCAGGCTGGAACAACGCGCGAGGCCCCAGAGTCGGCGACTGTTTCGTACTCGACCGCCCAATCTGGACATGGCCCGCTCCCATCGTCAACCCAGAGCCAGACTTTGATTTTGGGCAACGAACCCCGAATAGTTTCAATGAGTTCACTGAAGGTTCCGTGGAATACCACGGCACCAGCGTCGGCGTTATCCCACAGGTAGCTGAGTTCATCAGCGGTGTACCGATAGTTCGTGTTCACCGGGACGAACGCCGCCTTGAGTGCAGCAAATGTTGACTCCATGTATTCGGGACAGTTGTACAAATACTGTGCCACCGCTTGCTGGGGTTCAAGGCCTACTTCAACGAGATATTGCGCAATGCCGTCTGCTCGTCGATCGACTTCGCTCCAAGTGAATCTTCGGTCACCATGAATTAGACAGTCCTCGTTTGGAATCTGATCAGCGATGTGCTCCCAGATGTTTGCAAAATTCCAATTCCCCATCTCGTAACCCCCCTAGTATCGGCGACGCCCCCCGACGTCTATCAACCGATCGCTCGAAGATTACCGCTCCAACATGACGCGGTCGAGATCGAGACGAGGGCGGCGCTCTCCGTAACCCGCCGGGTCGGGCACCCCGACGGTCATCACCATGGTGGACACCAGTGAACTCCCTGCCAGCATTGCCGCATCGAGACCGGCAGCGTCGTAGCCCAACATTGGCCCACAACCCAATCCGAGAGCACGGATCGCCATCACGAGGTACCCAGATTGCAGCCATGTTTGGTGTCGAGCAGTTGCTTCACGCCGTTCGTCATCGAGGAAGAACTCTCGAGCATTCGCGATGTGAGGAACGACTTCGGAGAGCGTGTCATGAAAGTTTGTGTCTGCGCAGACCACGGTGATGAGCGGCGCTGCCTCAGCCTGTTCGCGGTTTGATCCACCGAGATGTTCGAGAATTTGGGCACGTGCGGCATCACTGCGAGCAATGATGAGCCGGAGCGGTTGGATGTTCATTGTCGTCGGGGCCCATTTCATCATCTCGTACAGGCTTTCGATCTGCGCGTCGGTCACCGGTTCGTCGAGAAATGTGCGTGCGGTGTGAGCGTCGATGAACAACTGAGCCACGGCGTGATCGGCAAGGGGTGGTGTCATGTTCGACATTGTTGCCGTGCCTGATGTCAGAGCCGAAGTTGAAGGGAGCGCAACATTGTGCGGCCGGCGGCTCTCCTACTCGTACGACAAACCTTTCGCCTGCTACAACGACACTGTGCCGCTCATCTCGTTTCCGCAACGTTTATCTGATCTCGCTGAAGTATTGCCCGATCGGCCTGCGGTCGTCTGCAACGGAACGTCAATATCTCGGTCTGAACTCGAACGCGCCGGCAATCGTCTTGCGAGGGATCTTGGCGACCGTGGAGTCGGTCACGGCGACTTTGTCACGGTGGCGCTTCCAAACTCAATCGATTGGTTCGTGACTTACGTCGCCGTGTGGAAGTTGGGCGCAACGCCTCAACCGGTGTCGGCAAAACTGCCGCCACGAGAACTCGCCGCCATTGTTGAACTTGCCTCGCCAAAAGTTGTCGTTGGCGTTGAGCCTGGCAGCGACATGGCCGCGTTACTTCCGGAGGGCGTGCAGTGCTTGGGGAAGGGGTATGAACCATCTGCGGAGTACTCAGATGAGCCGCTTCCTGATGCCACTTCTCCTGCGTGGAAAGCGCCAACATCTGGCGGTTCAACCGGGCGACCGAAACTCATCGTTTCAGGTGATCCCGCGATTGTTGATACCGATGCAGATCCGGCAATGTTGATGAGTCATGACGGCTGTCTCGTCATGCCTGGACCGCTCTATCACAATGGTCCTGCGGTGTGGGCGTGTCAGGCGCTTCTCTGTGGTTCAACGGTCGTGCTACTCGAACGTTTTGATGCCGAAGCCACGCTCGCCGCTATTGAAGATCACCGTGCAGATGTCGTCTACATGGTGCCAACGATGATGAAGCGCGTCCTTCGTCTCGATGACGAGGTTCGCTTCAACTACGACCTCTCAAGTCTGAGAGTGGTCTGGCACCTTGCGGAGCCGTGCCCTCAGTGGCTGAAGCAGGCATGGATTGACTGGCTTGGCCCTGAACGCATCGTCGAGTTGTACGCCGGCACCGAAGCGCAGGCGGTGACGATCATCACTGGCACCGAATGGCTCGAGCATCGCGGCTCGGTTGGTCGCGTCGACCAAGGCGAAATCAAGGTGTGCGACCCCGATGGCAACGAATTGCCCGCAGGTGAACAAGGCGAGGTGTGGATGCGGCCAACCAATCGAGACACCCCTACGTACGTGTATCTCGGTGCTGAAGCAAAGCAACTCCATGGCGGTTGGGAGTCACTTGGTGATCTCGGATGGTTCGACGAAGACGGCTACCTCTATCTCGGCGACCGTCTCGCCGACATGATTCTGACCGGAGGGTCAAACGTGTATCCGGCAGAAGTCGAGTCGGCTCTGCAGGAGCATCCCGACGTGAAATCAGTGGTGGTTATCGGCTTGCCCGATGATGACCGAGGGAGTTCTGTCCACGCGATCGTTGAGGCCGACCCGAACGTGTTGAGTACTGAAGATTTACTCACATTCGCTGCAGAACGTCTCGCAAAATATAAGTTGCCGCGGTCGGTCGAATACGTCGACGAGCCTCTTCGAGATGACGCAGGAAAGGTGCGGCGAAGCGCCCTAAGAGCCGATCGCACTTCCTAACCGGGTCGCGGCGCCTGCTTCGCTCAACACAAAAGCCTCATGTCGCAGCGACGGTCCCGTGACGTGAAGAGAGACGCCTTCACCCCGTTTACGAAGTCTGATCGACGTCGTACGCTTCCGTTGTGCCAAATGCTGTCCCCGATCTGCTCCGTGGCGCCTGGAAACGGGTCTCAATCGTGAACGACGACGGCACCAGCGACACTGACTCGCTCGTCGTGTGGTTGCAACTTGATTCATCGATGGTCGATGTTCGGATTCCGGTCGACCGCGACGACCCGTTCACGTGCGACGCCAGCACCGGCTACACCACCTGCACCTCGATTGAGACCGGTTGTGACGGCATTCGACGAGCGACCGCAGAGTGGCACACCCGTGGGCCTGACGACATCGCTATCCATCCGATATCGGCGTTTCCTGAGCCGGGCCTCCTGGAGTGGAACGAGGATGGTTCGGTCATGATTGAGCGGGCGCCAAGTGGTGCCTACGTTGAGGAATGGCACCGCTTACCCGGGTCGACAGAGCGCCTCATCGAACATCGAACTGATGTCGGTCACCGGGTGTATGTAGCTGGCGATCTCGCAGTGGTGGTGAACGATGACCGCAGTGAGACCACATCTCCATTCGATGTCGAATTCGCAATCTGTGAACCGGTTCGCAATGAATCAACATGGCGAATCGTGGCGTCGACCCTGCCCGGTCGAATTGGAGAGGATGTTCATGTCGGTATTTGATGAGCTCCAGGCGCACTCTGCGCTTTCGTTCGAGCAGGCGCGAATGTTGCCCCTTGAGGCGTACTCGTCAGAGGCGGTTCTCGATGCCGAACTCGCAACGGTGTTCGCTGGCGATTGGCAGTGTGTCGCTCGGACGGCCGACCTGAGTGAGGTGGGCGACTATGTGTGTGCAGATCTGCCGGTCGTCGGCGGCGGCGTGCGGTCGATTGTGATCATTCGCGGCGAGGACTCAATCAGGGCCTTCGACAATGTCTGCGTCCACCGTGGCGCGCAACTGCTCACAGGCTGCGGCACCGAAACTCGTATCACCTGCCCGTATCACGCCTGGGTCTACCGTCACGACGGTTCGCTGATTGGCGGCCCCTACATGGCGGAGAGCACCGAGGCTGACGGTGCTCCCTTCAACCCCGACCGCCACCGTTTGCCTGAGATTCGGCTCGAGGTGTGGAACGGTTTCGTATTCGTCAACCTTGACCCAGATGCCGACTCGCTAGGGCCCCGCCTCGCTGGCCTTCACGACATTGTCGGGAGGTTCGCCATGGAGAGCTATGTGACCGTGCGCAATGAGGTCGATGTGTGGCCCACCAACTGGAAACTCCTCGTCGAGAACTTCATGGACGCGTATCACGTGTTCAAGGTGCACAAGGAGAGCTTTGGTGCCAATGGCGACAACACAGCGAATACCGAGATGTACCCCGGAACGCTCGACTGGGCCCACCATCGAGTGGTGGAGGCCGATGGCCCCGACCTCACCGCCAACGGCGACGACCGCCTTGATGGTGAGTGGCGCCGCACGATCGTGCTCGCAGCGATTTTTCCGGGTTTCGTGATCCAACTTCAGCCGGATTGGCTGTGGTTTCTCATGATTACCCCGATGGGTACCGATCAGGTTCGTATCGCCTGGCAGGTCGCTGTAGCTCCGACAACGCTTGCCGCAGCTGACGACCCTGATGCGCTTATCGCCGACATCAACGCTCTCATCGACCAGGTCAACTGCGAGGATCACCCTGTGGTCGCTGGGATCCGCCGAAATGTCGACCGACCACAGTTCGATCGGGCACCGCTGTCGAACCTCGAACGCAACGTCTTTGACTTCGACCGCTACCTGACCACCCGCCTCAGCAGGTGAGCGTCACGTCTGACGGCTGATCATCGAGGTGCAAGGCCCAACCTCCAAGGGGCCAGGGCGACGGTGCCCGGGGCGGGACTTGAACCCGCACGGCTCTTTCGAGCCAGGGGGGTTTAAGCCCCCCGTGTCTGCCAATTCCACCACCCGGGCAACACCTCCACGATAGACCGGTGCGGCCACATCGCGACCTACGCAACGCGTCGGTCTGTGGTGGCGCCTGCAGCGCATATCGGCTCAAGTTCTGCCCACAATGCGGCGCGAACACGATCAGCTTCAGGTGACATGAGCGAGTGGACCGCGACAGCCCCCTCTACAAGGTCGGCGACCACAGCTGGCCAAGGACGATCTTTCACCCTCACGGCAACAACTGCAGAGGCGCCAGCACCCTCGCCGGTACGCCGACGGATTGAGCGATCGACGCCCACAATTCTCGGTGGTGATCGAAATACCGGCGCTGAGAACCCCATTCGCTGCAATGTTGCTCCGATCACGCGAACTGCACTTGCAAAGTCAAGGGCAGTGGAGCGATCGGAAGAATGGGCTGACGACATCAGAACTACTCTGCCTGAAGGGTGTCACAGCCACTCGCTAACGTCGTTCTCGTGGACAACGAGCAGACGTCGAGTCGTCTCAACCCAACTCAGGAGCGCACGCTCGGTCTTCTTCGCCGCCCCTCCGAACCAGTGGTATTCAATGGCGATCAGATTTCTTCATTTATCTCCGACTTCAGCGATGCATTCGATCACCTCACCGCCCGAGTCACCGCACTCGATACCACACTGTTCATCAGTAAAGGCATGCTCACCTCGGTGCTCGGCTGCGAGGAGCACTTCCAAGAAAAAGAAGAGTTCAGGTGGAGCGTTCCAACCGCAATCGGCACCGTTGCCCACCGTGCAATTGAACTGCTCACGGGCTGGCGGGGAGCCCCTTATCCGGCAACTCTCGTCGATGAGTCGATTGCACGGCTTGGCGAAAGGCCAAACAGTCTTGGCGATTTTTTGAATGCAATGACCGAAGGCGACCGCGCCGATCTTCGAAACGCGGCCACCGACCGGGTCGTGAAGTTCACCGAGGGTTTCCCTCCCCTGCAACAAAGTTTTATTCGGGTTGCCGAGTCATCGATCCGCTGGCCGGAAACTGGTCCGATTATTCTCGGCGGA
>JAAXJF010000057.1:23684-25838 GCA_012269985.1 Acidimicrobiaceae bacterium
GCTGAACACGGTGAAAGTCGAAAAGTCATCATCGATCTCAAAACCGGAGGGGCGTGGCCCAACCACATGGACGAACTCCGCTTTTATGCCTTGCTCGAGACCTTGCGAACTGGCATACCTCCCCGACTCATCGCAGGTTTCTATCTCGATGCCGGCCGTGCCGTCCCCGAAGAGGTCACCATTGAGACCCTCGGTTCAGCGATGCGGCGAACCCTCGACGGTATCGGCCGGGCCGTCGAACTCTTGGAGGGTCGCGCCGCCGTTCGACGACCGCAATCATCTTGCCGATGGTGTCCTCTCGCCAGCGATTGTGTCGACGGCACTACATGGCTTGAAGAGCAATCAGCTGACCGAGATTGATCGCACGCGAATTACATGCCGAGAGGGTCGACTCAAGCCTGTGGTTATGAGATCACTCTCACAGTTGCACCAAAATCGAGATGGTCCCAGATCAACACTGCGTCTTCAGGATGCGCCCGAATACAGCCACTGGTATCTCCTCGAAGTTCGGAGGTCCCGACCGAGTCGAGCGGTTGAACGTACTCCCCACTCGGGTAGATCGGAACCGAGTGGAATCCCACCCGAGCACCTTGGAATTTGCCGTAGGTAAAGACCACGAAGTGTGACATCTCTGAATATGAGCCGGTCAAGATTGACGATGCCTTGCGGCTGCGTTCAACGACCTCATAGTCGCCCGGATCAGGCTGATCCCACGCCGTCGTCACCGGGAACGTATAAGAAATCGCGTCGCCTGCGCACAGCCACGCCCGTTGATACTCGCGGTCGATCACTGCGCCATCGCCGAGACCCTCACAGGTCGATTCATCAGGGTCTGGGGGTGGTGGTTCGAGCCATAGCTGCAGCAGCTCGAGGGTCTGTTGACCAGCAATTCCGTCAATGACTATCCCGAGCTTGGGGTCATGGTTGGCTTGGAACGTCCTCACCGCAATGCGAGTCTGTTCGTCGAACTCCGCGTCAGCAGTTTGCGCGAGCCACCCGCGATCGATGAGATGACGCTCAAGACAGCGCACTTCTTCTGAGTTCACGCCGATTTCAAGCACCGATGACACAGTGCAGTCACCGGCAACGACAGGCACTGTTGTCGTCGTAGTCGAGACGGCGGTCGACGTTGTCGTCGGAGCCGATGTCGTCGTTGAGGTCGCTTCGCTCTCAATCACCGTGGTTGGAACACCCACGGCATCCGGCGACCCTGAACAGCCACTGACTGCAACCACACCAGCCACGAGCAATAACAACGATGTTCGCATCGTATTGAAACGTAATCGCCTTGCTCGTTGCGGTTCCGTCATGTCAGTGGCGAGCACAAAACGTCACGGGGTCATCAAGGCAACGGGTATACCAAGCCCGGCCTTGGCCTTCACGGTCGAAATCCTGCGACCCGGCTGCACTGCATCTTTGGGTTCACTCACAAGATCACCCGCCGCTTGCACAAGGTCGTCAAATGACGGTGTGGCAATAACCAGCCCCCAAAGCGACGTGCGCGAAACATCAACTCGTTCAACGACTTCGAGGATGACACCACCCTCGCCGACTCTATGGAATCCTTGACGAATTTCTCCGACCTCTCGCACTCGCTTCAGAGGGCATCCGGTCACTTCTGTCACCGCTTCGCACGTGCGGTCAAGGTTGTCGGTCATCAACACGACATGATCGATCAGAGAATCGGATGACCCAAGACCGTCTGGGATCGACATGAATTCGGCGCATTCAATGCCGTCAAGATCACCGCCTGACTGACCGCCGTCAAATGCAATTTCCACCGTTCCCGACGGCAACGCTTCCGACGGCCAGCCCAAAGGGGCATTCGACATGGAGGCCAGAGATCCGACGGGTGAACCTTGAGGCGATAGCCCGGCAAGACCCCACGGAGAAGGGTCACCGCCGATAAAAAGTTGAACAGGCTTCACCAAAGCGCGTCAGCCACGACCCATGTTGGGTCGCTTCCCATGGTTCGCTTTTGAGCGACGCAGGCGAGCTTTGCGCTTCTTCGTCTTCTTTGACATAGGTACAAAACTCTACGGCTGATCACGAGATCTCCCACCCTTCGTGAGTGCAAACCGCCCCCAAGACCATCAGATTTTGTTGAAACTCCGTGAGGTAGTTCAACGCAAATTCCATAGATGTTGGAATGAA
>JAAXJF010000102.1:0-608 GCA_012269985.1 Acidimicrobiaceae bacterium
GTCCAGTTCTGTGGTTTAGAGAAATCTTTTCGGATGCCGCCAACCCCCGGATCGGCGTGTGCGTCAAAACTCCAGGAAAGTATCTGGCTGTCGCCCGTTTGGGTCTCAGAGGATGTGTCATCTCCAGCGGCGACAAGATCAATATCTCCCGATGCATTGCCGTAGGTGGACCAATTCTCTGGGAGTCCCTGTCCAATCGCGTAATCCTCAAAATCGTCGACTGACTGAATCTGTTCTTCGGAATCAGCGACAGACTGAGATGCGTCCGTGCTTTGGTTACTGGAAGATCCTTCGTTTTCGGCATTGTCCGCCGGGTCACCATCTGCGCTTGCGGACGAGGGTTCATCGTCAGAGTAGGTGTCATTTGTTGAGCCTGACCCACAGGCGGCGGCGATAATTGCAAAAGCCCCGATGCCGGAAACAAGTTTTCGAGAGATTTTGCTTTTCGTCATGAGACACAACCTTCCTTGCAATTAACCTTTTATTGCGCCTGAAGTCAGGCCTGAGATGATGTAGCGCTGCAAAAACATGTAGAGGGCGAGCATCGGCATAATGATCTTTAGCACTGCTTCTACAATTTTTGGCAAATCCCTGCCCTAGAACCCTAA
>JAAXJF010000102.1:618-5297 GCA_012269985.1 Acidimicrobiaceae bacterium
TAGACACCTTCAACCACCATCAGGCCTCGAGTTATCGGGTAAGTGTTTTCGTCGGTGAGGTAGATCGTTGCAAGAATGAGTTCGTTCCAGATACCGATTGCGTGGATGACCGTCACCGTTGCGATCGCCGGCCGAATGAGCGGCATGAGGATCGTGAAGACGAATCTTCCGTAACCACATCCGTCAACGGCGGCCGACTCGTCAAGCTCTCGCGGAATTGACTTGATGTAGTTGACTAGGATGATGAGCCCAATCGGATTCATCAGAAATAGCAGGATATAACCCGTGCGGGTGTTGAACAGTCCTTGGGCTTCGCTTCCCTCAAACCAAATGTTTGATATGAAATCGCCAATGATTGGCCATCCACCGACATTGAGAATGAGCTGAAATTGTGGAATTAGTGCCGGCGGCAAAAAGAGCGCGACAACATAAAGCGTTAGAAGTGCCTTTGAGCCTTTGACGTACCCCCTTGCGATGGGAAACGCAACAAACACGGACATCGTGACGAATAAGAAGGTTGCGATCACGGTGTAGAGCACTGAGTTCAGCATGTAACCCGGGAAGTTCGCCAAGCTCCAAGCTTCTGTGTAGTTGCTCCATTCGAGGTTGTCAGGGAGCCAAGTTGGATCTTTAAAAAATTCGGGCAGTGACTTGAAGGATGCAAACACCAGCATCAAGATCGGTCCAACGTAAATCACTGTGAATGTCAACAAAATGAACATCGACACCGATTTACGAGTAATGCGACGGCGGCGCGCTCCACCATCATCTCGTCGTACTGTGTCGGAAGGTGGATCTGCGATAACGCTCATGAGAGGTACTTCCTTTCTCGTCTCGTTGTCACAAAGTTTGCGGTCATCCCAAGGACCAAGACGAGAAGAAAAAGCACCACTGAGGCTGCGGCGGCGTAACCCTGACGAAATGATCCGGTGCCTTGCTTGCCAAAGCCTTCCGCATAGACAAGGTAACCGAGCACTTGAGTTCCGTTTTTGTATCCGGTGAGCACGAGGAACAGCATCCAGGCCTGTAGCGATCCGATGATGTTGAGAAGGAAATTGGTATTCACCGCCGGCGTTAGTTGGGGCCAAGTGATGTTTTTGAAGAGGCTCCAACCTCGGGCTCCGTCGACTGCGGCAGCTTCATACAATTCGGCAGGGATTGTCTGCATGCCGGCTAAAAAAACGACCATAGTGAATCCAGCGTTGGCCCAAATTTGCACAAGCACAACCCAATAGAACGCGTTCGTACCGGCCAGAAATTGAGATTCAAGACCAAGCCACCCGTATAGCGTGTCCATCGGACCGCCCCCCGGACGCAAGAACAATTTCCACATGAGACCTTGAACTACCGCTCCAAGAATGACCGGAACGAAGAAGATGGTTCGGAAGACGAGATGGCCCCGGAGCTTCTGATTCACCAAGATCGCCATGAGCAGTCCAACACCAAACTGAATTACGGTGACGAGGACCATAAATTTGAGAGTCCGCCAAAGGGCATCAAGGTTGTCTCTTGATCGCGCACCCTCAAACAAAAACTCGTAATAATTTTCGAAACCAACCCATGAGATCGGCAGTCCTCGCAACCCTGTTGCGTCAGTGAGTGAGTAGACGGTCGTAAAGAGTGACGGGCCGACTCCCATGACAAGGTAAAAGCCAAGGCCAGGTAGGAGCAATAGCCACGGTACGACCCGACGCCGTCCGCTACCGAAAAGGTATCGGTTCGCCATGCTCTACTCCTTTCTTAGGCTCCGTGATGATCAGCCGCTTTGGGACTGTTGGTAATGGCGTATCAGAGCGGAGGGTGGCCGATCGTTATCGACCACCCTCCGTCTTACCTAATCTCCACCGATAGGCGGAACTTTGTCAGCCGAGACCGGCCGCAAGGTCAGCCTGAGCTGCCTCAGCTGCCTCAACTGGATCAGTGAAGTCACCGTTGTACATCCAGAGTGATGCAAGGGCTCCGTTTGCCCACTGACCGGCGCCAGCAGGTCCAACCCAGAACTGCTCAAAGCCAACAGCGAAGCTGCCTGCTTGCATGATCGGGGCGATCGATGCACCAAACCGGCTTTCGAGCTCAGCGGTGGGCTGAGTTGGGAGGTAGTTCGTTGCATTGGCGAAGGCGTTGTAGTTCGAGGCTTCAGAAAAAGCTGCGAGGTATGCCATTGCGATGTCAGCGACGTCAGTATCTGCTGCGACGCCCAGCGTCATATCGTTCTTACCGAAGAATGTCTGGTTGTCTGCTGCGTTGTCGCTACCTGGGAATGGGATGTATTCCCATTCGAATCCGGCGTCCTCGACGGCCCATGCGTTCCAGCCACCCATGGGGCCGTAAGCAATGTCGCCGACTGCGAAGCGAGATGCAGCAGCATCGCCGCCAAGACCAGCGGATTCGTCATCGAGAAGTGAGGCGTAGGTCGCGTAGCGATTGAACAGGTCAATACCTTTTTCATCATCCCATGCAGCGGTTCCGTTCCAGAGACCCTCGACGAGTGCCTGCTGATCCGGGTACATCGCGCCGAGGAGACCGTAAGTGCCCACGAAGATCGGCCAGCCGTCTGCGCCACCCGCAATCATGCACTTGTAGCCCGCATCTTCAACTGGGCCGCATGAGTCCGCCAATTCACCGAACGTCGTGGGAATGTCAACACCCGCGTCTGCAAGGACGTCTTCATTCACGAAGACACCGCTGTAGGTTACGCGGCCAAGGGTCACACCGTATGTGCCACCTTCAAATGAAGCGCTGGCAACGGCTGCATCGTCGTAGTTGTCGAGGAATGCGCTACCCGAGAGGTCCATGAGCAAGCCGGCCTCAATGAGTTGCTGCCAGTATGGCGGTTCGGCATCAGTCATGAACGACTGGACCGGATTTGCGAATCCGGTGACGCTCACCGTGGTCACGTCGATATCACTTGCCGTCAGACGTGTCTGGTTGACAGTCGGAAGGTCATCGGCGTTGACCACCGAGAGGTCGATTGAAACGCCAGGGTTAGCGGCTTCGAACTCTTCATTGAATTGCTCAAAAAATTCGACACCAGAGGGGTTTTGGTGAATGAGAACTCGAAGGGTTCCCTCGAGTGCAGCCGCTGGTTCCTCAGCCGCTGGTTCCTCACCTGCAGGTTCCTCACCTGCTGGTTCCTCACCTGCTGGTTCCTCACTTTGTTCGCTTGATTCAGCAGCTGGTTCTGCAGCTGATGACCCTGCATCGTCATCACTTCCCCCACAAGCTGCGGCGAGAAGCGCTAGAACTGCGACGGGCGCAATCCATTTTTTTGCTTTCATGATTGTTGTTTTCTCCTTAATTGGACTCTGGCGTTTTGTGTCTGAGTTCTGTGAGCACCCTACGCAAGATGTTGAGAGCGCTCCCATTTTGTTTGTAATTGTTGTTCTGATGATGTTAAGAAGACCTACCTTTTTAAGGGTTAAATCATGCCGATGCACGATGGATAAGCTCGACCGGCAAAATTTCGGGCTGAACTGAATCCGACCCGTCACGAAGGATCTGATGCAACATTTCGACAGCCTTCGAGCCGGTAGCGGAAACTGGTTGCCGCAACGTCGTGAGAGGGGGTTGTGCGGTTTCGGCCTTTGTAAAACCATCGAAACCGATCACCGCAATGTCTTGCGGAATGGAAAGACCGGCATCCTGAATCCGCCGAATAGCACCGAGAGCCATACCATCTGATGCCGCAAATACTGCATCTGGCGAATGGTCGAGCAATTCAGACATTGCGGTATACCCGCTGCCTTCCGAGAAGTCGCCGAACGCTCGCAAGTTATTCGGAAGTGCTGTTCCGAACTCTGCAAGCCCGTCAATAAAGCCAGCAAGACGATCCTCACCCGTCGAAGTGTTTTCAGGTCCACCGATGAAACCACAGCGGACATAATTCTTCTCTCGAAGGAACCTCGCTGCTCGAAATGCTCCCGCCCTGTTGTCCACATCGACATAAGGAATACCATCAATTCCCGGTCGCCCGATTGCCACTAATGGAAGGTCGGTTGCAGCGATCTTTCGCATGAGTGAATTCCCCGGTCGGGTTGCGGTAACGATGACTCCATCGAGGAAGCCCGACTCCACGACCCGCGGGGATACCTCACGCTCTTCCTCTTCCGATTCGAAAAGAAATAACGTCAAAGTTGACGAGATTTGTTTTGCGCCGCTTGTCACGCCTTGGATCAGCCGCGCAAAGTAGGGGTCTTCGAACAAGTTGCTTACGTGACTCGGGATGACAAGTCCAATCACTCCAGTTCGATTGGATACGAGCGATCGAGCAGCGGCATTCGGCACGTAGCCTGTTTGAGAAATTACGGCTTCAACGCGAGCCCTCACCTCGGGACGAACACTTGCCGCATTATTGATTACTCTGGAGACGGTTGACCTAGAGACACCAGCAAGAGCGCCTACGTCCTCCAATGTCAATCGTGCCACAACAGGTTCCCCTTCAACGCGTTAAGAGCGCTCTCTCGACTTTTGCAGTGTATTCGTGGCAGTAACATGATGTCAACACAGCAGAAACAAACGAACTTTGAGGAAATTCTCAATTACTATCTCCCTGGAACGCTTAACCCTGGGAGCGCTCTATCGTGTTCCAGGGTTCCAAATTCGCTGCTCTTTTGTAACCAACCTCAGATAACAAACCATGCCTCTCATCGCCATCACCGGTAGTTACACCAACGACGATT
>JAAXJF010000047.1:0-400 GCA_012269985.1 Acidimicrobiaceae bacterium
CGTGCGTACCACGAATAGCACGGCATCTATCCGCCGACGAATCGGAAAGCGGTGGGCGACATTTTGGCGATGCTGCGGCCTGATGCGGGTACGACTCCGGTGCCTGGCAAAGATCGCCGTCGGAAGCGTGAGCGAGAAAAGGTGCAGCGTGAATTGGCGTCGCTTCCCGAGAAGGAAATTGCCCGTCTCATTCAAAGTCTCGAAGAGGAAATGCATGAGGCCGCGGTCGAATTGAAGTTTGAGTATGCGGCCCGGTTGCGCGACGAGATAGCGGATCTTCGTCGTGAACTCCGTGACGCTCGGTGACTGAAGGCCGGTTAGCCTCCCCAATCGTGGCTCCTCCGTCCCCCACTGCGGCGCAGGGGGGGTCTCGGCGCGGCGCGCAGAAGTCGGGGCGCGG
>JAAXJF010000047.1:410-5081 GCA_012269985.1 Acidimicrobiaceae bacterium
CTTCGAAGGCGGGGTCTCGTCCCGTAGCGAAGATGAAGGGGAGCGCTGCTGCAAAATCGGTTGCGGCGAAAAAGGCACCGGCATCCTCTCCGAAGGCGCAAGCGGCCAATCGTGCCCGGAGGTCCGCGGCTCGGGCCGCAGCTGGAGACGCCCCGGTCATCACCGTGAGAGGCGCCCGAGAGCACAACTTAAAGAATGTGTCGGTCGAAGTTCCGAGAGATCGTTTGGTGGTGTTCACCGGGTTGTCGGGCTCGGGTAAGTCGAGCCTCGCGTTTGACACGATTTACGCAGAAGGGCAGCGACGCTACGTCGAATCATTGTCCTCGTATGCCCGGCAGTTCTTAGGACAGATGGATAAACCTGACGTCGACGTCATCGAAGGTTTGTCGCCGGCGATTTCTATTGACCAGAAGTCGGCGAGTCGAAACCCGCGCTCAACGGTGGGAACGATTACCGAGGTCTACGACTATCTCCGTCTGCTGTATGCCCGGATCGGCGTGCAGCATTGCCCAGATGATGGTTCGCGCCTACAGCGCCAAACCCCACAGCAGATTGTCGATCGGGTGCTTGAGCTTGAACCTGACACCAGGTTCCAGATTCTTGCGCCGGTGGTTCGTGGGCGAAAAGGTGAATACGAGACGCTCCTCGAAGACCTTTCAGGTCAGGGGTATGTGCGTGCTCGCATCGATGGTGAGACGGTTCAGATCGATGAGTTCTTGAAGGGCGAAGACCGGCTTGCTCGTTATGAGTCGCATGACATCGAGGTTGTTGTCGACCGTTTGGTGCTTCGCGAGGGCATCGAGCGGCGACTCACCGATTCGCTCGAAACTGCGTTGCAACTTGCGGATGGTGTGGCGCAGGTTGACATTGTTCCTCGCGATGGTGACGAGGGTGAGACGTTGACGTTCAGCCAGCATCTTGCCTGTCCTGCGTGCGGGTCGAGTTATGACGAACCTGCTCCTCGAAATTTCTCGTTTAACTCGCCGTATGGAGCCTGCGAGACCTGCGATGGTCTTGGAACGACGTTTGAGGTCGACCCCGAACTTGTGATTCCTGATGTCGAAGTGTCAGTGGTCGATGGAGCGATTGCGCCGTGGCGATCGGCCCACACGCAGTATTTCACCCGCATGCTCGAATCGGTGGCTGAAGCCAACGACATCGATCTCACTTTGCCGTGGAAAGATCTGCCAGCGAAGCATCAGAAGATCCTTCTTGGAGGTGCTCGGGGGCGGCTGACGGTGAAATACCGCAATCGTTACGGACGGTCACGAACGTTCTCCTCAGAGTTCGAGGGAGTCATTCCGTGGATTAAACGGCGCCACGAATCTGCAGATAGTGACTGGACTCGTGAGCAGTTTGAGGGGTACATGCGTGAGGTGCCGTGTTCGGCCTGTGACGGTGCCCGACTGAAGCCGTTCACACTTGCGGTGACGATTAACGATCGGAATATTTCGCAGGTCTGTGAGATGGCGATCGCTGATTCTGCGGAATTTCTTGCGGGACTCGAACTATCTGACCGAGATCGCATGATTGCCGAACGCGTGACAAAAGAGATCAATGCTCGACTCGGTTTTTTGCTCGATGTCGGCCTCGATTACCTCACGTTGGCTCGATCGGCAGGAACGCTGGCGGGAGGAGAGGCGCAACGCATTCGGCTTGCAAGTCAGATTGGTTCTGGTTTGGTGGGCACCCTGTACGTGCTCGACGAGCCGTCGATCGGTCTGCACCAGCGTGATAACCGCCGGCTCATCGACACGTTGACTCGGTTGCGTGATTTGGGCAACACGGTGATTGTTGTCGAACACGACGAAGAGACCATTCGCGAAAGCGACTGGATTGTTGACATCGGCCCAGGGGCTGGCGAGCACGGTGGCGAAATTGTGTACTCAGGGCCGGTGCCCGGTGTCGAAAAGGCTTCCGCATCGGTGACCGGTGATTACCTTGCGGGCCGTCGGGAGATTCCAGTGCCCGAGCTGCGGCGTGCCCGAGGGGAGCATTCGCTACGAATCATTGGTGCCCGTGAACACAACTTGCAAGATGTTGATGTCGATATTCCGCTTGGAAATTTTGTTGCGGTGACGGGTGTGTCAGGTTCCGGAAAGTCAACCCTCGTCCGCGACATTTTGTTGCCGGTGTTGATGCAGCGGATTTATTCGTCGAAGACCCCTGCGGGTAAGCATCGCCGAATTGACGGCATTGAGCACCTCGACAAGGTGATCGATATGGACCAATCACCAATTGGCCGCACCCCGCGCTCAAACCCGGCGACTTACACCGGGGTGTTCGACCACATTCGCAAACTGTTCGCGGCAACGAATGAGGCGAAGATGCGTGGCTATCTTCCCGGCCGGTTCTCGTTCAATGTGAAGGGTGGTCGTTGTGATGCCTGCTCAGGTGACGGGACGATCAAGATCGAAATGCACTTTTTGCCCGACGTGTATGTGCCGTGTGAGGTGTGTAAGGGTGCCCGCTACAACCGTGACACGCTCGATGTGGAGTTCAAAGGCAAGAACATCGCCGATGTGTTGAATATGCCGGTAGCTGAGGCTGTTGAGTTCTTCAGCAATCAGCCCTCGATCGCTCGCTATTTACAGACATTGATGGATGTGGGTCTCGGTTATGTTCGGCTCGGTCAATCGGCTCCGACGTTGTCGGGTGGTGAAGCCCAGCGAGTGAAGTTGGCGACTGAACTCGCAAAGCGTTCCACTGGTCATACTATTTATTTGCT
The DNA here is from genome assembly GCA_012269985.1 of Acidimicrobiaceae bacterium. Lineage (GTDB taxonomy): Bacteria > Actinomycetota > Acidimicrobiia > Acidimicrobiales > Ilumatobacteraceae > Casp-actino5. Next base: position 3,139 of record JAAXJF010000047.1, read on the forward strand.
CGATGAACCGACGACCGGTTTGCACTTTGAAGATGTCCGCCGTCTGCTCACGGTGTTGGGCCGTCTTGTCGATCAGGGCAACACCGTGCTCGTCATTGAGCACAACCTCGACGTGATTAAGACCGCTGACTGGTTGATCGACCTTGGTCCCGAAGGCGGGGTTGGGGGCGGAACCGTTGTTGCCGAAGGCACACCAGAGCAGGTCGCCGCAGTCGATACCTCCCACACGGGGGGTTTCCTGCGAGACTTGCTCGCGTGACCCAACCGTCGATCGACGCTCTTGAACATCGGGCCGAGTTACAGCGGCGCACATTGATGACGTTGCGAGTTGCAGTGGTGCCCGGACAGGCCGCGGTTGCTGGCACCGTTGCGGTTGTATCGCTGCTCGCAAAAGACATGTTGGGTTCTGACCGGCTCGCCGGACTCGGGTCGGCGGCGTTCACGTTCGGTGCGGCGTTGACATCGATTCCGCTGGCTGCATTTATGCGCCGACGTGGGCGACGCCCGGGTCTCGCTCTTGCGCTTGGCATTGGGTCGTTTGGTTCGCTCGTTGCGGCCGCTGGTGGTCAGACACGGATGTTCTGGCTGTTCATTATTGGCATGTTGCTGTTCGGTTCGGGTCAGGCCGCTTCGTTGGGTGCCCGTTATGCCGCAGCCGATCTCGCAACCGATGATGAGCGCGCGAAAGCGATCGGTGCCGTGGTGTGGATCGGCACCTTGGGCGCAGTGTTTGGTCCGCTGTTCACACCGTTAGAGAAACGCTTCGGTATTGCGATCGGGCTTGACGAATATGTGGGCCCATATCTATTTGCGGCAGCGCTGTTCGCAGTGGGGGCGCTTGCGTATCTAGTGTTTTTGCGACCTGACCCGTTAGTCGTCTCGAACGCGGTTGACCCGACTGCTGAGCGGGCCCGTCCAATCAAACAGGTTCGTAACTCTTTTGGCGAGATTCGAAAGTCGAAGCACGCAATGCTCGGGTTGGTAGCGATGGCGGGAGCGCAGGCGTCGATGGTCGGTGTGATGACGATGACCCCTCCGCATATGGCAGATCATGGGCACGCTGATCTCTCTGCGATGGTCATTGCGTTGCACATCGTGGGAATGTTTGGGCTCGCTCCGCTGGTCGGGCGGTTCGTTGACCGCACCGGAGCGGTGAAATCGGTGCTGATTGGTGCCGTGTTGCTCGGAGTGAGCACCATCACTGTGCAGATTGCCGGGTATGTGCCGGCACTTGTGTTTATTGGTCTGTTCCTGCTGGGTCTCGGCTGGAACATCGGGCTCATCGCCGGAACGTCCCTGCTGACGTCGTCGGTGCCGGTGCACGCCCGAGTCGAGGCTCAGGGCACAGGAGATCTCACGTTGAGTTTGTGTGGCGCGATTGCTGCTCTGGGGTCAGGCTTCGTGAAGCAATCGTTTGAGTATCACATTCTCGCTGACCTGGCGACGGTGCTCGCCGGCGGGATGTTGTTGTACGCGCTGTACGTGCGGGCGGCGTCTAACGCAGCCGCTTCGATAGCTCATTAAGGCGCTTTTTCTCATCTGATGAGAGCGCATCGAGCCCTCTTGATGACACCTTGTCGAGTAAGCCGTCGAGTTCGTCTTGCAGCGCTTGGGTTGCCGGCGAGGCCGCAGGTGGTTCCCATGGGCCGCTCACGACTTGCGATCCTCCGCGGCTCCGGTTGGGGCGGCGGACTTTTCCTCGAGATGAACGGGTCGGCTTTTTGTGCCGGGTGTTGTTGGTGAAGCGGGGGATCATGTCGAGACGGTCGGCGAATCCCCATTGACGCACGGTGACGAGGGCGGTGCCGATGGCGAGCAGCATCACGAGGAGTGACCCCCAGATGCGGTCGCCGACGAAGCGGAGGATGTCGATGACCACAAAGATTGATGCGATGATCCAGGCCGGGATACCGAAGAAGAACGGGGCGTCTGGGTTCTCAGCG